>NZ_SMKY01000641.1 GCF_004349235.1 Actinomadura darangshiensis | reverse complement strand
TCGAAAAGTTTCTTTCTGTTTGAGAGACTGGGGTATGCGAACCGCTGCCCCCTTGGCATTGCGTGATGGTGACGCGGACGAGCTGCGTCGACTTGAGTCGGCGCGCAGCGTCTCGGCGGGCCTGGCCCGGCGAGCGCGGATCGTGCTGCTGGCGGCCGAGGGGGTGGCGCACACCGAGGTGGCCGAGCTGACCGGCACCTCGGTGCCGACCGTCCGGCATTGGCGTAGCCGGTACGCCTCGGGCGGGATCGCGGCGTTGACCGATGCCGCCCGGCCGGGGCGTCCGCGCAGCGTGGACGAGGTGGAGATCGTGGTGCGCACGCTGGAGCCGCCTCCCGCCAAGCTGGGCGTGACGCACTGGTCGAGCCGGCTGCTGGCCAAGGAGCTGAACGTCGCCCCCTCCACGGTGGTGGAGGTGTGGCGGTCCTACGGGCTGCAGCCCTGGCGCAAGGAGAGCTTCAAGTTCTCCACCGACCCGCAGCTGGAGACCAAGATCCGCGACGTGGTCGGGCTGTACCTCAACCCGCCGGAGAACGCGATCGTGCTGAGCGTGGACGAGAAGTCCCAGTGCCAGGCGCTGGAGCGCAGCCAGCCGATCCTGCCGATCCGTCCGGGCATCCCCCAACAGCAGACCCATGACTACATCCGGCACGGCACCACCACCTTGTTCGCCGCCCTGGAGGTCGCCACCGGCCGCATCGGCGCCGACGCCTGCTACCGCCGCCACCGCAATACCGAGTTCCTGGCGTTCCTGAAGAAGGTCGCCGCCGCCTACCCCGACACCCAGCTGCACATCGTGTGCGACAACTACCGCACCCACAAGCACGCCAACGTCAGGGCCTGGCTCGCCGAGCATCCCCGGGTCACCCTGCACTTCACCCCGACAGGATGCTCCTGGCTGAACATGGTCGAGATCTTCTTCGGCATCATCACCCGCCAAGCCATCCGCCGGGGCTCGTTCACCTCGGTCAAACAGCTCACCACCGCGATCGGCGCCTTCATCGACGGCTGGAACGACCGCTGCGAACCGTTCTCCTGGACCAAGGACGCCGACGAGATCATCGCCAAAATCAAAAGAAAAGAAACTTTTCGAGCGAGACACTAG
>NZ_SMKY01000640.1 GCF_004349235.1 Actinomadura darangshiensis | reverse complement strand
CCGCCGCCCGCATCACCGAGGCCACCGCCGCCCTGCTGGACACCGGCCGGGCCCGGCTGCGCGAGTACGCGCTGGCCGAGTCGCCCAGCGGCGACCCCGGCGCCCTGGCCCGCTGCGCCGACCTGGTCGAGGCCGGCCAGGCCGCCGCCGGCGGGCGGGTGCGGCGGGTACCGTCCCCCGGCGGCGACCATCTGGTCACGTCCTGGGGACCGAACCAATCCGGACACCTCCTCGTCGTCGGCCACTACGACACCGTCTGGCCGGTCGGGCGCCTTGCCGGCATGCCCTACACCGACGACGGCGTCACCATCACCGGCCCCGGTGTCTTCGACATGAAGGGCGGCCTCATCGCCCTGGAAACGGCCTTCCGGGCACTCGACGCCGCCGGGATCGCGGTGCCCGCGCCCGTCCGCGCCGTCGTGGTCGCGGACGAGGAGGTCGGCAGCCCCACCGGCCGCGCGCTCGTCGAGGCCGAGATGCAGGGCGCGGCGGCGGTCATCGGGCTGGAATCACCGCATCCCGACGGCGCGCTGAAGTCGGCGCGGCGCGGCAGCACCCGCGTCGCGCTGCGGGTCCGCGGCCGCGAGTCGCACGCCGCCCTCGACCCCGGACGCGGCGTCTCCGCGATCGACGAACTGCTCGACCAGCTCGCCGCCGTCCGCGCCGCCGTCCCGGACGACGGGACGACCCTGTTCAACATCGGCCGGATCGAGGGCGGCCGCCGCGCCAACGTGATCGCCGGGGACGCTTGGGCGGAGATCGGCCTCCGCTTTACCGACGCCGGATCCGAGCGCCGGATGCTGGCCGTGCTCCGCGACGCCCGGCCGGTCCGGGCCGGCGCGCAGGTCGAAGCGGAGGTACTGACGTCCCGCCCGACCTGGCAGGACGATCCGGCCAACCCGCTGCTGGCGCACCTGGCCGAGCTGGGCGCCGCGCTCGGGCGGACCGTCCGGGGCCGTCCGGCGGCCGGTGCGGGCGACGCCAACCTGCCCGGTTCGCGCGGCCTGCCGACCGTCGACGGCCTGGGTCCCCGCGGCCGCGGGGCGCACGCCGCAGACGAGCGGATCGAGGTCGCCGACCTCCCCCGCTGCGCCGCCCTCCTCGCCGCCC
>NZ_SMKY01000639.1 GCF_004349235.1 Actinomadura darangshiensis | reverse complement strand
GGCGGGGGCCTGCGCGCGGCGCCAGACGCGGGCGACGATGACGACCTCGCGGGGTTCGCGGATCGGGGTGAGGCGGCACCAGGTGCGCGGCTCGGTGAGGTAGCGGCTCTGGGAGAGCAGCAGTTCGGTGAGCCGCTTGCCCTCGATGACCGGGCGGGTCGCCATCCAGGTCAGGACGCCGGGCGGGACGATGTACAGGACGTGCCACGGCGACGCGAACGGGATGCCGACGACTCGCAGCAGCAGGATCCACGGCACGAACACGCCGAGGAACACGCCGATCTGGACCAGCGGCAGCGGCATGGGAAGCCGCAGGTCGTACAGCTTGTAGAGCCGCTTCTCGATGCGCCAGATGTTCGTGTACGTGGGTAGATCCACGCCCCTACTCCCCTAACCCGGATCTACGTCAGGTGACGTCCACGCCGAGGGCCTTGGCTATCGCCTTGGCCGTGGTCTCGATGATGTTGGGCACGTAGAAGATCACCCCGATTCCGATCGCCAGGCAGATGAATTGCACGAAGCGCGTGATCTCCCGGGTGAAGAGGAAGAAAATCGCCACAATGGAGACGATCACCAGGAACAGCGGGCCGAAGATCTGGCGGAGCCAGTCGGCCAGCTGGTCGGTCTTGAGGTCGTCATTGGTTGGCGCCGCCAGGATTTCGTGCGGAATCGACGCCATGATGTGATGCAGCATCGACTGACTACCTTCCTTGGTCGGCGGAATCGGTGGGGGTTGCCTTGTTCAAGCCGCGGCCTTTCATGATGCGTTCGGGTCCGTGGTGCCGCGAATGTCCTGGACGAGCCAGGTGCTGCCCTTCTTGACCATGGCGAGCCGGTAGCTCTGCTCCAGTTCGCCGCCGGCGCCGCCGGCCGGCTGCCAGACGACGGTCGCGGTGACGGCGCGCTCGCCGTCCGGCCCCTTCGGCGCGACGACCTCCTTGACCTGCACGAAGGTCACGGAGTTGGCGAGGCCCGCGATGGTCGTCCCGTTGGAGAAGCGGGACAGGGCCTCCTGGTTGCCCCTCGCGTACTCCTGGAAGAAGGTGCCGAGGAAGGGCTGGAGCTCGTTCTCCAGGGATGTGTCGCGGTTCTGGACGCCGCTCTGGGGAAGCTGCGCCTTGGTGGGCGGGGGAAGCAGGGCGG
>NZ_SMKY01000638.1 GCF_004349235.1 Actinomadura darangshiensis | reverse complement strand
TCCTCGTCCTCCGTCCCCGCCGCGGCCGCTTCGCTCCGGATCACGACGCCCCTCCCGCCTCGCGCACCGCACCGCCCACTACCGATCATCCTCCCCACGATCGGACAAGACGACCATGCCCGGCGCACCTCTTGACCCCGGCACTCAAACGGGCATAAATAAAGGGGAAACAAATACAAACGGGAGGGAACCCACATGGACCGGAGAACGGCGCGCACATGATCGTGACGGTGACGCTCAACCCCAGCCTCGACCGCACGATCGAGGTGGACGTGCTGACCCGCGGCACGGTCATCCGGGCCCGGTCCGCGCGGCTGGACCCGGGCGGCAAGGGCGTCAACGTGTCCCGGGCGCTGCTGGCCAACGGCATCGCCTCCACCGCCGTGGTCGCGGTGGGCGGCGCCGACGGCGACCAGCTGCGCCGGCTGCTGGAGACCGGGGAGCTGCGGGTGCACGCCGTGCGCGTCGCGGGACGGACCCGGTCCAACGTCACGATCGTCGAGCCGGGCGGCGTCGTCACCAAGCTGAACGAGCCCGGCGGCCCGCTGTCGCCCGCCGAGCTGGACGAGGTCGGCGCCGTGGTGGCGGCCGCGGTCGCGGCCGAGGCCGGCACCGCGAGCTGGGTCGTCGGCTGCGGCAGCCTCCCGCCCGGCGTCCCGGACACCACCTACGCCGAGCTGTGCCGCCGGTTCGCGCCGGACGGCAGCCGCGTGGCGGTCGACTCCAGCGGCCCCGCGCTGCGCGCCGCCGTCACGGCGGCCCCCGACCTGATCAAACCGAACCGGGAGGAGCTCGCCGAGGCCGCGGGCGGCCCGGTCGACACCGTCGCCGACGCCGTCGAGGCCGCCGGGGAGCTGCGGGCGCGCGGGGCCCGCGCCGTCCTGGTCAGCCTCGGCGCCGAGGGCGCCGTGCTGGTCGACGACGACGGCGTCCTCACCGGCGAGGCGCCCGTCGCCCGCCCGCGCAGCACGGTCGGCGCCGGCGACGCGCTGCTCGCCGGGTTCCTCGCCGCCGGGGCGCGCGGCCCCCGCGCGCTCGCCGAGGCCCTCGCCTGGGGCGCCGCGGCCGTGCGGATGCCGGCGAGCCGGATGCCGGGCGCCGCCGACGTCCGGCGCGACATCGTCCGCATCCACCCGCGCCCCGAC
>NZ_SMKY01000637.1 GCF_004349235.1 Actinomadura darangshiensis | reverse complement strand
CCAGCATGTTCTTGGGGCGCGTACCTCCACCCCGCACCGGACACGACCAACGTGACCCCAAGCAGAACCCGCGATAAGCGGCCGCCAACAAAGTTCGTCCTCATGCCCACGACGCTAGAAACCCGGGTGACCTCGCACCATCGCCCTACACCCCCGCCCCCCGGTGAACCTAAGTACCAACGGACAGTGCACCCGGCAACACCCTCACCATCCGGGCCAGCGCGGTCACGTCGGCCATCGGCTCCCACCGCCGTCCTGTCAGCCGCGATCGTGTCAGACGCAGTGCCCACAGAGGGCCGCCTACACCCCTCCCCTTTTGCAGCACTATATGCAGCAATGTAAGCTGCGTGTGGTGCTGTATACTTGGCTGCATGAGTGTTCGAAAGAGTGTCCCCATGGGGTCCGAGGACGTCGCCACTCTGGAGCGCATGCACGCCCCCGCCAGCCCCGAACGCCAGGCGCTGGCCCAGCTCACCGGTCAGGAACTGGACGCGGGCGCCTCCGACGCGGAGATACTTACCGCATTGGTCCGCGCAGGACGGGAGGCTGTCACTCAACAGGTGGCGGCCACCGGGTACGCGGCATGGGCGGCCGAGATGGACGACGAGGACCGCGCCTACCGCACCGCCCGTCGCGGCTGGGATCGTGGCAACGATGTGGATGGTGGAACGGGAACGTGAATGCCGCCCCCCATGTCATCCCCGTCCGCGGTCGGATCTATCGCGCCGATCTCGGTTTCGGGCTCAAGCCGTGGCTGGTGGTCTCCAATAACGCCCGCAACAACGCCATCGGTGACTGCCTGGTCGCACGGATCACTAACACCCGCCGCGATCTGCCGTCCTGGGCTCCCCTGCGCACCGGTGACCCGCTCGCGGGATACGTCAACTGCGACGACCTCGGCCCCCTGTACCGAGACCAGATCGTCGCCGATCTAGGCGCCCTGTCGTTTCCCACAATGATGGATGTCGCCCGAGCACTGCGGCACGCCCTGGCGCTGTGACCATTCTGTGTTCTTGAGGGAGTCCGGCCTGTTCCTCACCCAAGCCCCCGGCTGCTGCTCCGGTATGGGGACCCCCCTGGCCAACGCGGAGCCGGGTGCCCGCGGCGTCTGTCGGCCGTGCCGCCCCGGTTCTAGGGGGCGGACGGCTCTCGGGGGGCGGGGG
>NZ_SMKY01000636.1 GCF_004349235.1 Actinomadura darangshiensis | reverse complement strand
GCAGGTTCAAGCGAAGCGAGAACCTGATCGCGCAGCGAGCCGCAAGGCGAGCCGGAGCGATGCAGCGATCGCACGCAGTACCCGACGATGGAGGGCCGCCAGGCCCGAAGGAGGAGGGCACTGCAATTAGACACCGAACCCCCGCGCCCTGGTGTGGGTGCGGGGGTTCGGTGGTGGTGCGGGTGTCAGGCCTCTAGGACGTTGACGTCGATCGTGGCGTCGACCTCGCTGTGCAGGCGGACGCTGACCCGGTGGGTGCCGACGGTCTTGATCGGGTTGCCGATCTCGATGCGGCGGCGGTCCAGGTCGGGACCGTTCGCGGCGCGGACGGCCTCGGCGATGTCGGCGGCCGTCACGGCGCCGAACAGCCGGCCGTTGCTGCCGGTCCGGGTGCGCAGCTGGACGCGCAGGCCGCCGAGCCGGTCGGCGACCTCCTTGGCGTGCTCGACGGTCGCGATCTCGCGGGCCGAACGCGCCTTCTTGATCGAGTCGATCTCCTTCTCGGCGCCCCGGGTCCACTTGATCGCGAACCCGCGGGGGACGAGGTAGTTGCGGCCGTAGCCGTCGCGGACCTCGATGATGTCGCCGGGCTCGCCGAGCCCGGTGACCTGCTGGGTCAGGATGAGCTTCATGTTCGTTACCCCCTGCCTCAGCGCGCGGTGCTGGTGTACGGCAGCAGCGCCATCTCACGGGCGTTCTTGATCGCCGTGGCGACGTCCCGCTGGTGCTGGGTGCAGTTGCCGGTCACCCGCCGGGCACGGATCTTGCCGCGGTCGGAGATGAACTTCCGCAGCAGGCCCGTGTCCTTGTAGTCGACGTAGGAGATCTTCTCCTGGCAGAAAACGCAAACCTTCTTCTTCGGCTTGCGGGGAGGTGGCTTCGCCATCGTGGTGCTCCTTTGGGAGAGCCCCGCGGATGCGGGAATGGGCGTTTACTTGATCTTGTATGTGGTCGCGCCGGAGCGGCCGGTCTAGAAGGGCGGGTCGTCGGAGAAGCCGCCGCCCCCGCCACCGCCGCCGCCGGTGGCCCAGGGGTCGTCGGCCGGGGCGCCGCCCTGCTGGCCGCCGCCGAAGCCGCCGCCCTGCTGGCCGCCGCCCTGACCGCCGCCACCGCCGAAGCCGCCGCCGCCTTGGCCGCCGCCGCCTCCGCCGCCGCCGCCGAAGCCGCCACCAC
>NZ_SMKY01000635.1 GCF_004349235.1 Actinomadura darangshiensis | reverse complement strand
CGGCTCTGCGCGGGTGAACCCGGCGGGCGGGAGGCTGGAGGAGAGGCGCACCCTCCGATGGTCACGCTGAGCGGCCGTCCAGGCACGGAGAATCGCCGTCTCCGTTGCCACCTCGATACGCCCGGCCGGTCACCGGCCCGCGAGCAGCTCCACCACGGGGGCGAACTCCTCCATGAACGCGGACGAGACCGACACGTACGACACGCCCAGCTCGTCCCGCCGCCGGGTGAGCGTGTCCGCCATCTCCCGAGGCGTCCCGGACAGCTTCGCGATCGCGTTGGACTTGGCCATGGCGGCGGTGTCGACGTCCATCTGCCGGCTCAGCCACTCCGGCACCTCGTCGCCGACGACGTGGACCTGCGTGCACAGCTCCAGGTCGTCGAACCGGTCCCCCGCCGCCGTCCGGACGATCTCCACGTAGCCGGCCAGCCTCTCGTCGTCGGTCATCGGCGGGACGCCGAACGCGACCGTGCCGGCGCGGCGGGCGGCCAGCTCCAGCATCCGCCGCCGGGACGCCGCGACGAGCACGCGCGGCGGACGTCCCGTACCGGCGAACAGGCCCTCCGGCGGGTTCGCGACGGCGTCGAGCACCTGCTCCACCCGCGCGAGGCGCTCGGCGCCCGAGCCGTACGGGACGCCGAAGACCGCCGCGTCGTCCTCGCCGCCGGGCCGGCCCGCGCCGATCCCGAGCTCGAACCGGTCGCCGGTGGCGAACGCCATCGACGCGGCCTCCCAGGCGATCGTGTTCGGCGGGCGGGTCGCCGCGGAGAGCACGAACGTGCCGACCCGCAGCGTCGTCGTGGCGCCCGCCGCCGCGGCAAGGGACGCCGCGGGCATCGCCGTGCCCGAGGTGTCCGGGGTCAGGAGCGTCGTGTAGCCGAGTTCCTCCACGCGTCGCGCCTGCGCCGCCCAGCCGGCGCCGTCGCGCGCCCACGCCGCCATCACCGCGAACCTGAATCTCCGATCCGCCATCGTCCTGCCTCCCGTTCCCGTCGGATGTCACCCCTATTTGAGTGAGCGCTCACTCATTTGTCAACCCCCGGCACGCCGGGCGGGGCGTCCATCCCGGTTCTAGCCGGACTCGGCGATCGTGAAACGGCGCAGGCGCAGCGCCGGGTTCTTCTCCCGGACCGCCGCGACCCGCTCGGGCGAGACGTCCCCGCACGCGACGCCCGGCCCC
>NZ_SMKY01000634.1 GCF_004349235.1 Actinomadura darangshiensis | reverse complement strand
CGGCAGCGGGTGGCGGGGGTCGGTGGTCTCGGTGACGCCGGTGGTCGGCATGTCGCGGGAGCAGGTTCGCCGGTACCTCGGGGACGAGCATTCGGGACTGCGGTTTCCGCGGCCGCGCAGTGGGGTGAGTGGGTTCCGGGTGCTCTATCGCACCATTTCCGTGACGGGTCGGCCGACTACCGCCAGCGGGGTCGTCGTCCTGCCGAGGGATACCGCCGGGGCGCTGCAGGCCGTCAGTTTCGCGCATGGGACCCATGCCGGACGCGGCACTGCCGGGTCGGTCGCTGCGGACGGGCAGAGCAGGGTCGCCGCCGTCTACTACGCCGCTGCCGGATATGCGGGGGTCGCGCCCGACTACCTCGGCCTGGGCGTGGGGGCTGGGAAGCATCCCTATATGGACGCCGCCTCGGAAGCGTCCGCTTCTCTGGATATGCTCCGCGCCGCCCGTACCGTCGCCGGGCGGGAGGGGAGAAAGCTGGATCGGCGGGTGTTGGTGACCGGGTTCTCTCAGGGCGGTCAGGCCGCTATGGCGCTGGGACGGCAACTGCAGCGGGGTGCCGATCCTTATCTGCAACTGGGTGCTTTGGCGCCGGTCAGCGGGCCCTACGATCTGCGGTACGTGCAGATCCCAGCGTCTCTTCAGGGTTCGCTGGACCCGCGGGTGTCTGCGTTCAATCTCGCCTACGCCACGGTCTCCTGGAACCGGCTCTATCACCTGTACGACTCGCCCTCGGAGGTGTTCCGGGCGCCGTATGACACCACTGTGGAACGGCTCTTCGACGGCAGCCATGATGAAGAGGACATCTTTCCTCAGCTTCCAGCAAGCCCTGAAAAGCTGATGACCTCGCGTTATTCGGACTGGCTCGCTCACCCTTCCGGTGCCCTTCTGCGGGCGATCCGGGCGGCTGACGGGACCTGCGACTGGGCTCCCCGTGTTCCGATCCGGCTGTACGGCGCGTCCGGCGACGAACAGGTCGCTTTCGGCAACACCCAAAACTGCCTGCGGGCTCTGCGTGCCCACGGTGCCCGTCCACAGGTTGTGGATTACGGCGACGCCGGGCATTTCGACACTCTCTACCGCGGCCTGTCCGGCACGCTTCGCTGGTTCCGGACGCTGCCGTAGCGGCCTGCGCTTCACTTTCCGTGGTGGAGACGGCATGGTTTGCGGATGGACGTGGTCGTCGCCGTTGCCGTAACGCTGGTGGTGACGTGGGTTCCGGCG
>NZ_SMKY01000063.1 GCF_004349235.1 Actinomadura darangshiensis | reverse complement strand
GCCCCGCCACCGGCGCCGACCCCGAGCACGAGGCGCTGATGGCCGACTCGGTCGGGCTGGCCCTCCTCGTCGTCCTGCAGTCCCTGACCCCGGCGGAGCGGCTGGCGTTCGTCCTGCACGACACGTTCGGCGTCCCGTTCGAGGACATCGCGCCCATCGTGGGGCGCTCCCCGGCCGCGGCCCGCCAACTGGCCAGCCGCGCCCGCCGCCGGGTGCGCGGCACCGAGCAGGCGCCCGAACGCGACCCCGCCCGCCAGCGCGAGATCGTCAACGCCTTCCACGCCGCCGCCCGCGACGGCGACTTCGAGGCGCTCGTCGCCGTCCTCGACCCCGATGTGGTGCTGCGCGCCGACGTCGGCGCCGTGCCCGGCGGCTGGCAGGAGATCCGCGGCGCCGCGGACGTCGCCGGCCAGGCCCTCATGTTCCGGCAGGCCGGCGGCAACCCCGTGCCCGCCCTGGTCAACGGCACCGCCGGCGTGGTCAACTTCGTGGACGGCCACCCGCGCTCGGTCCTGTCCTTCACGGTCGCCGGCGGCAGGATCATCGCGATCGACATCCTCGCCGACCCGGCCCGCCTGGCCGCCCTGGACCTCACCTTCCCCGCCTGACAACGCCGCGGGGCAGGTCCGGCTCAGCCGCCCGGCTCCGTAAAGGCAATGGTCACGTCGGACGCCGCACACATGCATTCGAGACGCGCGGCCGCTTCAGCCGGGCCGAACTGGTCGGCTACCGGCAGACATCTGATCGATCCCTCAATGCAGCTCGGGCCCTAGACGAACAACAACGCTGTCCAAACGGTGGCGTTGCCGGCGACGACCAGCGCCATGGAGTACTGCAGGAAGGCGTGCTTGCGCCAGACGATTTTCGAAAGTGCGATCAACTGGGTGCTGAGAACGATTCTGTTTCGACGGTCGCCGCCGTCTTCCAGGGCGTCGACCAGCCCTTCGGGCGTCCATCGCCGCAGATGTCCGAAATATACGTAGTTCTGGCCCCAATGCCGGCGCGCCTCGCGGCGGTTGAGCTGTGGGAACACCGCCGATCCCGCCAGGACGATCGCGCACACGAGCAGCGTGACACCGACTCGGAAGCCCCAGGTCTCCCATTCGGACAAGCGATCGAGGCGCTTTCCATGTCCGGCGAACAGGATGATCATGCTGAGGATCGCCGTCTCCAGGGTCAGGACCACCGATGCCTTGGCGTCCACTTTGGCGGTCCAATCGTGCAGCGCCTGGTGAACCCGCCACGCATACGACTCGAAGGGCTCATTAGCGAGCCCCCGCCGTTGCTGTTCCCGATCCGCTGAACTCGTCATGCTCGTTGGACGCCCTTTCGCGACGTCCGGTTCTGCAGGCATCGGCTGTATGGCCGTCAGGTAATAGCCTTGTGGAAGAGGACCTTGTCCTTCGCGGGGCCGTCGTGGGCGGGAGTCAGCGTGGCGGTGAAGCCCATGGCCTCGTGGAAGGCGATCGAGGCGGTGTTCGCCGGAGACGTCAGGGCGCGGACGGTGGTGCGGGCGTCGGCGCGGGCCTGGGTGAAGAAGGTCTCGTAGAGGCTGCGGGCCAGGCCGGTGCCGCGGTGGGACGGGGCGACGCCGGCGAAGTGGATGTAGGCGGCGTCGGGCAGGGACGGCGACAGGAAGCCGATGAGGAAGCCCGCGAGATCGCCGCCGGTCTCGGCGACGAGGCTGGTGCGGTGGAAGTGGTCGAGGAACAGGCGGGGAAGGGTGCCGTGGATCTCGCGGCCCCACCAGTCGTCCACGACGGCGATGATGCGGTCGTAGTCGCCGGGGGCGGCAGGGCGGACGTCCATCACAGTGTGGTGGGGAGGCCGGCGGCGGTGAGGGTCTTCATGTCCTTCAGAGTGTTCAGGACCGTGGGGTGCGGGGTCGCGTAGACCGTGGGGTGGACCGGGTCGCCGGGGTAGGCCAGGGCGTCCTCGGACGCGGAGAAGCGCACGTCCGCGCCGCGGGGGTCGAGGCGGACCCAGCGGTCGTCGACGAGGGCGGCGGCCAGGCCGTGGACGAAGCCGGAGCACTGCTGGTAGCACAGGCCCGCCTGGATGCCGCCGGCGCGCAGGAGGGCGACGTAGGCGTGGGACTGGGCGAAGCAGAGGCCGGTGCGCTGGTCGAGGACGTCCGACGCGCGCCAGGGGACGCGGGGGTCGCCGGTGTCCATCGAGTGGGTGATCCGGTCGCGGACGTGCTCGAACGCCGCCCTGGCGTAGGCGATGTCGTCGCCGGTGCGCAGCCGCGCGGCGGTCGACTGGACGAGCGGGTGCTCGATGTCGATCGCCTCGCAGGCGGCAAGGTAGTCCCAGGGCTCGGCGGCGAAGTCCATCACAGGCCGAGGAGCGTCTCGATGCCGAGGGTGAGGCGGTCGAGCTCGGGGACCCTGCGGACGGCGAGCAGCACGCCGGGCATGAACGACTCGCGGTTCATCGAGTCGTGCCGGATGGTGAACAGCTCGCCGTGGCCGCCGAGGACCACCTCCTGGTGGGCGACGGCGCCGGACATGCGGACGGCGTGCACGCGCACGCCGTCCACATCGGCGCCGCGGGCGCCGTCGACCTCGGAGGTGGTGGCGTCCGGGGAGGCCGGGACGCCCGCCTCGGCGCGGGCGGCGGCGACCAGCTCGGCGGTGCGGTAGGCGGTGCCGGACGGGGCGTCCGCCTTGTTCGGGTGGTGCGTCTCGACGATCTCGACGGAGTCGAAGAACGGGGCCGCCTGCTGCGCGAAGTGCATCATCAGCACCGCGCCGATCCCGAAGTTCGGGGCGATGACCACGTTCCCGGACGCGTCGCCGGTGAGCCAGGACCGGACGGTGTCGAGCCGGGACGGGTCGAACCCGGTGGTGCCGACGACGGCGTGCAGGCCGTGCTCGACGCACCACTTGAGGTTGTCCATGACCACGCCGGGGTGGGTGAAGTCGACGACGACCTCGGCGCCGGTCAGCGCGTCGAGCGTGTCGCCCTGGTCGACGGCGGCGACGAGCTCCATGTCGCCGGCCCCCTGCACGGCGCGGCACACCTCGGCGCCCATCCGGCCCCGCGCGCCCAGCACCCCGACCTTGATCACGTGTTCCTCCCGGTTGGCGTCCCGCCCGAGCCTACCGTCAGAAGCGCTTGCCCAGCTCGCGCGCCTCGGCGTGCGCGGTGCGCCGTCCGGTCTCGGCGTCGGCGGTGGCGAGGTCCGGGCGGAACTCGACGGTGGCGATGTCGGTGACGCCGGCCCAGCGCAGCCAGCCGCCGAAGAACGGCGCCTGGTGGTCGTGGCCGAAGGCCGGCGGGCGGCCGTCCCCGTAGACGGCGCTGGTGTAGACGACGGCGGCCTTCTTGCCGCGGAGCAGGCCGGTGTAGCCCTCCTCCGGGTCGAACCCGAACACCCAGCCGGGCTGCGAGACGACGTCGATGAACTGCTTGAGGATGTACGGGACGCCGGAGTTCCACATGGGGACGCTGAACAGGTAGCGGTCGTAGGAGTCGAAGCGCTCGAAGACGGCGCGGGCGGCCGCCCATGCGGCGGCCTGTTCGCCGGACGGCTCCTCGCCCGCGAACACCGTCATCTTGGCGCCGGCTCCGGCCGGGCCGAACTCGGGCAGGGTGCCGTCCCACAGGTCGTGGTGGTCGACGACGTCGCCGTGCGTTTCGCGGTAGGCGTCCAGGAACGTGCCGGCGATCGCCAGCGACTCCGACGCGGTGCCGCGGGGGGACGCGGAGATGTGCAGCAGACGGGACATTGAGGGGTCCTCTCGACCAGACATACGGACCATGGTCCGATTACGTCTCGGAGATTACCGGACCTTGGTCCGGTTGACAACCCGGCCATGGGCCGCCGCCCGGCCGGCCACCGCGATCGCGCGCCCAAGCGACCGGGGCGGTCTCGCGGGCAAACGAAAACGCCGCCCGGCCGTGCGGCCGGGCGGCGGTGAAGAGTGACGAGATCAGGCGGCGAACTCCCGATCGCCCACCGGGCCGATGACCGTGAGCGCCTGCGGGCCGGCGAGGACCTCGCGGGCGATGGCGCGGACGTCGTCGAGGGTGACGGCCTCGATGCGCGCCAGGACCTCGTCCACGGGCAGCAGCGACTCGTAGACCAGCTCGCTCTTGCCGATGCGGCTCATGCGGGAGCCGGTGTCCTCCAGGCCGAGGACCATCGCGCCGCGCAGCTGGCCCTTGCCGCGCTCCAGCTCCTCGTCGGTCAGGCTCTCGTCCGCGGCCTTGCCGAGCTCGTCCCGGCAGATCGACAGCACCTCCTCCGCCTTCGCGGGCTGGCAGCCCGCGTAGACGCCGAAGATGCCGGAGTCGGCGTACTGGGCGGTGTAGCTGTACACCGAGTACGCCAGGCCGCGCTTCTCCCGGATCTCCTGGAAGAGGCGGGACGACATGCCGCCGCCGAGCGCCGCGTTCAGCACGCCCAGCGCGAACCGCCGGTCGTCGGTGCGGCACGTGCCGGCGCCGCCGAGGATGATGTGCGCCTGCTCGGTGTCCTTGTCGATCACGACGGTGCGCGGGTCGAGCGGCACGGGCGCCCCGCCCACGCGGGGCGCGGCGGGGGCGGCGTCACCGGTCAGGTGGCCGCCGAACGCGCGCGACACCATCCGGACGACCTCGTCGTGGTCGATGTTGCCCGCCACCGACACCACCAGGCCGGACGGGACGTAGCGCTCCCGGTAGTAGCCGTGGATCCGGTCCCGGGACAGGGCGTTGATCGAGTCCTCGGTACCGAGGATGGGGCGGCCGAGCGGCGTGTCCCCGTAGAGGGCGGTGGCGAACTCGTCGTGGATCAGGTCGCCGGGGTCGTCGTCGCGCATGTGGATCTCTTCGAGGATCACACCGCGCTCGGCCTCGACGTCCTCCGGGCGGTTCAGCGACTCGGCGACCATGTCGGACACGACGTCCACCGCGAGCGGGAGGTCGGAGTCAAGGACCCGGGCGTAGTAGCAGGTGTACTCCTTGGCGGTGAACGCGTTGAGGTCGCCGCCGACCGCGTCGATCGCCGCCGAGATCTCCAGCGCCGACCGCCGCCCCGTGCCCTTGAACAGCACGTGCTCCAGGTAGTGGCTGGCGCCCGCGTCGGCGGGGGCCTCGTCCCGGGAGCCGACCGCCGACCAGATGCCGAACGCGGCGGACCGCACGGTCGGCATCGACTCGGTGATGACGCGCAGCCCGCCGGGCAGGACGGTGCGGCGCACCGCGCCGGCACCCTCGGTGTGGATCGTGGTGGTGGTGCCGGGCTCCTGCGCCCTCGCCGGCAGGGTCACGTGTCGCTCACATTCCGTCGGTGGATAGCGGCCGGCCCCGCCCGTGACGGGCGGGGCCGGCCGGTCATGCCGGGTCAGGAGTTGCGCTGGCCGGCGTCGTCGGAGCCGCGGCGGGTACGGCGCCGGCGCGGACCGCGCCGCTCGCCGTCGTCGTCGTCGCGGCGCTCCCGGCGCTCCCCCGAGTCGGCGTCGGCGGGCGCCTCGGCGCCGCCGTCGTCGCCCTTCTCGGCGGACTCGCGCTCGACCACCTCGACCGGCACCAGCGAGAGCTTGCCGCGCTGGTCGATCTCGGTGACCTCGACCTGGATCTTCTCACCGACGCCCATGACGTCCTCGACGTTCTCGATCCGGGCGCCGCCGTGCAGCTTGCGGATCTGCGAGACGTGCAGCAGGCCGTCCTTGCCGGGCAGCAGCGACACGAACGCGCCGAACGTCGTGGTCTTCACGACGGTGCCGAGGAACCGCTCGCCGACCTCCGGCATGTGCGGGTTGGCGATCGAGTTGATCGCCTGCCGCGCGGCCTCGGCGGACGGGCCGTCGGTGGCGCCGACGTAGATCGTGCCGTCGTCCTCGATGGTGATGTCGGCGCCGGTGTCGTCCTGGATCGAGTTGATCATCTTGCCCTTGGGGCCGATGACCTCGCCGATCTTGTCGACCGGGACCTTGATGGTGATGATCCGCGGCGCGTTCGGGCTCATCTCGGCGGGCGCCTCGATGGCCTCCTGCATGACGTCCAGGATCGCGAGGCGCGCGCCCTTGGCCTGCTTCAGCGCGGCGGCCAGCACCGAGGCCGGGATGCCGTCGAGCTTGGTGTCCAGCTGCAGCGCGGTGATCACGTCGCGGGTGCCGGCGACCTTGAAGTCCATGTCGCCGAACGCGTCCTCGGCGCCGAGGATGTCGGTGAGCGTGACGTAGTCGTCGCCCTCGTTGATCAGGCCCATCGCGATGCCCGCCACCATCTGCTTGAGCGGGACGCCCGCGTCCAGCAGCGACATGGTGGACGCGCAGACCGAGCCCATCGACGTGGAGCCGTTGGAGCCGAGCGCCTCCGACACCTGGCGGATCGCGTACGGGAACTCCTCGCGCGACGGCAGCACCGGGATCAGGGCGCGCTCGGCGAGGGCGCCGTGCCCGATCTCGCGCCGCTTCGGCGAGCCGACCCGGCCGGTCTCACCGGTCGAGTACGGCGGGAAGTTGTAGTTGTGCATGTAGCGCTTGGTGCGCTCGGGGTTCAGCGTGTCGATCGTCTGCTCCATGCGGAGCATGTTCAGCGTCGTGACGCCGAGGATCTGCGTCTCGCCGCGCTCGAACAGCGCCGAGCCGTGCACCCGCGGGAGGACGTGCGCCTCGGCGGTCAGCTGGCGGATGTCCTTCAGGCCGCGGCCGTCCATGCGCAGCCCGTCGCGGATGACCCGCTCGCGGACCAGCTTCTTGGTGACGGCGCGGTAGGCGGCGGAGATCTCCTTCTCGCGCCCCTCGAACTGCTCGGCGAGCTTCTCGGCGGCGGCCGCCTTGATCTCGTCGAGCCGGGACTCGCGCTCCTGCTTGGCGGCGATGGTCAGCGCCTGCGCGAGGTCGCCGCTGACGGCGTCGGTGACGGCGGCGAGCACGTCGTCCTGGTAGTCCAGGAAGATCGGGTACTCGCGGGTCTCCTTGGCGGCGACGGCCGCGAGGTCGCTCTGCGCCTTGCACAGCACCTTGATGAACGGCTTGGCCGCCTCAAGGCCCTCGGCGACGGTCTCCTCGGTCGGGGCGGCGGCGCCCTCGCCGACGAGCTTGATGGTGTCGCGGGTGGACTCGGCCTCCACCATCATGATCGCCACGTCGCCGTCGGCCAGCACGCGGCCGGCCACGACCATGTCGAAGGTGGCGCGCTCCAGCTCGGGGTGCGTGGGGAAGCCCACCCACTGGCCCTCGATCAGCGCGACGCGGACGCCGCCGATCGGGCCGGAGAACGGCAGGCCGGCCAGCTGCGTGGACAGCGACGCGGCGTTGATCGCCACGACGTCGTACAGGTGGTCGGGGTGCAGCGCCATGATCGTCTCGACGACCTGGATCTCGTTGCGCAGCCCCTTGGTGAACGACGGGCGCAGCGGCCGGTCGATCAGGCGGCAGGTCAGGATCGCGTCCTCGGACGGACGCCCCTCGCGGCGGAAGAACGAGCCGGGGATGCGCCCGGCCGCGTACATCCGCTCCTCGACGTCCACCGTCAGCGGGAAGAAGTCCAGGTTGTCCTTGGGCTTCTTGGACGCGGTGGTCGCCGACAGCACCATCGTCTCGTCGTCGAGGTAGGCGACGGCCGAACCGGCCGCCTGGCGGGCCAGCCGGCCCGTCTCGAAGCGGATGGTGCGGGTGCCGAACGTGCCGTTGTCGATCACGGCCTCGGTGCTCTGCGCGCCATCGATGCGCACGGCTTCTGTCACGGGAAACCTCCTTGGGTTCCATGTCGGTCCTCGCGGCCGTTTCCCGTTGGCTTGTCACGCTGCCGGTCTTCGATCGAAGCACCCGGATCGACAGGTCCGCCGATGCGGCGGAACGGATCCGGAAGCCACTACCGAGGACCGGCCCGCACCAGCGGTGTCCGCGAGGCTATGTCTGCAGTTGTGCGGCCGGGGCCCGGACGGGCCCGCCGGCCGTAAAAGGAAGGGAGTGGCCCGGCGGGCCACTCCCTGACCGTCCTAGCGGCGCAGCCCGAGTCGCTCGATCAGCTGCCGGTAGCGGTTGATGTCCTTGTTGCTCAGGTACTTCAGGAGCCGGCGGCGACGACCCACGAGCAGCAGCAGTCCGCGGCGGCTGTGGTGGTCGTGCTTGTGCTCCTTGAGGTGCTCGGTCAGATCGTTGATACGGCGCGTCAGCAGCGCGACCTGGACCTCCGGCGATCCGGTGTCACCCTCAGTGGTCGCGTACTCGGCGATGATCTGGTTCTTCGTGACGGTGTCGAGCGACACGTGGCTCCTTCGATGAATTCGTCACCCGCAGATCCGGGGCCCGATGGGCGCGCGGGTCCGCATGGTGCGTGGTAAAGAGATTGGCGGACCGCATGAGGGTGCAGCCAGCCGCGCCAGGGCCCTTCCCGGCGACTATTCACCGTACCATGCTGTGTTGATTGCAAGACCGGCCAAAGGTGCTCGCCTGGCGGCTCGCACCTTGACCGTTCTTGGGGCGAGCGCGACCTCGCTTCGCGAGCTTCCCGGTGGAGCTCGCCTCCGGCTTCGATCCACCGGTCAGGTAGCGCGCTCGCGTGACGGTTGAGGCGGTCGAGACGGGTCTTAGGACGTGATCTCTCTGGCTCTGGCTACGTCTCGGTGCATTTCCTCTATGAGGGCCTCGATGGAGTCGAACTTCAGGGTGTCGCGGATGCGGGCCGTGAAGTCGGCGGCCATGTGCTCGCCGTACAGGTCGAGGTCGTCGCGGTCCAGCGCGTACGCCTCGACGGTGCGCTCGCCGGCGCCCTCGAACGTCGGGTTGGTGCCGATGGAGATCGCGGCGGGCCAGCGGAAGCCGGGGTAGCGGTCGCTGTCGGCGACCAGCCAGCCGCCGTAGACGCCGTCCGCCGGGATCTCGGTGTGCGGCAGCGTCTCCAGGTTCGCGGTCGGGAAGCCGAGCGCGCGGCCCCGCTGGTGCCCGCGCACGACCACGCCCTCCACGCGGTGCGGGCGGCCGAGCGCCTCCGCGGCCGCCGCGACGTCGCCGGCGTCCAGCCGCTCCCGGATGTAGGTGGAGGAGATCGTGCCGCCGTTGGCCACAAGCGGCATGCCCTCGGCGGTGAAGTCGTACTTCTCGCCCAGCTCCCGCAGCAGCACGACGTCCCCCTTGGCCTTGTGGCCGAACCGGAAGTCCTCGCCGACGATGACGTGGGCCGCGTGCAGCCGGTCGACCAGCACCTGCCGGACGAACTCGTCCGGCGGCGTCCGCGACAGCTCCAGGGTGAACGGCACGACGACGACCGCGTCCGTGCCGAGCCCTTCGAGCAGCTCGACGCGGCGCCTGGTGGTGGCGAGGAGCGGCGGGTGCGTGCCCGGGCGGACGACCTCGTCCGGGTGCGGGTCGAACGTGATCACGACCGAGCGCAGGCCGCGGCGGCGCGCCTCGTCGGCGGCGGCGCCGACGATCCGCTGATGGCCGCGGTGCACGCCGTCGAACACCCCGATGGTGATCACCGAACGGCCCCAGTCCGCGGGTACCTCGTCGAGGCCATTCCAGCGCCGCACCATTCTCTCCCTGCGTAGGACGTGCCTGTCCGGTATCTCTTGCCGTCCTTAAGAGTGCCATGCGCGGGCGCCACAGGTCGCACCCAGGGGGCATGGTGCGCGGCGGGCGGCTCAGCCGGACTGGTACACGACCAGGGAAACGGCGATGTACTGCAGGACGTAGGCCGCCAGCGTGAAGGCGTGGAAGATCTCGTGGAAGCCGAACCAGCGCGGCGACGGGTTGGGGCGGCGCAGCCCGTACACCACTCCCCCGACGCTGTAGCAGATGCCGCCGATCGCGACCAGCAGGCAGGCGGCGAGGCCCGCGCCGTCCAGGAACTGCGGCAGGAAGAACACCGCGACCCAGCCCAGCACGATGTAGAGCGTCACGTAGAGGGCGCGGGGGGCGCCGATCCAGGCCGTGCGGAAGACGACGCCGGCGATGGCGCCCGTCCACACGGTGACGAGGACGGCGACGCGCACGCCGCCGTCGAGCGCCACGACGGCGAACGGCGTGTACGTCCCGGCGATGATCAGGTAGATGTTGGCGTGGTCGAAGCGCCGCAGCACCTCGATCAGCCGGTGCGAGCGCTGCCGGTGGTAGGTTCCCGAGATCCCGAAGAGCATCCCCGACGTCGCCACGTACAGCGCCGACGCGAGCCGCGCCTCCGGACTCGGGCCGAGCGCCACCAGCACCAGGCCGGCGACCAGCACCGCGGGGAACGCGCCGAGGTGCAGCCAGCCGCGCAGCGCCGGGCGGGTGGGGGACGCCACCGCAGAGCGGTCGTTCACGGTGGTCACGGACACCTCCTCACGATCGAACCTACGCTTACGTAGGTTACGCGAGCGTAGGTTATGGCGCACCGGTTTCGTCCCGTGATGCTCGCCACGGCCGTATTGTCCCCCGCATCGCGGATCTCAGTCAGGGGACGAACACGGCGAGGGGCTTGGCGGTCTTGCCCCGCTCTTCGACGAGCGCGAGCAGCGTCCCGTCCGGTGCGAAGACCCCGATCGGGCCCGGGCCCAGCCCAGCCGCCGGGAGCCGCCCGCCGTGCGCGACCTTGCGGGCGTCGTCCTCCGAAACGTCGCGGCGCGGGAACACCGACGCCACGGCCTCGGCCAGCGGAAGGATCTCCAGCTTCTCGGCGAGCTGGTCGAGCGTCCGCGCCGCGGCCAGGTCGTAGGGCCCGACACGGGTGCGGCGCAGCGCGGTCAGGTGGCCGCCGCAGCCGAGGGACGCGCCGAGATCCCGGGCCAGCGCCCGGATGTAGGTACCGGACGAGCAGGCGATGGACGCGTCCACGTCGATCAGGTCACCGTGCCGCCGGACGTCGAGGACCGCGAAGTCGTGCACGGTCACCGGACGGGCGGCCAGCTCGACATTCTCGCCCTTGCGGGCCATCTTGTAGGCCCGCTCACCGTTCACCTTGATCGCGCTGACCTGCGGCGGAACCTGCTGGATCGGCCCTGTCAGCTCCGCGATGCCCGCCCGCAGCGCCTCGTCGGTGACGGCCGCGGCGGACGCCGTCGCGGTGGTCTCGCCCTCGGCGTCGTCGGTGTTCGTCGACTCGCCCAGCCGGATCGTGGCGTCGTAGCCCTTCTCCGTGAGCGCGAGATGCCCGAGCAGGCGGGTCGCCTTGCCGACCCCGAGGACGAGGACGCCGGTCGCCATCGGGTCCAGCGTGCCCGCGTGCCCGACCCGCCGCGTCTTCGCCAGCCGCCGCATCCTCCCGACGACGTCGTGCGACGTCCAGTCGGCGGGCTTGTCCACGATGACGAGTCCCGAGTTGTCCACGCGCGCTCCGCCTTCAGTCGTCCGGTTCGCCGGGCACGCGCAGCGCCGCGCGCAGCCGGTCGATGATCCAGGCGGGCTCCCCGCCCATGGTGAACGCGGCGGCGGTGCGGTGCCCGCCCCCGCCGAGCTCGACGCAGGCGCGGCCCACGTCCACCGCGCCCTTGGAGCGGGTGGAGACGTACCACTCGCCCCCGTCGTTCTCCTTGCACACGACCGCGACCTCGGCCTCGTCGGTGCGCCTGAGCTGGTCGATGACCCCTTCGAGCTGGTCGTAGGGGACGTCGCGGGCGTCCCGGTCGGCACGCGTGATCGTCGTCCACACCAGGCCGCGGCCGCCGGCGGCGTCGCGTTCCAGCCGGGCCCGCGCGAGCGCGCCCGCGAGGACCTGCAGGTAGCCGAACGGAGCCCGGTCCCACAGCTCGCGGCTGACCGCCTCCGGCCGGACGCCCGCGGTCAGCAGCCGTCCCGCCAGGTCGTGGACCTCCGGGGTCGTGCACGGGTACCGGAACGAGCCGGTGTCGCTGGCGAGGCCCGCGTACAGGCCCTGGGCGATGTCGCGGTCCAACGGGACGCCGAGCCTGCGGATCAGCTCCTCCACCAGCACCGCGGTGGCGGCGGCGTCCGGGTCGACCAGCCGCACGCCGCCGAACCCCGTGTTGGACGCGTGGTGGTCGACGACGATCAGCGCGCCCGCCCGGTCGGCGGGGCCCGCGAGCGAGCCGAGCCGCGCCCGGCCCGCCGCGTCCAGCGAGATCATCAGCTCCGGGGCCGCGGGCACCCGCGCCGGCTCGACCAGCATCTCCTGCCCCGGCAGGAACCGCAGGATCGCCGGGACGCCGAACGGCTCCCCGAAGGAGGCCGTGCACCGCTTGCCCAGCGTGCGCAGCGCCTGCGCGAGCGCAAGCATCGACCCGAGCGCGTCACCGTCGGGCGCCACGTGGCAGGCGAGGCAGACCTCCCCCGCCCGGTGGATCAGCGCGACCGCGCGGTCCCAGTCGAGGTCGGCGGGCGCGCCCGGCCTCGCGGGGACGGCGGTCTCGGCCCGGCCGTTCACGATGACGGGCGCCCGGGACGGCCGTCCTCACCGTCCCCCGCGCCGTCGTGGCCGTCGAAGTCCGGGTCGTCCTCGTCGTCGTCGTCCTCGTCGTCGTCCTCGTCGGGCTCGCGGTAGGGGTTGGCGTCGCCCGCGTGGGACGCGCCCTGCGCGGCCCGCGCCACCTCGGCGTCCTGGGCGCGGGCCTTGGCCAGCAGGTCGTCGATGTGCGCCGCGTTCTCCATCAGGGAGTCCATGACGAAGGTGATGCTGGGCGTGTGCCTGACGCCCGTCTTCCTGCCCACCTCCGTCCGGATGACGCCCTTGGCGCTCTCCAGCGCGGCGGCCGTCTCGGCGCGCTCGCCGTCCGACCCGTACACCGTGTAGTACACGGTCGCGTCGCGCAGGTCGTTGGTGATGCGGGTGTCCGTCACGGTCACGAAGCCGAGCCGCGGATCCTTGATCCGCCTCTCCAGCATCTCGGCCACGATCTGCTGGATGCGGTCGGCGAGCTTGCGCGCCCGAGCTGCGTCCACCATGATCGCACTCCCTTTCTATGGTCTGGGCGAGAGGGTCGTCCCGCTCTTTCATTGTGGGGCGGCCCTTGCGCAGACGGCCCATTTCTCGTCCGGGGGACGACCCCCGGACCCCCGGAGCGGGATTGACAGACATCCTCACTCCGCTAGCGCTCCGCTGCGGTGCCTGTCAATCCTCGTCGTTGAATACGCGCTGGCGGGCCGCCAGCAGGTCGATCTCCGGCCGTCCCGCCACCAGCCGTTCGCACTGGTCGAGTACCTCGGTGCAGTTGGCCGCGGTGCCCGAGACCACCGCCACCCCGATCTCCGCCCTGCGATGCAGGTCGTTGCCGCCGGTCTCGGCGACGGCCACCGCCGGGAAGTGCTTGTGCACCTCGGCGATGATGGGCCGCAGGACGGACCGCTTCTGCTTCAGCGAGCGGACGTCCCCCAGCAGCAGGTCGAGCGTCAGCGCACCCACGTACACCTGGTCGATCACCTCGGGATCCTCAGAAGTTGGAACGACGGAGGTCGTCCGCCGTGTTCCCAGGAACGGCCTGAGAATGGTCAACCGAACGTAGCAAGGTCATGGCATACTGTTAACGCACGCCCGATGCCCAGGCGACGTCGGGTTCCCTCCCCTTGCAGGTCGTTTGCGGTTTGCCAGGTCAGCGTCCGGAGGGACATGTCACACGGACCGGCGGTTCCACGCCGGCACCAGGGCATGCAGACGATCGGCATCGCTGAGCCGATCAGAGACGCTAGAAGATCCGCCTGCTCGTGTCACACGATTTACTGATGACGACCGGCGAACCTTCCGCACGGACCGAGCCCAACGGCCCGGTCCGTGCGGAGGTGTCCACGCCACGAGCGTCCGCCTCAGTCGCGGGGCTTCTCCCGCATCTCGAAGCACTCGATGACATCGCCCAGCTTGATGTCGTTGTACCCCACGCCGATACCGCACTCGAAGCCCTCGCGGACCTCGGTGGCGTCGTCCTTGAAGCGGCGCAGCGACGACACCGTGAGGTTGTCGGAGACCACGACGCCGTCGCGGACGAGGCGGGCCTTGGCGTTGCGCTGGATGATCCCCGAGGTGACCATCGAGCCGGCGACGTTGCCGATCCGCGGCACCTTGAAGATCTCGCGGACCTCGGCGGTGCCGAGCTGGGCCTCCTCGAACTCCGGCTTCAGCATGCCCTTGAGGGCCGCCTCGATCTCGTCGATCGCCTGGTAGATGACCGAGTAGTACCGGATGTCGACGCCTTCGCGGTCGGCCAGCTCCTGCGCGTTGCGCTCGGGCCGCACGTTGAAGCCAATGATGACCGCGCCCTCTTCGGACGCCAGCGACAGGTTGACGTCGTCCTGCGTGATCGCGCCGACACCGCGGCGGATGATCCGCAGGCTGACCTCGTCGCCCACGTCGATCTTGAGGAGCGAGTCCTCCAGCGCCTCGACCGAACCGGACACGTCGCCCTTGAGGATGAGCAGCAGTTCCTGCCGCTTGCCCTCCTGGAAGTCCTTGAACAGTTCCTCGAGGGAGCTGCTCTTGCGGCTCTTCAGGAGTTCGGCGTTGCGCTTGCGCGCGACCCGCTTGTCGGCGATCTGCCGGGCGATCCGGTCGTCGTCGACGACCAGGAAGTTGTCGCCCGCGCCGGGCACGGCCGCGAGGCCGAGCACCATCACCGGACGGGACGGGCCCGCCTCCTCGACGCTGTTGCCGTTCTCGTCGAGCATCGCCCGGACACGGCCGCTGGCCACGCCGCAGACGATCGAGTCGCCGACCCGCAGCGTGCCGCGCTGCACCAGCACGGTCGCCACGGCGCCCCGGCCCTTGTCCAGGTGGGCCTCGATGGCCGAGCCCTGGGCGGGCATGTCGGGGTTGGCCTTCAGGTCGAGCTCGGCGTCGGCGGTCAGGACGATCGCCTCCAGCAGCCCGTCGATGTTGCTGCCCTGCTTGGCGGACACGTCGACGAACTGCGTCGAGCCGCCGAACTCCTCGGCGACCAGGCCGTACTCGGTGAGCTGGGCCCGGACGCGGTTCGGGTCCGCGCCCTCGACGTCGATCTTGTTGACCGCGACGACGATCGGGACCCCGGCCGCGGTGGCGTGGTCGATCGCCTCGGTGGTCTGCGGCTTGACGCCGTCGTCCGCGGCGACCACCAGCACCACCAGGTCGGTGGTGTCGGCACCGCGGGCGCGCATGGCGGTGAACGCCTCGTGGCCCGGGGTGTCGATGAAGGTGATCTTGCGGTCCTCGCCGTCGACCTCGGTCTCGACCTGGTAGGCGCCGATGTGCTGGGTGATGCCGCCGGCCTCGCCCGCCTGCACGTTGGCGTGCCGGACGGCGTCCAGCAGCTTGGTCTTACCGTGGTCGACGTGGCCCATGACGGTGACCACCGGCGGACGGGACTGGAGGTTCTCCTCGCCGCCCTCGTCCTCGCCGTACTCGATGTCGAACGACTCGAGCAGCGCGCGGTCCTCGTCCTCGGGGCTGACGACCTGGACGTCGAAGTCCAGCTCCAGCCCGAGCGACATGAGGTCGTCGGGGTCGACCGACTGGGTCGCGGTGACCATCTTGCCGAGATGCATCATGATCGCGACGAGCGACGCCGGGTTGGCGCCGATCTTCTCGGCGAAGTCGGTCAGGGTCGCGCCCTGCGGCAGCCGGATGGTCTTGCCGTTGCCGCGCGGAGCCGAGACGCCGCCGGCGGCGGGCGCCTGCATGTTCTCGAACTCTTGACGGCGCGCCCGCTTGGACTTGCGTCCGCGCGCTGGGCGTCCGCCGGGACGTCCGAAGGCGCCCTGCGTGCCGCCGCGGCCACGGCCGCCGCCACCCGGACGGGGGCCGAAGCCGCCGCCGGGACGACCGCCGGCACCCGCGCGGGGACCGCCGAAGCCGCCGCCGGGACGACCGCCGCCACCCGGACCGCGGCCACCGCCGCCGGGACCGCGGCCACCACCGCCGCCGCCAGGACCGCGGCCACCACCGCCGCCACCGCCGGGGCCGCCGCGCCCGGGGGCGCCGGCGGGCCGCGAGGACGGCATGTTCATCGGGCTGGGACGCGGACCGCCCGGCCGGGGCGGCATGCCGCCCGGGTTCGGGCGCGGGCCGCCGGCCCCGCCGCCGCCCTGGCGCGGACCGCCGGGACGCGGGCCGCCCGCGGCACCGCCGCCGCCACCCGGACGGTCGCCGCCCGGACGCGGGCCGGGACGCGGGCCGGGCTTGGGCGACTGGCCCATGCCGCTGGCGTTGGAGCTGAAGGGGTTGTTGCCCGGACGCGGCCCACCGGGGCCGCGGCCGCCGCCTCCGCCGCCCTGGCGGGGGCCGGGACGCGGGCCCGGCTTGGGCCCGCGGGGACCCGGCTTCGGGCCGCCCGGGCCAGCCGGGGCGCGGTCGCCCGTGCCTGGACCTGCAGTGCCTGGGCCTGCCGCGCCTGGACCTGCCGTACCGGGATCGGATGCGGCGGGACCGGCCGCGGGCGGGGCGCTCGGCCCCTGCGCCGCGGGCGCGTTCACCGGCGTGCTCGGCGCCGGCGGGACGGCCGGACGCGGGCCCGGCCGGGGGCCGGAGCCGCCGCCCGGAGCACCCTGGCCGCCGGAGCCGCCGGAGCCGTTCTGGCCTCCGGGGCTGGGGACGGCCGGGCCCGGCTTGGGCGCGGGCGTGCGCGGACCGGGGCGCGGCCCCGGACGTGCACCCTGGGAATCGGAACCGCCGCCGGGCGGACCCGGACGCGGCGGTGCGGGCGGACGCGGCGCCGGCTTCTTGCCCGCTGCCCGCCTGTCGCCCTGCTTGGGGGCGGAAGAAGAATTTGAGAAGGCTTCTGTCAGCCTACGAACGACCGGCGCCTCAATCGTGGAGGACGCCGACCGTACGAACTCGCCCATTTCCTGGAGCTTGGCCATGACGACCTTGCTCTCTACACCGAACTCTTTGGCGAGTTCGTAAACCCGGACCTTCGCCACTGCACTCCCTACTCGGTCCGGGGGTGCGGCCTCCGGACCGTCGCTAACTTGCCGTACTCATCGCGGCGTGCTCATCGAGCGCTCATAGCAATCTCGACCTGCTTCCGACTAGACGTCGCTTACCATTCGGCCATCCTGCTGCCGCGCGGCGAGGGCCGCAAGCCGCTCCCGCAGCGCTCCATCGTCGAGCGGCCCCGGCAGGCGGAACGCCCGCGGGAACGCCCGACGCCGCTCTGCGAGTGCGAGACACTCCAGGTCAGGGTGCAGATGCGCGCCCCGTCCCGGCAGCCGCCCGTGAGGGTCGGGGACGATGACGTCCTCGACCACCACCAGGCGCAGCAAGTCAGACTTAGCCGTGCGAACCCGGCAGCCCACGCACGTGCGTGCAGGGACCGCCCGGCCACGTTCCATGAGTCTACCGCGCCGAGGCGTCGGCGGGGCCGGTCGCATGCTCTCCTGACGCAGAAGATCCGGATTCGCCGGACTCGGCGCTCTTCGGGGGCGTCTGCGCGGCCCCGGCACCGGACTCCGCGGCGGACTCGGCGGCAGGCTCGGCACCGGGCTGGTCGGCGGGCTCGGCACCGGACTCGGCGGCGGGCTCCGCGGCGGGCTCGGTGTCGGACCGGATGTCGATCCGCCAGCCGGTGAGCCGTGCCGCGAGCCGCGCGTTCTGCCCCTCCTTGCCGATGGCGAGGGACAGCTGGTAGTCGGGCACGATCACCCGGGCGACCCGGCCGTCGGCGTCGAGCACCTCGACGTTCGAAACACGCGCCGGGGACAGGGCGTTCCCGACGAACTCGGCGGGCTCGTCCGACCAGTCCACGATGTCGATCTTCTCGCCGTGCAGCTCGGCCATCACGTTGCGGACCCGGCTGCCGAGCGGGCCGATGCAGGCCCCCTTGGCGTTCACGCCCTGCTTGCGCGAGCGCACCGCGATCTTGGTGCGGTGGCCGGCCTCCCGCGCGATCGCCGCGATCTCCACGGTGCCGTCGGCGATCTCCGGGACCTCCAGGGCGAACAGCTTGCGGACGAGGTTCGGGTGCGTCCGCGACAGCTGCACCGACGGGCCGCGGTGCCCCTTGCGGACCTGCACCACGTAGGCGCGCAGCCGCTCGCCGTGCTCGTAGCGCTCGCCGGGCACCTGCTCCTGCGGCGGCAGGATCGCCTCGATCTTGCCGAGGTCGACCAGCACGTTCCGCGGGTCCTTGCCCTGCTGGATGATGCCGCTGACGATGTCGCCCTCGCGGCCCGCGTACTCGCCGAACGTCAGCTCGTCCTCGGCGTCGCGGAGCCGCTGCAGGATCACCTGCTTGGCGGTGGTCGCGGCGATGCGGCCGAACCCGGTCGGGGTGTCGTCGTACTCGCCGGCCTCGTTTCCCTCGTCGTCGGTCTCGGTCGCCCACACGGTCACGTGCCCGCTCTGCCGGTTGAGCTCGACGCGCGCCTTCGGCGCCGCGCCCTCCGTCCGGTGGTAGGCGATCAGCAGTGCGTCTTCGATGGCCTTGACGGCCACGTCGAGCGAGATGTCCTTCTCGCTCTCCAGGGACCGCAGGGCGGTCATGTCGATGTCCACGAGGTTCCCCCTCTAGTCCGGCTCGGCCGGAGAACGCTTTTCCTCGGCCCCGGCGGCGGGCTTGAACTCCACCTGCACGCGGCCGCGCCCGAGCTCGCCGTGGCCGAATCGGCGCCGAACGACTTCGGGGCCGGCGGTCTTCGGCCCCGCGGACCTACCGCCGTCCTTGCCGCCGGCTCCCTTGCCCCGGCGCTTCTGGACGACCTCGATCTCGACGGCCTCGTCGTCGGCCGAGACGACCCGGCCCTCGATCTGGCCTCCCTCGGCCAGCGGGGCGACGACCAGCCGGCCGGCGGCACGGCGCCAGTGCCGCGGCTCGGTGAGGGGGCGGTCGACGCCCGGGGAGGTCACTTCCAGCACGTACGGCGAGGTCCCCATGACATCGGACCCGTCGAGCAGCTCGGAGACCCGCTCGCTCACCCGGGCGATGTCGTCGAGGCCGACCCCGCCGTCCCCGTCCACGATGATCCGGACGAGCCGGCGGCGCCCGGCGGGCCGCACGTCGACCTCCTCCAGGTCGAAGCCCGCGGCGGTCACCGCGGGCGTGAGCAGCTCGGTCAGCGCGGTGACGGCGGCGTCGCGCGCCGGACGCGCCGGGGCCTCACGCCCCTGCTGCCCGCGCCTCCCTTGAGCGCGGCCGCCACGGGACTCGACGCTCATGGGCCCTCCTCTTGTCGTGTCGCCTTGCGTTCGCGGTGTCACCGCTCGTCCGTTGACACCTCCAAGACTATCGACAGCCGGGGACCGCGACGGTCTTTCGGACGGCTCACCGGCGCGCCGGATATGGAATGCTTGAGCTGGCCTGATGGACGCGGCCGGAGACCCGTGCCCGCAGCGGGCCACCACCACACCACCGGGTGAGGAGACTCCCTTGCCAGAGGCCGCCCCGCGCCTGCCGGGAACCCTGTCGCGCCGGGCGCTGCTGGCGCGGGGAGCCGTGCTGGGCGGCGCCGCCGGGATCGGCCTGCCCTGGCTGGCGGGCTGCGCGGCGGAGGCGGCCCCGCGCACGGACGTGCCCGTCCTCGTCGGCGCGATCACGTCCGAGCAGAACCTGATCGCGGCCTACGAGTCGGCGCGCGCCGCGAACGCCTCGCTGGCGGGGCGGCTGGACCCCGTCCTCGCCCACCACCGCAGGCATCTGGCCGTCCTGAAGCGCCACTACGTACCCGGTTCGGGCGATCGGGCGGACGAGGGCGGCGCCATCCCGCAGGCCGGCGCGGCGCGGATCCCCGCCGGCGGGCGGGGCCTCGCGGCGCTGCGCGGACTGGAGGACCGCGCGGCCAAGGCGAGGACGGCGGACGCCGCCAAGGCCGCCCCCGCCCTCGCCCAGCTGCTGGCGAGCATCGGCGCCTGCGAGGCCGGCCATGCCATGGCGGCGCAGGGCGACGCTCCGCCCGTCCGGTCGCGGTCCGACGCCGCGGCCGTGCAGACCGTGCTGGCCGCCGAGCACGCGGCCGTGTACGGGTACGGGGTGCTCGGCGCGCGGCTGAGCGGGACGCTCCGCGAGACCGCGAAGGACCGGTGGAACGCCCACCGCGCCCGGCGGGACGAGCTGATCTCCATCCTGTCCGCCGAGCCGGTCGCCACGGCGACCGCGTACCGGCTGCCCGTCAAGGTCACCTCGGTGAACAGCGCCGCCCGGCTCGCGGCGGCGCTGGAGGACGGCCTCGTCCCCGCCTACGTCGGGCTCTCCGGCGTCTCCTCCCCCGACCTGCGGGCCTTCGCCGCCTACAGCGCGCAGCGGGCTGCGGCGTGGTCGGCGCGCTGGCGGGCGCGGGCGGGCGCCGGCGCTCCCGCGGAGGCGTTTCCCGGGCTGCCGGCCGCGGCGCTCGCGCCGCGTCCCGAACCGGGTGAGTGATCTTCCGCACGACGGGAACGAAGTGCCCGATAAATGCCGTTAGTCCTTTTACCGGGACGACCCGGGGGGAGGGAGCCCACACGTGACCACGACTCCGCAGACGGGCGGGACGAGCGCCCTGGACGAGCTGCGGGCCGCCTACCACGACCAGCTGAACCGGCTCGCGGCCGAGCGCGACGCGGCGCGGCGCCAGGCGCGCCGGGCCCAGGCGCAGGCCGACGTGGCGCGCGCCGACCTGGCCAGCCTCAAGAGCCGCGTCCACGAACTGCTCGACGCCGCCGCGCGGCACCTGCCGGATCTGCCGGCCCTCGAAGGCCCGGCCCTTGAGCGGGCCACTCCGGAACTGCCGCCCGCCAGGGAGACCCGGGCACTGCCCGCCGCCTCGCGCGCCCCCGGCACCGCGTCCGAGACGGGCAAGAAGCGAGAGCACTCCGCGCGAGCCGCCTGACCCGGGAGGAACGGCCCGCCCAAGGGCCGTGCGGAGGCCGCCGGCACGAGACCGTTCCGGCGGCCCTCCGCCCTTGACGTCCAGTAAGGTCCACCAGATGACCGCGTACGGCCTTCTCGTCTCCCCATCGCACAACCGGGTCTATGCACAGGCCGCCGCCGACCTCGTGAAGGCGGAGCTGACGGTGTTCAGCGAACGAGCCCTGGGCGGGCGTGTGCGCGACGTCGAGGAGACCGCGATAGGCGGCGTCCCGTACGTGACGTTCACCGCCGATGAGCTGACGGAACAGGACGTCCGGCTCCTGTCGAACCTGTCGTCGCTCTACGCGCTGTTCCAGATCGAGGGCGAACTGCTCCGTCCGGTGCCGCTCCAGCCTCTCGACCTGTTCGGCAGCGACCTGCTCACCATCCAGAAGTACTCGGGCAAGACCAACGAGTACTTCACCAAGCTGCTGCTGAACGTCACGGCCATGGCGACCGACTCCCCCATGGACCTGGTGACGGGCCGCCCCCGCGTGCTCGACCCCATGTGCGGACGGGGGACCACCCTCAACCAGGCCGTGATGTACGGACTGGACACCGCCGGGATCGACATCGACGGCAAGGACTTCGACGCCTACGCCGCCTTCATCAAGACCTGGCTGAAGAACAACCGGGTCAAGCACCAGGCCGAGGTCGCCAACGTGCGGCGGGAGAAGGCCGTCCTCGGGCGGCGGCTCCATGTGACGCTCGGCGCGTCCAAGGAGCGGTACAAGAGCGGCGAGACGATGGAGATCACCGTCGTGAACGCCGACTCCCTAGGGGCCGGCAAGTTCTTCCGGCCCGGCTCGTTCGACCTGATCGTGACGGACGCCCCGTACGGCGTGCAGCACGGCAGCCGTTCCAAGGGCGCGCAGCCCGGCCGCAAGGGCAGACCGCAGCTGTCGCGCAGCCCGGTCGAGCTGCTCACGGCCGCAGTGCCCGAATGGACGCGCCTGCTGCGCCCCGGCGGCGCCATCGGCATCTCCTGGAACACCTTCGTCGGCCGCCGCGAGCAACTCGCCGAGATCCTCGCCTCCAGCGGCCTGCACGTCCAGGACTCCGACGCCTACCGCGGCTTCCGCCACCGCGTCGACCAGGCCATCTCCCGAGACCTCGTAGTCGCCGCCAAACCCTAGGGTGAACACCACCGCTCCACGTGCGGGAGCAGTTCGTCGAGGCTGTGGATCAGGGCATCCGGAGGTGTGAGGCCGGGACGCTCGAAGGCGTGGGTCGTCTGGTGCCGGATCTGGACGGCCCGCAGACCGGCGGCCTTGGCTCCGTGGATGTCGTCGTAGGGACGGTCGCCGACGAAGACGCAGGAGGCCGGGTCGGTGGCGCCGACCGCGTCCATGGCGGCGCGGAACGCCTCCGCGTGCGGCTTCGTCCAGGGGATCTCGCTGGAGTAGACGGCGCCGTCGAGCATGCCGAGGACGTCGTCGCGGGCGAAGACGCGCTCGTGCCAGGCCCGGGTCCAGATGGTGTTGGACAGGACGCCGATCTTGATGCCGCGCTCGCGGAGGGCGCCGAACAGGCCGGGGACGGCGGGGTCGGTGTGGGTGTGCGGGGTCCAGGTCTCGAAGTGGGCGGCGAGGAGCGCGTCGGTGGGCCGCACCCCGGCCATCGCGAACGCCTCGGCGAGCGTGGCGCTGCGGTGCTCCTCGCTGCCCCGGCGCCACAGCTCGCCCTCGGCCGCGACGAGGGCGGAGACGGCCTTCTCGACGGTGTCCGCGGGGAGGTGGGGGGAGCAGATGGTGCGCCAGATGTCGGCCGGTTCGAGGTCGTGCCACGGGGTCAGCGTGCCGCCCCAGTCGAAGATCACAGCTTGTACGCCCATGCCCCGGATCGTAACCATTCGGGCTCATTGCACGATCATCTTTTTGTCCGGAGGGCGCGACCGGGCCGCCGACGTCCCGTCTAGGAGCCTCCATGCGCAGACCCGTGCTCGCCGCCCTCCTCTCCGTCGCCCTGCTGGGCGTCGCCGTCCCGGCGGCGGCGGATCCGATCCCCGACGGGCCCGGAAAGGGCTTCGTCCCCGCCTACATCGGCGGTCCGGCCACGCCGGAGCCCCTTGCCGGACGGCCCGTCCCGGCCAACCCGCACCAGGGGCCGGTGGGGACGTCGTCCATGCACGCCGACAGCTACGCGTCCGACACGTACCCGTTCCCCGGGCCGCTCGGCCGCGATCCAGAGGTGCTGAACGAGGCCAAGGGCGGCGGACTCCCGGGACTGTGCTCCACGGTGACGTTCGCCCGCGGCACGGGCTTGATCGTCGCGCAGTGCACGCGCGGAACGACCTTCGTCCTGCGCCTCATCGACCCGAAGACGCTGAAGGACCTGGCGACGTACGACCTGCCGCCCAGGGCGTCCACCGTCCAGGCGGTGTTCTCGCTGAGCTTCGACAAGGTGCTCACCGACACCTCGGGCGGCGCGTACTACTACCTGGATCCGCAGGACCGGGCCGTCCTGGCCGACTCCGACTTCCACCTGCGCCGGTTCGCGCACGAGAAGGGGCCGGACGGCAAGTGGCGCTTCAAGGCCACCGACGACTGGGACCTCGGCGGGTACCTCCCCCACGACTGCGCGACCTGGACGAACCCGTGGCCGAAGGGCGACTGCGACCCCATCACCGCGGTCGGGCCCGACTGGGGCGGCCTCATCTGGTGGATCACGCGGAACGGCGTGGTCGGCACGGTGGACCCCGAGTCCGGGACCGTCCGGACGACGCGGCTCTCCGGTGAGAGCATCCAGAACTCGTTCGCGGCGGCCGGGAACGGTGTCTCGATCGTCTCCGACCACGCGCTCTACCAGATGCGCGCGGACGCGAGCGGCACGCCGCAGGTCGTCTGGCGCCAGCCGTACGACCGGGGCAGCGGGCGCAAGCCCGGCCAGATCGACCAGGGCTCCGGGACGACGCCCACGTTCTTCGGCGACGGATACGTGGCCATCACCGACAACGCCGACGACCGGATGCACGTGGTCGTCCGGCGCAGGGAAGACGGCGCACTCGTCTGCCAGATCCCCGTGTTCGGCAGCAGGGCCAGCGCGACGGACAACTCGCTCATCGGCTACGGGAACAGCCTGTTCGTCGAGAACAACTACGGCTACCGCAACTTCTTCGAGCTTCCGCCGGGAGGGTCGTCGGTGGGCGGAGTGAGTCGCGTGGACGTGCGGCCGGGCGGAAAGGGTTGCGAGACGGCCTGGACGAGCAAGGAGCGCTCACCGTCCACGGTCGCCAAGGTCTCGGTGCCGGCCGGGCTCCTTTACCTCTACACGAAAGAGCCGCGCAAGGACCTCATCGACGCCTGGTACCTGACGGCGGTGGACGTCCACACGGGCCGGACCGTCTACAAGGTGCTCACCGGCACGGGCAAGTGGTTCGACAACAACTGGGCGCCCATCACCCTCGGCCCGGACGGCACCGCCTACGTGGGCGTCATCGGCGGCCTGGTCGCGGTCCGCGACCGCGCATAGCGCGCGGGTCAGCGGGGATACCGGTCCGATCAGCGAAACCGAGCCGATGGAGAGGGCCATGACGGAACGCAAGCCCGGCGAGGATCGCGATTTCCGCGCGGACATCGACGACATGGGCGACGACGAGCAGGAGGAGGAGATCGCCCTGACCGAGCAGTACGTGCAGGATCCGCCGGAGGACCTCGTCATCGAGGAGACCGAGGAGAGCGCGGACGGCGTCGGGATCACCGACTACGAGAAGCAGACGGCCCGGCGGGGCGAGGACGAGCGCTGGCCGGAGCCCAACGACCCCGCCGAGCAGGACGCGGTGAACCCCACCCGCAGACCCTGAGCCCGCGCGGCGCCCGCACCCCCGGTGCGGGCGCCGCGCACTCCCCCGGCCCGGCCTCGTGCCGCCGATACCGGCCAAGGACCGCCGCCGAACTCCCCGGCACGGCCGACGACGAGGCCGATCACGATCGTCCTTTCCGCGGCCGGCATGGCGTCCTTTCTGCAAGAACGGGCAGAACAGGACAGGAAGGGAGATGCCAGGCGTCCGGTGATCACCTGTCGGAGCCTGAGAAAGGTCCCAGCTCGGTCCGCTGATCGCCGCCCCCGCGACGGACGTGGCACAAGTCACTTTGCGGTTCGTTTCCGGACCCGGGGGAATGTCATAGGCGGGCCGTAGGTTGCGCAATACGGGCGAGCTTGCGAGGTGACCGGGACATGTACGAGACAGTCGCGGCACCGGCCCACCCCCCGGCCGAAGCCGAAGCGCCGTTCCCGCTCGGGGACGAACCCGACGAGCACGCGCCACCGCGTCCGTGGTGGCGGCGCAAGGCGGGCCTGATCGTCCAGTGGGCGCTGGTCCTGGGGGCCCTCGCCGCGCTGCCGCTCTACCGCGACGAACTGCCCGACCTGGGCGCCATCTGGAGCGCCGCCTCGCACGCCGACCCCGGCTGGCTCACGATGGTCGTCCTGTCGGTGGCGGGGTCGATGGGCGCGTTCGCCCGGCTCCAGCGCCGGCTCCTGCGCATCGGCGGCCTCCGGATGACGCTGCGCCGCGCGTTCGCGATCACCTACGCGGGCAACGCGCTGTCCACGACGCTGCCGGCCGGCCCGGCGGTGAGCGTCGTCTACACGTTCCGGCAGTTCCGCCGCGGCGGGGCGTCGGCGCAGCTGGCCACTGCGGTGATCCTCGCCGGCGGCGTGATCACCACCACGGCCTACTCCCTGGTCGGGCTGCTGGCGCTGCTGGCCGACCCGCACGCCCGCGGGTTCGCGCTGCTCGCGCTGGCCGTCCCGCTGCTGCTGGCGGTGCTGCTCGTCCCCGCGCTGCGGTGGCGCCCGCTGCGCGCCCTGCTGACGGCGCCGCTGCGGCGCGCCCACCGCGCCGCGCTCGCCCACCCGAAGATCGCCCCGTACGCCGAGCGGCTGGCCGGCGCCCGCGACCTGCTGCGGCCGTCCCGCCGCGACTGGGCGGCGCTCATCGCGCTGGCCCTGCTGAACTGGGTGTTCGACATCCTGGCGCTGCTGTCGGCGGCGCACGCCGTGGGCATCGACGTCGACCCGAACGGCGTCGCCCTCGCCTACTTCGCCGCCCAGGCGGCGGGCAGCCTGCTGCCGCTGCTGCCCGGCGGCCTCGGCGCCATCGAGGGCAGCATGGCCGCGTCGCTGGTCGCCTTCGGCGCCACCCTCTCCCCCGCCGCCGCGGCCGTCGGCGTCTACCGGCTCGTGTCCTACTGGGCGGTCATCACGGTCGGCTGGATCGCCTGGGCGGCGCTGCACGAGGGCCCGCGCGTCCCGGCCCGCGTCAAGGCCCACCTGGCCGGTGCCGGACGCCTGAGCATGGACGGCATGACCGCGATCGCGTACATCACCCCGTACACCACGATCCCCCTGCACTCCCCCGCCGAGGCCCGGCGCCCCTAGTCCCCGCCTCGGTCCGGGGACCGACACCCGGCCGGGACCTTCGGCTGAGATCACCCGCCCGGGGAATCAGCATGCCCCAGCGGTGGCTTTAGTGGTCATCGACGCATCCCCGGCAGGAAACGGACCCCCATGCGCGGATCGCCCAACGGCTCGGCAACCGGCATCGACTCGACCAGGTTCCGCTCGGTGCTGAGCAGGTTCGCGACGGGCGTGGTGGCCATCACCGCGATCGACCCGGTCTCGGCCCGCCCCACGGGCCTGGCCGCGAACTCCTTCACGTCCGTCTCCCTGGACCCGCCCTTGGTGGCCTTCTGCGTCGCCCACACCAGCACCACCTGGCCGGCGCTGCGGACCGCAGGGAAACTCTGCGTCAACATCCTCAGCGAAGCCCAACTGGCCGTCTCCGAACAGCTGGCCCGCAAGGGCATCGACAAGTTCGCGAACATCGGCTGGACGGAGTCCCCGGGCGGCACCCCCATCATCGACGGCGCCCACGCCTGGATCGAGTGCACGGTAGAGCAGGAGCACCTGGCCGGCGACCACAAGATAATCGTCGCCCGCGTCCACGACCTGGCCGAACACCAGGACGGCACCCCCCTGGTCTTCTACCGGAGCACCTACGGCACCTTCACCTGACCCAACCAAGATTTCGCAACGACCTCAGCCGGCGCCGCAACCACGCGACAACCTCAGGAATCGCGATCGCGTCCGAAGGCAGGTTCGAGCTTGCGAGAACCTGATCGCGCAGCGAGCCGCCAGGCGAGCCGAAGCGATGCAGCGATCGCACCGCTTTTTTCGACGATGAAGGGCCCCCGGGCCCGAAGGAGGAGAAAGAAGCAATTAGAGAAGCAATTAGACAGGTGTGTCTTCGGGGGCTCGGAGCCGTGCAAGCACTTGGACGGGGTCGGCCAGGACTTCGGCGAAGGCGAATTCGGCGGCGCCGACGAGGGTGGTGTCGTCGCGGAGGGCGGCGGTGCGGAGTTTGACCTTCTCGCGGGACGAGGCGAGGGCGCCGTTCGCGAGGACGCTGCGGATCGGGGCGGCGGCGCCGAGGTAGATGTCGCGGAGCGTGCCGCCGAAGACGATCATGCCGGGGTTGAAGACGTTGACGAGGTTGGCGACGCCGAGGCCGAGCCAGGAGCCGACCCGGTGCAGGGCCTCGCGGGACACGATGTCGCCGGCGTCCGCGGACACGACGATGTCGCGGACGGCGTCGCGGCCGGCCTGGCCGGGGTCCTCCTCGCGGCCGGCGTGGTGCAGCAGGGCGCGCTCGCCGACCTCGGCCTCCAGGCAGCCCTTCGCGCCGCAGGCGCAGAGCCGGCCGCCCGGGTTGATGATCATGTGGCCGATCTCGCCGCCGTAGCCCTCGTCGCCGCCGAGCAGGCGGCCGTGCGCGATGATGCCTCCGCCGACGCCGACGTCGCCGTGCAGGTAGATGAGGTTGTCGCAGCTCACCCCGGCGCCGCGCTCGTGCTCGGCGAGGGCGCCGAGGTTGGCGTCGTTGCACACCGAGACGGGGATGCCGAGGCCGAGGCGGCGGGACAGGGCGTCACCCAGCCGCAGATCGCCCACGTCCAGGTTCGGCCCGAACATGATCATGTCGTCGGCGCGCCGGACGGTGCCGGGGAAGCCGACCGCGGCGCCGACGCAGACGGCGTCGCCGTCGGCCTTGCGGATGAGGGAGCGGGCGCCCGCGACGAGCACGCTGAGCAGTTCGGCGGGGTCGGAGTCGCGGGTGCGCACGCCCTCGCGCCGGTCCAGGACGACGCCGCCGAGCCCGACGCGCGCGACGGCGAACCGGTCGACGCCGACCTCGAACGCGAGGACGTACACGCGGGTGGACTCGGGCCGCACGACGAGGGAGGGGCGCCCGGCGCGGCGGCCGGGGCCGCGCGGCAGCTCCTCGCGGACGAGCCCGGCGGCGGTGAGGTCGGTCGTCAGCGCCATGATCGTGCTGCGGTTGAGGCCGAGCGACTCGGCGAGCGTCGCGCGGGACGCGGGCCCGCGCAGGTGCACGAAGCGCAGCAGCGTCCCGAGGTTGTGGCGCCGGACGTCCTCCTGTGATGGGCCCGCCTTCATCATCGGCGCAGCCCCACCTCTCCACCGGTCCCGCGGGTGATCAGCTCGACGACCTGGCGGTGGGTGACGTCGGCCGTGCGGACCTGGGCGACCATCCGGCCGAGGTACAGCGCGGCGATCCGGTCGGAGACCGCGAAGACGTCGTTGATGTTGTGCGAGATCAGCACGACGGCGAGGCCCTTGTCGGCGAGCCGCCGGACGACCTCCAGGATCTGCTGGCTCTGCGCGATGCCGAGCGCGGCGGTGGGCTCGTCCAGGATCACGACCTTGTTGTCGAGCAGGACGGCGCGGGCGATCGCGACGATCTGCCGCTGCCCGCCGGACAGCGTGGAGATCGGCCGCCGGGCGGAGCCGAGGGTGCGGACCGCGAGCCCGGACAGGGTGGTGCGCGCGATCTCCTCCATCATGTCCTCGTCCAGGGTGAGCCCGTTGCGCTGCTCGCGGCCGAGGAAGAGGTTCTGGACGATGTCGAGGTTCTCGCAGAGGGCGAGGTCCTGGTGGACGATCTCGATGCCGAGGAGGCTGGCGTCGCGGGGGCTGTGCACCCGGACCCGGCGGCCCTCGAAGCGGTACTCGCCGCTGTCGGGCGGGTGGACGCCGCCGATGCAGTTGACCAGGGTGGACTTGCCGGCCCCGTTGTCGCCGACGAGCGCGGTGATCTCACCGGGGTAGGCGGAGAACGACACGTCGTCCAGCACCTTCACGGGCCCGAAGCTCTTGCCGATGCCGCGCAGGTCCAAGGCCGGTGTCACTGACATGCCGAGGGACTCCCACCGTCCTGCACCGCCGCCCTCCAGGCGGTCGTGGTCAGTGAGCGTATCAGCAGCGTTCCCGGTGCCGGAACGGCTCGGCGGCACGCCCGAACGGTCCGGCCACGCCGGGGAGCCGATGGCGCGGGCCACCGGCTCCCTGGCGTCTCCGGCCGTGTTCACGGGGTCACCGCGCGCACCGCGTCATCGTCCGGCGGCCGTCCGCCGGCGCCTGGCCAGCGCGTCCATGGTGGCGGCGAGCAGGAGCACCACCCCGGTGATGAGGAAGCTCAGGTAGGCCTTGGTGCCTAGCAGCCCGAGCCCGTTCTCGATGATGGCGATGACGAGCCCGCCGAGGACCGCGTCGCGGGCCTTGCCGCGCCCGCCGAACAGGCTCGTCCCGCCGATGACGGCGGCGCCGACCGCGTACAGCAGCGTGTTGCCGCCGCCCGCGTCGGTGGCGACGGAGTTGAGCCGGGACGCGGCGACGATGCCGCTGACCGCCGCCAGCCCGGACCCGATCATGAAGACGGAGATCCGGATGCGGGCCACGTTGATGCCGGCCCGGCGCGCGGCCTCGGCGTTGCCGCCGACGGCGTAGATGTGCCGCCCGTAGCTGGTGCGGCCGAGCACGAACGTGCAGACGATCAGCAGGATGCCGACCAGCAGCACGCCCCACGGGATGCCGCCGAGCGTGATCAGCGGGCTGGGGGCCCGGTCCAGGCTGAGCACGTAGGTGCTGATCAGCAGCGCCGCCGCGACGACGGCGGACTGGGCGAGCACGAACTCCAGCGGCTTGGAGTGCAGGCCGCGGACGTGCTGGCGGCGCCAGCGCAGCAGCAGCGTGGCGGTGTAGCCGAGGGAGCAGGCGACGGCGAGCGCCCAGCCGAGCCAGATCGGCATGTTCTTGGTGGCGATCGCGACGATGACGTCGTCGCGCACCGGGACGGTGCCGCCCTCGCCGATCAGCCGCAGCGTGATGCCCTGCAGGCCGAGGAAGAACGCGAGGGTGACGACGAACGACGGTATTCGCAGGACCGAGACGAGCCAGCCGATCACGGTGCCGATGATGATGCCGGTCGCCACCGCGCTGATGATGGTGACGTACCAGGGCTGGCCGCCGTCGACGAGGAGCTTGGCCATGACGGACGCGCTGAGCCCGCTCGCGACGCCGGCCGACAGGTCGATCTCGCCGACGAGCAGCACGAAGACGAGGCCCATCGCGAGGATCGTGATGGGCAGGGCCTGGGTGGACAGGTTCGCGACGTTGGCCTTGCTGAGGAACGTGTCGGGTTTCAGCGAGGTGAACAGCACCACGAGTGCGGCGAGGCCGAGGATGGCGGGGAGTGCGCCCAGCTCTCCGGCCTTGAGTTTGTTCCAGTAGTCCAGCGCCGCTGACCGCACGTCGTGCTCGCGCCGGTCGGTGGCGAAGTCCGTGTCCGCCAGCTTCATGACGGCGTCCTTCTTCTGCCTGGGGATGTCGGTGGGCACGTGGTCCCCCTTCAGATGCTCTCGGCGGCGGTCGTCGGCGCGAGGCCGAGATCACCGGAACGGCCGGCGGTGATGAGCTCCACGACCTGGCCGTGGGTGACCTCGGAACGGGCGACGTCCGCGGCGACGCGGCCGAGGTAGAGCGCGGTGATGCGGTCGGCCACTTCGAAGACGTCGTTCATGTTGTGCGAGATGAGCACGACGGCGTGGCCGCTGTCGGCGAGCCGCCGGACGAGGTTGAGCACCTGCTCGGTCTGGGCGACGCCGAGCGCGGCGGTGGGCTCGTCCAGGATCACGACCTTGGACTCCCACAGTGCGGCCTTGGCGATGGCGACGGTCTGCCGCTGCCCGCCGGACAGGCTCGACACCTGCTGGCGGACGGACTTGACGGTGCGCACCGACAGCCGCGCGAGGACCTCCCGGGCGGCCTCCTCCATCGACGACTCGTCCAGCACGAGGCCCCGGCGGCGTTCGCGGCCGAGGAACATGTTCTGCACGATGTCGAGGTTGTCGGCGAGGGCGAGGTCCTGGTACACGACCTCGATGCCGAGATCGGACGCGGTGCGGGGCCCGTCGATCGTCACCCGGCGGCCGTCGAACTCGATCTGCCCGGAGTCGGTCGGGTGGATGCCGGCGATGCACTTGATCAGGGTCGACTTGCCCGCCCCGTTGTCGCCGACGAGGGCCATCACCTCGCCCAGCCGCAGTGTGAAGTCCACGTCGTGCAGGACGTGGACGGCGCCGAAGCTCTTGTTGAGCCCGGTCAGGCGGAGGACGGGGTCTCCGTTCTTAGCCACGTGTTTCCTTCCAGGTTCTGTCGCACGCCCGTGGCGGGCCCCTGGCGTCCCGGGTTTCCGGGGACTCGGGACGCCCTCAGCGGTGCGGGGCCCGCCACGAGGTCAGGCGGGGGTCGTTACTGGACCTTGATGCCCGCGGCCTCGCACTTGGCCGCGTACGCCCCCTTGCAGAGGTCGGCGGCCTTGACGGCACCGTCGTCGACGACCTGCTTGACATTGTCCTTGTTGATGCCGATGGGGTTGAGCAGCACCGACGGGACGTCCCGCTTGCCCACCGGGTCGTGCGAGGTGGCGGTCGTCTGGCCCTTCTCGCCCTTGATCAGCGCGACGGCCAGCTTCACGGCGGCGTCGGCCTCCTGCTTGGAGGGCTTGTAGACCGACATGCACTGGGTGCCGTCCATGATGTTCTGGAGGCCCTGCGGGGTGGCGTCCTGCCCGGTGACCGGGACCTTGCCGGCGCGCTGGTTCTTCTTCAGGATCGAGATCACGGCGTTGCCGAGGTTGTCGTTGGCGGCGAGCACACCGTCGATCTTGCCGTGCTGCTCGGTCCACATCTGCTCGAAGAGGGTGGCGGCCTTCTCGGCCTTCCAGTCCTGGACGGGCTGCTCGGCGACCTTCTTGTAGGTGGAGACCTTGTCGAGGACGCTGTGCGCGCCCTGGGCGAACAGCGTCGCGTTGTTGTCGGTCGGCGACCCGTTCAGGTAGACGATGTTGGCGTCCTTGTCGCCCAGGCACTTCTGCAGGCCCTCGCCCATGGTCGCGCCGACCTTCACGTTGTCGAACGACACGTAGTAGTCGGCGACGCCGCCCAGGGTGAGCCGGTCGTAGTCGATGGTCTTGACGCCCTGCGCCTGCGCCTTGCGCTGCACGGCGGCGGCGGAGTTGGAGTCGAGCCCGGTGATGAGCATGACCGTGACGCCGCTGGTGAGCATCTGGTCGGCGATGGTCTGGAACCGCTGGGCGGAGCCCTCGGCGTTCTGGATGTCGCTCTCGATGCCGGCCGCCTTGAAGGCCTGCTGCAGGTAGGGGCGGTCGAAGTTCTCCCAGCGCGCGGACGAGGCGGTGTCGGGCAGGATCACGCCGACCTTGCCCTTGGCCTCTCCGGAACCGCCGGAGTCGCCGCCATCGTCCCCGCACGCGGTGAGGCTGAGCGCCGCGGCCGTCGTGACGGCCAGCAGGCTGAGGATGCCCTTGCGCATTGCCCGGGTCCTTTCTGAGGGTGGCCGCCGTACCGCGGCCGGGGGGTAGCAGGTGCCGGCGTGCGGGTTCGCCCGCCCATCGGCGTGAATGTTGTGCCCCGCAACTTATGTCGCGTTCGCCCGTCACGCCAGATCTGTCGCCATGTTGATTTGTTGTCGGCGGTAACAATCACGTAACGCGAGATCAACATGGGTGCGGCCCTGTACGGGCATGGACACCGCCCGGAAGATCGTGAACGGCGTGCGGGCGGCGCGGCCCGAGCCGGATCGGCGAAATGTTTCGCGGCTCAACATTCAAGGGCCGGGGCGGCCCCGCGGGACCGCCCCGGCCGCAGAGCGCCCGTCAGCGCAGGGCGAGGACGAGGGCCACCTTGTCGGCGGCCGCGGTGACGTCGGCGGCGGGCGCGATGCGCTCGGCCCACGACCACCAGTACCACCAGCCGTCCGCGCCCTGCTCGGCCAGGATGTTCTCGGTGAGGGCGGACGCGCCCGGGTTCAGCACATGCAGGCTGGGCGACTGGCCGCGGGGCAGGGTGAGACGCACCCGGAGGCCACGCTTGACCAGTTCCTCGCCGAGCTCTTCCAGATATTCGATCCGCGTCTTCGACGGCGCGGCGGTTCCCGTATCGTCAGGCGTCATCCTTGCTTCCTCACGGACTCCGCGCGGCCCGACGTGGCTTCAGCCTCCCCCTTCGCCCGCCCGTGCGCAAGCACCCCGGCTGGTCAGCCGGGAAACGGCGGGCCGGGGACGCCGGCGCGGACCGCGTTTCGGAGGTCGGCGGAACCCTATCCGGGATATCTTGCGCCTAACACATGAACGGGAACATGGGGGACGGACTATGACGGTGGGCGCGGGTGCCCAGCCAGGAGCCGGCCCGACCGCGACGCCGGCCGGCGGTTTCTTCGCGCAGCGGTCGCCGACGTGGCAGCGGTTCCACTACGCGGTCGGCGTGTTCCTCATCGCGTACGGGGTCGCCGGCCTCGCCGGCGCCGTGCTGCTGTGGGGCGACCGGCTGGACGAGATCGAGCGCTACTTCGGGTCCGGTCCGGCGACGGGGATCCTGGTCTTCGTCAAGGCGGTCGAGGTGCTGCTCGTCGTCTGCGCCGCCGCGGGCCTCGCGCTCCGCCGGGACGTGCTGCTCGTGCCGCCGATGGCGGGCTGGATGGCGGGGTTCGCGATGTTCGCCGTCCTGGACGTGTTCAAGGGCAGGTGGGGCGGCCTCGCCGAGCACCTCGCCTACCTGGCGGCGTTCGTCGTGCTGCTGTTCGTGTCGTACGGGCTGAGCGCGAAGGCGCAGCTCGCGGGCGCCCCGAAGGACGCCGCGCCGGCCGAGCCCGGGCGCGGGCCGGGCGGCCTCACCCGGACGCAGGAGTTCGCGCTGCAGGCGATCAACCGGGCCGCCGCGCTGACCGGCCCGCGGCCCCGCCCGGAGAAGCGCGACTGATCTTGGCAGAAGTTGCCGTTGGTGCCGCCGGCGGCCGGTGTCACGTTGTGGCTCATGAGAGCCCGAGAACTGGCGCTGCCCCTGGCCGTGGCGGCGTCCCTGGCGGTGCCGGCGTCGCTCGGGGCGCCCGCCGCCGCGGCCCCGGCCGCGCCCGGCTGCGACCCGACGCAGACCACGCCGGTCTACCGGGGCGAGGTCCCCTCCCCCAAGCAGGTTCTCGGCTTCGATCTCGGTGAGCGGCCGGTCAGCGCCGCCGAGTCCGACGAGTACCTGGAGACGGTCGCGGCGAAGAGCGAGCGCGTCGTGTCCGGGACGCTCGCGACCACCGCGCAGGGCCGTCCGCTGAAGTACGCGATCGCGGGACGTCCCCAGCTGGTCTCCAAGGCGGGGCTGGCGGAGGTGCGGCTGGAGGCGGGCCTGCTCCGCAGCCCCCGCACGCCCGCCGCGCTCGCCAAGCTGATCACCGACCGGGGCGTGCCGATCCTTTGGATCAGCGGGAACGTCCACGGCGACGAGCCGAGCGGCACGGACGCCGCGCTCAAGGTGCTCCGCGACCTCGGCGACCGCGCCGACTGCGCCGCGACCGCGATCCTCGACAACGCGCTCGTCGTCGTCCTGCCGACGCAGAACCCGGACGGCCGCGAGCTGAAGACCCGGCAGAACGCCTACGGATTCGACATGAACCGCGACTGGTTCGCGCGCACCCAGCCGGAGACCGACGGCAAGCTGGCGATGCTGAACCAGTACCCGCCCGCGATGTACATCGACGCCCACGAGATGGGCGGGACGTCGTTCTTCTTCCCGCCGAACGCCGACCCGGTCTACCACGAGACGCCCGAGCAGGCAGTCGGCTGGATCAACGACATGTACGGCGCGGCGATGGCCGCCGAGTTCAAGCGGCAGGGCATCGACTTCTTCAACCGCGACGTCTACGACCTCTTCTACCAGGGGTACGGAGACTCGGTCCCGACCAGCGCGTTCCACGCGGCGGGAATGACCTACGAGAAGGGCGACGCGAGCCCGTACCCGGAGCGGGTGAAGGAGCAGTACCTCACCCAGTGGGTGTCGCTGTCGGCGGCGGCCCGCGACCGGCACAAGATCCTCACCGAGTGGCGCGCGATGACGGTCGACGCCTACGAGCAGGGCAAGGCCGGGGAGCTGGAGCCCAACCAGATCTACAACCCGCCGAACCAGGTCGACCGGCCGGTGCCCGACCGGAAGGTCCGGAGCTACTTCCTGCGCGACGACGACCCGGCCAAGCGCGCGGGCGTCCGGCTCATCGTGCGGCGCCTGCAGCGGATGGGCGTGCGCGTCGAGCGGCTCGCCCGGCCGCTGGACGTCCCCGACTTCAAGGCTTACGGGCGTCCCGAGGCCGAGACGACGCTGCCCGCGGGCACGTACTGGATCTCGATGGCGCAGGGCCAGAAGCACTGGATCCAGGCCATGCTCAACGAGGACTCCTACACGCCGTTCCCGTACTTCTACGACGTGACGGCGTGGAGCCTGCCGCTGCTCGGCAACGTGGCGGGCGGGTCGTCCGGTGCCGTCCTGCACCCGCGGGCGGTTCCGGTGCGGACGCCGGCGGCACCGCGTCCCGGCCACGAGGGGAAGGCGCCGAAGCTCGGCATCCTCCAGCTGTCGGCGACGTCGTCGTCCGCACGGGAGTCGGCCGGATGGCTGCGCCACCGCCTCGACCGCGACTGGAAGCTGCCGTTCACGCTGCTCACCCCGGCGGACGTCGCGGCGGGCAAGCTGCAGGGCGTCGAGGTGCTGCTCACGCCGGACGGCCCGGCGTCCTCCGCGTACACCGCGCTCGGTGACAGCGGGCGGACCGCGCTCCAGCAGTGGACGCGCGGCGGCGGCCGCTACATCGGCTGGCAGGGCGGCACGCAGCTCGCGGCGCGGCTCGGCCTGACGACCGCGACGCTGGCGGAGCCGACGTCCGACATCCCGGGCACGCTGTTCCGCGTCCAGGTGGACGACGGCAGCCCGCTGTCGAAGGGCGTCGGCGGGACGGCCTGGAACTTCACGTCCTACGACATGGTCATGAAGGCGTCCAGCGGCGTCGCCGCGTCGTACCCGGAGGTGGACTCACCCGACTGGTTCGTCTCCGGGTTCCAGCGCGGCGCGGACGAGCTGGGCGGCACCGCGGCGGTCGTGGACCAGGCCGTCGGCGAGGGGCGCTCCGTGCTGTTCGCGGCGGAGCCGAACTTCCGCGCGTTCACCGACGGGACGGCGAAGCTGCTGTACAACGCGATCCTCGGCCCGGACCCGGCGGGGGCGCCGCACGTCACCGCCACTGCCAAGGCGGCTCAGCAGGCGGCCGCGCTGCCGTCGTACGAGTCGCCGATCCGCGTGTCGGTGAAGACCGCCGAGGCCGCGAAGGCCGCCTCGGTGCTCCGCTCGGTCGGCGCGACGTGGACGGAGACCCGCGCCGGCGGCGTCGTCCACTACGTGATCGACAACCCCGAGGGCCTGCCGGTGGACCACCACCCGTTCGCCGCAACCCTCCCGTCCCGACTCCGCAAGGCGGGAGTAACCCCGGTAGCCGTCACCCTCCCTCGTTGACCTGCGGCGTGTTGTTGTTTCGAGCGGGGCGGTGTCAAGCGGTTGTTGCAACGAGGAACTCGTTGAGTGCCTGGGCTGGGGTTTTCCAGCCCAGGGTGTGGCGGGGGCGTTGGTTGAGTTGGCGGGCGACCTCGTCGAGGTCTGCTTGGGTGTG
>NZ_SMKY01000633.1 GCF_004349235.1 Actinomadura darangshiensis | reverse complement strand
GTCAACTACTCGGCCCTGAGGACCGGGGTTGCCGGTTCGGTCCTTGTGGGCGTTGTTTACGCTCCCGACTGCCCGCTACGGGTGGGCGGTCACGGGTCGCATCCACCGGCCCCCGTGCTAGGCGGGGGCTGGTTGGGGCATGTTGACGAATACCCACGCCGAGCGTGCGCGGTCGCGCACGTTGACCCCGGCGACGACGTCGGCGGGCCCAGCGAGACCGCACCGGCGACAGCAGAAATCATCCCGCGTAGGACGGTTGTTCCTCGCGGTGTGGCCGCACCGCGGGCAGCGCTGCGAGGTGTAGGCCGGATCCACCGCGATGAACGGCACCCCGTGCAGGCGGGCCTTGTAGGCGATGAACTCACCCAGCTGGTGGAACGGCCAGGACGACAGGCGCGCCCGCTGGTCGCGAGGAACCGTGACCCGTCCGCGGATCCCACTCAGCTCTTCGAGTGCGATACCGCGTCCGGTGCGTGCCGCGACGGCAACGACCTGCTTGGAAATCGTGTGATTGACATGCGTGGCGTGCCGCTTCTCGCGGCGGGCCCGCTTCTTCAATATTCTGGCGGCCGACCGGGTGCGTGTGGCCTGGAGTTCGGCCCGTTTGCGGGCCTGCCAGCGGCGGTACCGATCCAGGCGGCGGCCCTGATGGTTGTCCCCATCGCTGGTGGTGGCCAGGTTGACGATGCCGCGGTCCACCCCCACCCAATCGACCGGCTCGTACACCTCCGGTTCGGGGACGTCGCAGGTGGCGAGCAGGAACCACTTCCCGTCCCGGTGCACCAGGTCCGATTCACCCTTGCGGTGCGCGGCAGTGTCTTGGCCTGGTCGGGCGAGCAGACGAACCGCAGGTTCTTGCATCGCCCGGCCACCGTCCAGATGCTCACCGTGCCCGCATCCAACTGCCACGATAAACATCGATCGTCGAAGGTGTGCGCGGCGTCGGCACGGAACACGATCGGTTTGGACTCGGCCTTGCGGCGACGCCGGGACGTCGGGCCGCCGAGTCGGCCGTTGCGGAGGTTCGCCCGGAGAGTGGTGTAGGCGTCCACGACCCGTTTGATCACGTGCTGGGCGGCCTGCGCACCGAGCCCGCCGGCCTTGAGATCGCCGTAGCACAGCGTCCGCAGGGGCGTTTCGCGGCCGCGGAGCCCGAACTGCCGGAAGGCCACGGCCGAGACCTGGTTAGCGGCGGTGTTGACTCGGTGCAGGGTGTCGGTCAGCGCCG
>NZ_SMKY01000632.1 GCF_004349235.1 Actinomadura darangshiensis | reverse complement strand
GGGCCTGAGGGGGCCGGCCGAAGCCGTCTCTCTCGAAATTTTTCGAAACTCTTCGCTAGGTTCCGTTGCCGTGGAACTCTAAGAAAGGGCCCCTCCACGGTCAAGAGTTGAGCAGGTATTGGCCGAAAATCCGTGCACCGGGACCGGAACTTGGGGCTAGGAGAGAGCGAAACATTGCGATACTGTTCGCAATCGTTTCCTCGGGGAGGAGTGAAGGAGTGCCCGTGCGCACCACCGACGAGATGCCGGACCCGCCGGCCAAGCCGACGCTTGCGCTGATCGCGTCCGAGGCCGGGGTGTCCCCCGCCACGGTCTCCAAGGTCCTGAACGGCCGGACCGATGTGGCCGCCGCTACCCGCGAGCGGGTCGAGGCGCTGCTGCGCACCCACAACTACCCGGGTCCCGGCGGTTCCCGGCGCGCCCGCCGGTCCGGCCTGATCGACCTGGTCCTGGCCGGCCTCGACAGCCCGTGGGCGGTGGAGATCCTGCGCGGCGTGGAGGCCGAGTGCGCCGAGCACGGCACCGGCGTCGTCGTCTCGCTGGTCCGCGCGGACGACGCCCGCCCGCCGAGCTGGCAGAACCTGCCCGCGCTGCACCACAGCGACGGGGTCATCCTGGTGACGTCCCGGATGACGCGGCGCCAGCGCGAGCAGCTGGAGCGGGCCGGGGTCGGCCTCGTCCTGGTGGACCCAGTGAACCTGCCGGACACCGAGATCGCCAGCGTCGGCGCCACCAACTGGGCCGGCGGCCTCGCCGCCACCGAGCACCTGATCGAGCTCGGCCACCGCCGCATCGCGGTGATCGGCGGCCCCGCCGACATGCTCTGCACCCAGGCCCGGGTGGACGGCTACCGCACCGCGCTGGAGCGCGCCGGGATCGAGGCCGGCAAGGACCTCGTCCGGTACGGCGACTTCCACCACCAGGGCGGGTTCGCCCGCACCCGCGAGCTGCTCGCGCTGCCCGAGCCGCCGACTGCGATCTTCGCGGGCAGCGACGAGCAGGCGATGGGCGCCTACCAGGCGGCCCGGCTCGCCGGCCTGCGCATCCCCGAGGACCTGAGCGTCGTCGGCTTCGACGACCTGCCGACCTGCGAGTGGCTGTCGCCGCCGCTGACGACCGTCCGGCAGCCGCTGGAGGAGATGGGCCGGGTCGCGGCCCGCACCCTGCTCCAGCTGCTGGACGGACGGCCGCCGCTGACCCCCCGCGTGGAGCTGGCCACCGACCTGCGC
>NZ_SMKY01000631.1 GCF_004349235.1 Actinomadura darangshiensis | reverse complement strand
CGGTTACACTCCGGGCGCATGAGCGACGCACCCGACCGGGACGGCCCGGGAAGCCCGCGGCTGCAGGAGGTCTCCGACGGGATCTTCGCCTACCTCCAGCCGGACGGCACCTGGTGGATCAACAACACCGGGTTCCTCGTGGGGGCGCGCGGTGTGACCAGCGTGGACGCGTGCTCGACGGAGCGCCGCACCCGCGCCTACCTGGAGTCGATCCGGTCGGTCACCGGCCGCCCCGTCCGGACGCTGGTCAACACCCACCACCACGGCGACCACACGTTCGGCAACTACCTGTTCTCCGGGGCCACCGTCGTCGGCCACGAGGGGACGCGGGAGGGCGCGCTCGGCTGGGGCAAGCCGTTCGACGAGCCGTTCTGGACGAAGGTCGACTGGGGCGACGTCGAGCTCGAACCGCCGTTCCTCACCTACACCGACGGCGTCACCCTGTGGGTGGACGACCTCCGCTGCGAGGTCCGGCACGTCGGTACGCCCGCGCACACCACCAACGACTCCATCGTGTGGATCCCGGACCGGCGGGTGCTGTTCTGCGGCGACCTGCTGTTCAACGGCGGCACCCCGTTCCTGATGCAGGGGTCGATCGCGGGTGCCGTCAAGGTCCTGGAGGAGGTCGTCGCCCCGCTGGGCGCGGAGACGATCGTCCCGGGGCACGGCCCCGTCGCGGGGCCCGAGCTGATCGACGGCGTCCTCGCCTACGCCCGGTTCGTCCAGGCGACGGCGGCCGAGGCGAAACCGGCCGGCCTGTCGCCGCTGGAGGCCGCCCGCGAGACCGGCCTCGGCCCGTTCGCCGGGCTGACCGACCCCGAGCGCCTGGTCGGCAACCTCCACCGCGCCTACGCCGAACTGGACGGCCACGAGCCCGGCGCCCAGATCGATCTGCTCGCCGCCCTGAACGACATGGTCGACTACAACGGCGGCCGCCCCCTCACCTGCCGCGCCTGAGCCATCGCGCTAGCGGAGTTCGGCGGCGGTCAGCAGGCGGACGCAGGCGGTGGCCCAGGTGCGGGTCATGTGGTGCGGGTCGTCGCCGGACAGCGCGGCCGTGAAGGCCCTGACGGTCTCGGCGGTCGTGCGGAGGCCGAGCTTTTCGAGGTCCTCGGCAGCCTTCGTGATCCGGGTGCGGAGCCCTGGCGGGGAGTTCAGGAGGCCGCGGTGGGCCGCTTCGGCGCAGGCGGCGAACGCCTCGCCCAAGGAGTGGGCGAGCGGGTCGGGGACGGCGGGGGCC
>NZ_SMKY01000630.1 GCF_004349235.1 Actinomadura darangshiensis | reverse complement strand
GGGTGAGGCGGCGGGTGAACCAGACGGTCTTGCCGGACGGTGCGGGGCGCGCGCCGAAGTCGGTGGCGAGGGCGGCGACCAGGAGCAGGCCGCGGCCGGCCTCGGACCAGTCCAGGACGCGGGGCGGCCCGTCCGGGACGCCGGGCGCGGCGGGGTGGCCGTCGCCGATCTCGCCGGCGACGCTCGCGCCGCCGGGTGCGTCGTCGAGGCGGAGGGCGAGGCGGACGGGTCCGGTGCCGTGCACGACGGCGTTGGTGACGAGCTCGTCCACGATGAGGACGATGTCGTCGACGTCGCCGGTGCCGGTGACGTTCCAGGCCCGCAGTGTCCGGGTGGTGAGGTCGCGGGCGCGGGACGCGGCGCGGGCCTCGGCGGCCAGTTCCCAGGCCGCCGCGCCCGGCCGGATCTCGTCACGCCCGGTGCCGTGGTTCGTGCCGCTGCTCGATTCTTCGCCGGTGCCGGTGTCCGCCGCGCCGTCCGGCGCCGCGGTCGTGGTCGTCGTCCCCGTGGTGTGCACTGCCCCGTCTCCTCACCCTCTGGCGGTTCCGCACGGGCGATGCCGTGGAGGTGCGGCCGGGCCGGCGGGTCCCCGCGCCGGCGGGTGGCCGCTTCTCCGGCATTTCCCCGATTCGGTTCATATTGGTTGACGCGTCCGTGCGGGGGCCGGTGCACGGCCGCAGGGAACCCTCACTCCGAGGTGAGGTGAACTTCACATCCGGGGTGGCGGTGGAGGAGGCACCCGCCGGGAGCCGTTACAGTGGATACGTCGGTGTGGCATGTGTCCCCCGGGCTCTAATTGATGCCTTCGGGGAATACCGCCGGTCCCACGCGGTCCGGGCTGGAGCTTCGTTGTGCCTTTCGCCGTGAGGCGACCACCACACCGGCGTGAACGCCGAGGCCCCGGCGAGTTCGTCTCGCCGGGGCCTCGGCGTTTCGCATGTCCGGGGTGCGGGAGCGTCTCGGACGACCGGGCGGCCACGAAGCTGCGGCCGGGGTTCTGCGGCAGGGGTTTCGCGGCGGGTGCCGGGGCTTACGGGGGCGCGGTCACAGGGCCGCGGCGGCGATGCCGGCGCCGATCGCGGCGAGCACGACGATGACGGCTGCCGCGGCGAGCGCGATGGTGCGGGCCCGGCGGCCGCGCGGGACGCCGAGCCGTGCGAGCCGGTGCGCCAGCCGCGGGTCGTCCTCGCTCAGGCGGACCTCGATCTGCGTGAGGATCCGCTGCTCCTCCATCGACAGCGCCATGC
>NZ_SMKY01000629.1 GCF_004349235.1 Actinomadura darangshiensis | reverse complement strand
TTCCTGGGGGGTGCGGGTCGGCCGCCGGGGCCCTGGAGGGGCGTCCGTAAAGAGCATAAGGGTGCCCGGCGGCGCTTCCCTCCCGTTCGGGCGGAGCGCCACCGGGCACCCGGGTGGCGGCGGATCAGCGCGCGGGGCGCCTCACCTGCGGCCTCATTCGCTGTCGAGCCCGTTCTGCAGTGACTGAACCTCGGCGGACGTGGCGCCGATCACCTTGTACTGCGCGTGCTTGTAGAAGGTGCCGCCGGTGGCCTTGGCCCAGCTCGTCCACGCGCTGCTCGTGACCCGGCAGCTCGCCCACTGCGAGCTGCTGCTGCTGATCGTGATGCGGGTGGTGCAGGTGCCGAGGTCCTTGCCGGTCAGCGTGCCCGCGGTGATCCGGAACTGGATCTCGATCGTGACGGGCTTCTCCACGTCGTAGGGCGGGCGGACCTTGGCCTGGACGGTGCAGCCGGAGTTGCCGTTGCAGCCGCCCTTCTTCCACTCGTCGACGGTGGGCTTGGACGAGGCGTTGAAGGAGTCCTTCAGCTCGCCCATGCTCGTGCGCATGTTCGAGATGACCGACGAGGCGTCGCTGCCGTCCTTCGTGGTGACGTCCAGCGAGACCCGCGGCGTGGTGGCCTCGTAGCGCAGCAGCTCCGCGTCGTCCTCGTCGGTGATGTAGATCGTGGACGAGAAGGTGCTGAACTTCAGGGCCTTCTTGCCGTGCCACGACGTCTCGATCGGCTTGGTGCTGGACGACCGGGCGGAGCGGACCTTGGCCGCCAGCGCCGTCGGCGTCAGCTGCTGCTTGAAGTCGAGGTCGAGCTCGTCGTCGCCCAGCCGGCCCCACTGCTCGCCGTCCTTGAGGAAGAACGGCTCGTCGGTGGAGATCTGCCGCTCCCAGTAGGACTTGTCGGCCTTCACGAACAGCTTGCCGTCGGCCGACAGCATCGTGACGCGGGAGCCGTCCCACGTGACGGTGCCCATCGCGCGGCCGCCCTTGGTGACGTCCAGCTCACCGCGCAGCGACGAGCCGCCGCCGAACGTGCCGTCCAGCGAGACGGCGCGGGCCGAGGTGAGGTCGGTCGCCGCGGCGGTCAGCTTCTCGTCCGGCGACTTGCCGCCGCCGGCGTTCACCACCACCAGGACCACCACGGCGATGACGACGAGGAGGGCGACGCCGCCGGCGACCAGGCCGATCACCAGGCCGCCGCCACCGCCGCGCTTCGGCGGCGGCATCCCGGGGCCCATCGGGGCGCCGGGCGGCGGCGGGAAGAAGGGGGGC
>NZ_SMKY01000628.1 GCF_004349235.1 Actinomadura darangshiensis | reverse complement strand
TGAGGTTCCCCCCGTAGCACGGACAGCTCGGGTGAGATGGGTCAGGTGGTGATGCTCGAGGTTCGGTGTCGTTCCTCGTAGTCCACCGGGCTCAGCATTTCAAGGCTGGAATGTCTTCTGAATGGGTTATACCAGCACTCGATCCATTCAAACACCGCGGCTGCAAGCTCGGCTCTTGTTTGCCATTTCCTGGCGTCGAGGAGTTCGAGTTGCATCGAGCCCCAGAACGACTCGATCATGGCATTGTCGTAGCAATCGCCGATCGTGCCCATTGAGCCGAGCAGCCCCGCGTCCCGGAGTCGCTTACCGAACGTCCAGGACGTGAACTGCGTTCCGTGGTCTGAGTGCAGGATTGTGGCGTCTTTTGCGGGCTTGCGGCGGGCTACAGCGGCGGCCATCGCATCGACCACGAGTTTGGTGGTCTGGCGGATGTCGATGGAATGGCCAATGATGCGACGGGAGAAGCAGTCCAGCACGGCCGCGCAGTACAACTTCCCATCTTCGGTCGGATGTTCGGTGATGTCGGTGACCCACAGCAGATCGGGTCCTTGGACGTCGAAGGCACGCTTGACCAGGTCCTCCTCGGTCGCCTCGTTGACCAGGTTCCGGCGTCCCTTACGCCGGTAGATCCCCTGGATACCGGCTTCCCGCATGAGGCGTTCGACCCGTTTGCGGTTCACCCGTTCGCCCCGTCCGAGCGTCAACTCGGCGTGTACCCGCGGTGATCCGTAGCTGCGGCGTGACTCTTCGTGGACCTCTTTGATGATTTTCACCAGCTCGGTATTGCGGTGCTCCCGGATCGAGGCGGGCCTGCCGAGCCAGTCGGTGTAACCGGACCGGGAGACTCCCAGCACTCGGCAGGCCACCGCAACAGGAATATCGTTATCGGCAAGCTCACGGACCAGCGAGTACCTTATTTTGGGAGCACGTTCTCGCGAGCGAAGTACGCCGCCGCCCGCTTGAGGATCTCATTCTCCAGTTCCAGTTGCCGGGCCTTTCGACGCAGCCCGACCAGCTCCTTTTTCTCGCCGGCGCTCAGGCCGTCGAGATCACCCTCTTCGATGGCTGCCTGGCGGATCCAGTTGCTCAGGCACGACTGACTGATGCCCAGACTCTTGGCCAGCGCGGAGACCGACTTGTCTCCGGTACGGGCCAGCTCGACGGCGCGACGCCGGAACTCCGGCGGGTGAGGTGGTGGCACGAGACACTTCCTTCCCAAGTTGATCAAGGTCAACTCAGATCGGGTGTCCGTGCTACGGGGGGAAGCTCA
>NZ_SMKY01000627.1 GCF_004349235.1 Actinomadura darangshiensis | reverse complement strand
CCGCCCACCAGTTCAACCCCGACCGGCCCGACCACACCCACCTGGCCTTCGGTGTCGGCGCCCACTACTGCCTCGGTGCACCCCTCGCCCGCCTGGAGACCCGCATCGCCCTCAGCGAACTGTTCCACCGCCACCCCGACCTACGCCTGAGCGTGCCGGCCGACCAACTCACCCAGGTTCCCTCGCTGTTCACCAACTGCCCGCGCGAACTCCCCGTCTCCCTTTCCTGACCCCAACTCACTCTCACCCTGAGCGAGATAACCATTTCCCTTCTCCATTCCGTCCGCCGCAGCTGACGCACGCAGCACGGACGACCCGGCACCGTCTGCCCTGACCGTCCTCCCTGGCCGTTCTCACCGCCGGGCGCGGGACGGGGGGAGCCTCCTCCCTCGCGGCCAGAAAATCAACTCAACCGACAGGAAAACCCTAGAAGTGACTGAGACGACCTCTCCCACCGCCCCAGCACCGGCGAAACCGCAACGGCACGACTTCGCTGAGGCGATGCACGCCAAGTACGTCGCCAAGGACGCCCACGCGGCCGGCAAGCGCAAGATCCTGATCATCCCCGCCCTGCTCCTGGCCATCGGTACCGGCCTGGGCACCGCGGCCCGGGCCGGTCTGCCGCCCACCTGGGCCACAGCGGTGACCGGCACCCTGACCGCGTTGATCGCCGCCTGGGCCCTCCTAGGCGTCATCGTGGGCTTCCGCATCGACCCGCTGCGAGACCTGGACTGGACCACCGCCGACGACTACGAGCAGCAGCTCACCACCGGCCTGCACCCGGACACCCGCGCGGCCCTGGCCCGTACTCAAGACCAGGTCCGCCGGCGGTTCCCCGCCGCCGACCGCGTCCACATCTACCGCCCCGACCGGCTGCCCGAGCATGCCTGCACCCTGGACACCACCGGCTGCGACTGCGTCCGCATGCGGTTCAACGCCGCGATCATGCCCAACCGGCGCCATCCGATCATCGTGGTCGGCGACCGGCTTCTAGAGCAGCCCGCCGCGCTGGCCTTCGTCCTGGCGCACGAAACCACCCACATCCGGCGCCCCTGGCTGCAGGTCCACTTCCTCATGCAGGCGGTCACCCTGGCGGGCTGGCTGGGCATGGGCCTGCTGCTCCCCTGGCACGCCCTGGCGGTCGCCGCCCCCGCCGTGTGGGCCGCGACCATGGTCGTGAACTGGGCCAACGAACTCGCGGCCGACATCGCCGCCCGCACCACCGGCCCTGATGCCGCCCGCAGCTTCTGGACGATGCTGCCCGCCCTGCGCCC
>NZ_SMKY01000062.1 GCF_004349235.1 Actinomadura darangshiensis | reverse complement strand
GGTCAGACGGGGCGGCCCCTCGCCCACTTCAGCCACTGGCCGGTCGACCGGACCGGCCCGAGCCGCGAGCAGAAGCCCCGCGCGGCCAGGTCGGCGGCGATGTCGAGGGCGGCGGTCTGCATGCCGAGGAAGCTGTCCACGGCCGGGTAGTGGTTGCCCGCCGTGGCCGCGCCGGAGGCGTAGAGCACGCCGTCCCCGCTCTCCGCGCCGAGCACCGCGAAGTTCTCCCCGACCGTGAGCCGGCCCGCGCCGTTGCGCCGGGCGCCGCCGTGCTCCAGCAGGTCGGCGAGGACCCGGTGCTCCGGCATGTCGGCCTCCAGCCCGGTGCAGTCGATGATGAAGTCGGAGACGTAGCGGCCGAGGCGCCCGTCGTCGCTGCGGGTGAGGCTGACGAGGCGGCCGTCCGGGGACGGCTCCACCCGGTCGACGACGGCCTGGAACGGGTGGTACCAGCCGCCCTGCCGGCCCCGCCGCATCTGCTCCTGCCAGCGGCGCAGCCGCGGCGTCGTCGTTCCGCCCACGGTCTTGGACAGTGCGGCGCGGCGCTCGCCGCCGGCCCGCCGGAACTGCGCCTTGAGCTGCCCGCCGAACGCCGACTTCGGCAGCGTGAACGCCTGGTAGGCCCAACCGTCGCCGCCCTTGCGCCGCATGAACGCGCCCGTCCCGTGCGCGCCGGTCACGAACGTGCGGAACATGTGCACGATCTGCGTCTGGAGCCCGTGCCGCTCCCGGTCCTCCATCAGCCGCTGCAGCACCCGGGACGCGACGATGCCGGCGCCACGCACCACGACCACGCCGGGACGCGACTTGAGCGTCTCGTACACGTGCTCGTGCGGCTCGTAGGCGTTCACGACCCGGTGGTAGTCGTTGTGGGTCTCCCGGAACTCCTGCAGGTCCGGGAGGAACTTCAGGCCGGGGTAGCCCACCGCGAGGTGCACGTATCGGGAGCGGATCGCGACGCGCTTTGTCGGGGACGTCCCGTGCGGCGGGGTCAGCACGGTGAAGTACCCGCCGCCCGCCCGCCGCCGCACCATCCGGACCTGCCCCTTGGCGAGCATCCGCCAGTAGGAGATCCGGTCGGCCTCGCGCCGCACCGTCTCGAAGACGGTGGCTGCGCGGGGGCTGAAGAAGTCGCCGAGCAGCGGCTCGCCCAGGACCTGGAGCACCAGCTTCGGCGACCTGTCGCGCCACGCCTCGTGCAGCGCGTAGGAGGGGAAGCCCCAGATGTTGTCGGGGCGGGCGCCGGCGTCGGAGCGGATCCGCTCCCCGGCCGGCAGCTGCGAGACGCGGGTCAGGTACTCCCAGGACTGCCAGGGCGCGTCCCGGCTCGACAGCACGCGGATCGAGGACGCCGCGACGCCCTGGATGCGCAGCACGTCCACCAGGCTGAACGATCCGAGCCCGCCGCCGACCGACACCAGCGGGACGTCGTAGACCGGGATGCCCGCGGCCTGGACGCGCTGGTCGTGCCAGACCGGGGTCCCGAGTAGGTCGGGCGTGAGATCACCATGGGTCCGGGCATCAGACAACGACTTCCCCCGAGGCGCGAATCCGACTGAAGCGGGCGATACTTTATCCCAACGAGGTGCCCGCGGGATGGGCGGAACCGCGACGGTCCGGTACCGCCGGGACGGTTGAGGGCCACGGGCCGGGTATGCGAATCCGCATGGCAGTTCCGGCGGAGACCACCAGGCAGGACGAACAGCGGGCAGGCGCGACGGCGTACGGGAAGGACGCGTTCCGGCGCGTGCTCGCCGAGCGGGTGGACGGCGAGGTCCGGTTCGACCCGGGCACCCGAGCCGCCTACTCCCACGACTCCTCCAACTACCAGCAGCCGCCCATCGGGGTGGTGGTGCCGAGGACGGTCGAGGCGGGCGCCGAGGCCGCCCTGGTGTGCGCCGAGCACGACGTCCCCGTCCTGTCGCGCGGCGGCGGGACGAGCCTGGCCGGGCAGTGCGTCAACGACGCCGTCGTCATCGACTGGTCCAAGTACTGCCGCGCGCTGATCTCGGTGGACCCGGAGGCGCGCCGCGCCGTCGTGGAGCCCGGGGCGTGCCTGGACGACCTGAACGACGAGCTGTCCGGGCACCGCCTCATGGTCGGGCCCAAGCCGTCCACCCACGACACCTGCACGATCGGCGGGATGATCGGCAACAACTCGTGCGGCGCGTCCGCGCAGGCGTACGGGAAGATGGTCGACTCCGTCGTGCGGCTGGAGGTCCTCACCTACGACGGCCTGCGGATGTGGGTCGGGGAGACCAGCGACGAGGAGTACGCGCGGATCCAGGCCGAGGGCGGGCGGCGCGCCGAGATCTACCGGGCGCTGCGGGACCTGCGCGACGACGGCATGGAGCTGATCCGCACCCGCTACCCCGACATCCCGCGGCGCGTGTCCGGCTACAACCTCGACTCCCTCCTCCCGGAGAAGAATTTCGACGTGGCCCGCGCCCTGGTCGGCTCGGAGGGCACGCTGGTCATCGTGCTGCGGGCGGAGATCCGCCTGGTGCCCGTCCCCGCGTACCAGTCGCTCGTCGTCCTCGGCTACGACGACATCGCCGCCGCCGGCGACGCCGTCGCGCGCGTCCTGCCGTCCCGGCCGCTCGCGCTGGAGGGCATGGACGACACCCTCCTCGACCTGGCCAAGGGGGACCACCTCGCCGGGCCGGCGGTGCTGGAGGAGATGCCCGACGGCGCGGGCTGGCTCATGGTCCGGTTCGGCGGCGACACCAAGGACGAGGCGGACGAGCGCGCCCGGAACCTGATCGGGGAGATGGAGGACGGGCCGAACCCGCCGCGCTGCGGCTTCCTGCACGACCCCGCCGAGGAGGAGCGGCTCTGGAAGGTCCGCGAGGCGGGGCTCGGCGCCACCGCCTACCCGCCCGGGCGTCCCGACACCCACGAGGGCTGGGAGGACGCGGCCGTCCCGCCCGACCGGCTCGGCGACTACCTGCGCGACTTCCGCGCCCTCATCCGGGACTGCCGCTTCGACCCCGTCTCCCTCTACGGGCACTTCGGGCAGGGCTGCGTCCACACCCGCATCCCCTTCGACCTGGAGGACGAGGGCGGCGCCGAGCGGTACCGCGAGTTCGCCGAGCGCGCCGCCCGCCTCGTCGCCTCCTACGGCGGGTCGCTGTCGGGCGAGCACGGCGACGGCCAGTCCCGCGGCGAACTGCTGCCGATCATGTTCGGGGACGAGGTCGTCCGGCTGTTCGAGCGGTTCAAGGCGGTCTTCGACCCGGGGAACCGGATGAACCCCGGCAAGATCGTCCACCCGCACCGGCTGGACGACGACCTGGACCACCTCGCCTACGACCCGTCCGAGCCGGACACCCACTTCTCCTTCCCCGACGACCACCACCGGTTCACCCACGCCGCCGCCCGCTGCGTCGGCATCGGCAAGTGCCGGGCGTCGTCGGGCGGCGTGATGTGCCCGAGCTACCGCGCCACGGGCGAGGAGGAGCACTCCACCCGCGGCCGGGCCCGCATCCTCATGGAGATGATGCGCGGCATGCCCGGCGACGACATGCCGGACCCCGCCGTGCCCGGACCGGGCGGCGCCGCCGTCATCACCGACGGGTGGCGGTCCGAGGACGTCCGCGACGCCCTCGACCTGTGCCTTGCGTGCAAGGGCTGCCGCAGCGACTGCCCCGTCAACGTCGACATGGCCACCTACAAGGCCGAGTTCCTCGCACACCACTACAAGGGCCGGATCCGGCCGCCCGCGCACTACACCATGGGCTGGCTGCCGCTGTGGGCCCGGATCGCCGCGCTCGCGCCCGGCGCCGCCAACACCGCCCTGCACATCCCCGGCCTGGACGCCGTCGCCAAGCGGATCGGCGGCATCGACCCGCGCCGCGACATGCCTCGCTTCGCCGGGCAGCGGTTCACCGACTGGTTCAAGACCCGCCCCGCCCGCAGTGCTCGTGACGGGGCGGACAAGCGGGTCGTGCTGTGGCCCGACACGTTCACCAACAACTTCCACCCGCACATCGGCAAGGCCGCCGTCCGCGTCCTGGAGGCGTCCGGCTACCAGGTGGAGGTCCCGCCGGTCCCGCTGTGCTGCGGGCTGACCTGGATCTCCACGGGGCAGCTGGACGTCGCCGCCCGCGTCCTGCGCCGCACCGTCCGGGCGCTGGCGCCGCGGCTGCGCGACGGCGTCCCCGTCATCGGGCTGGAGCCCAGCTGCACCGCCGTGTTCCGCGCCGACGCGCCCGAGCTGATGGCGGGCGATTCCGTCGAGGACGACGTCAAGCGGCTCCGCGACCAGACCAGGACGCTCGCCGAGCTGCTCGACGAGCACCAGGAGGAGACCGGCGGCGCCTCGCCCGGCGCGTCCCACGACGTCGTCGCCGGGCTCGACTCGCCGCGGGTCCGCGCGATCGCCCAGCCCCACTGCCACCAGCACGCGATCATGGGCTTCGGCGCCGACGAGCGGGTCCTGTCGCGCGCCGGCGTCGACGTGGAGACCCTCGACGTGGGGTGCTGCGGCCTCGCCGGCAACTTCGGATTCGAGGCGGGGCACTACGAGGTGTCCATAGCGGTCGCCGAGCAGGGTGTCTGGCCCGCCGTGCAGGACGCCGATCCTGGAACGGCCGTCCTCGCGGACGGGTTCTCCTGCCGGACGCAGATCGAGGCGGGCACCGGCGCCCGCCCCCGCCACCTCGCCGAGCTGCTCGCCGACCTGCTCCCGGAGGACGAGCGGTGACCGACCTGACCACCTCGGTGTACACCGTACCGACCGACGCGCCCGAGGCCGACGGAACGCTGTCGTGGACCTCCACCACCCTGGTCCTGGCCGAGGCCCGGCACGACGGCCGCACCGGGCTCGGCTGGACCTACGGCCCGGCCGCCGCCGCCACCCTCATCGGCGGCCTGCTGGAGCCCGAGGTCCGCGACGTCGACCCGATGGACGTGCCGCGCGCCCACGAGGCGATGCGGCGGGCCCTGCGCAACGCGGGCCGCCCCGGCATCGGGTCCATGGCGGTCTCCGCCGTCGACACCGCCCTGTGGGACCTCAAGGCCCGGCTCCTGGACGTCCCGCTGCACCGCCTGCTCGGCTCCGTCCGCACGGACGTGGACGTGTACGGGTCGGGCGGGTTCACCAGCTACGACGACGAGCGGACCCGCGCCCAGCTGCGGCACTGGTCGGCCGAGCTCGGCATCCCCCGCGTCAAGATCAAGATCGGCGGGTCGTGGGGCCGTGCGGAGGACCGCGACCTCGCCCGCCTGCGCCTCGCCCGCGCCGCCGTCGGGGACGGCGTCGCGCTGTTCGCCGACGCCAACGGCGCCTACGGCGTCAAGCAGGCGATCCGCGTCGCCCGTGCCGCCGAGGACGTCGGGCTGCGCTGGTTCGAGGAGCCCGTCAGCTCCGACGACCTCGCCGGGCTGCGGGCCGTCGCGGACGCCGCCGCCTGCGAGGTCGCCGCGGGGGAGTACGGCTACGACCTGCCGTACTTCGTCCCGCTGATGGACGCCGTCGACTGCCCGCAGACCGACGTGACCCGCTGCGGCGGCATCACCGAGTTCCTGCGCGTGGCCGCACTGGCCCGCGCCCGCCAGCGCGACCTGTCCGCGCACTGCGCCCCGCACCTGCACGCCGCCGTCATGACCGCCATCCCGAACGCCCGGCACATCGAGTGGTTCCACGACCACGTCAGGATCGAGTCGATGCTCTTCGACGGCTGCCTGTCCCCGTCCGGCGGGACGGTCCGCCCCCGCGAGGACCCCGGCAACGGCCTCACCCTGAGACGCGAGGACGCCGATGAGTTCCGCGTGGCATGACCGCCGCCCCGCGGGAGCGTTCCGGGGCCGCGTTGGCGCGGACGCGGCCGGGCATTGTAGAAAGTCGTCATGAGCGAGCACGCCGCCGCGGGGGAGGGCGGGGACGACGTCGACGCGGTCACCTCGGCGCTGCTGACCGCGTCCCGGCTTCTGGTCGCCGTCTCCGCGCGGTCCCTGTCGGCCGTGGAAGGCGCCGTCACCCTCCCGCAGTTCCGGCTGCTGGTCGTCCTGTCCTCGCAGGGGCCAGCCAAGCTGGTGACGCTCGCCGGGCTGCTGGAGGTCAACCCGTCCACCGCGATGCGGATGGTGGACCGGCTGGCCGCCGCCGGACTCGTCGACCGGCACGCCAGCCCCGACAGCGGCCGCGAGATCCGCATCCAGCTCACCGCCGCCGGGCGTGGCATCGTCGACGACGTCACCGCCCGCCGCCGCGCCGACATCGCCGGCGTGGTGTCCCGGATGCCGCCCGGGCAGCGGCACGCCCTCGTCGCCGCGCTGCGCGCCTTCACCGAGGCGGGCGGCGAGCCGCCGGTCGCCGGCCTCGCCCAGCTCGGCTGGACCTGAACCGCACCCGCCCTGAACCGCACCGCCTCTGAACCGCACCGGGCGCGGCTGCGTACCGCCGTACGCACGCCCTTCTCCTCGACCGAAAGGCGGCGGCGGATGCGCACACCCCTGCCTGGCGTCGCGGCGGCATGCGGCCTCGCCGCCATGCTGCTGCTCGGCGCCTGCACGGCGACCGGCCGCCAGGCCTCCGACGGCGCCGCCGTCGCGCCGTCGCCCGCCGACGAAGCCGCGCAGCAGTCCACCGTGGACACCAAATGGGGCCCGCTCGGCCCCGCCGACCGCGACCTCATCGTCCGGGTCCGGCAGGCGGCGCTGTGGGAGATCCCCGTCGGCCGCCAGGCCCAGCGCCGCGCCGCCCGCACCACGACCCGCCGCAACCTCGGCGAGATCGCCCGCCGGCACGCCGGGAGCGACGCGCTGGCCCGGCAGGCCGCCGTCAAGCTGAACGTGCCGCTGCCGGACCAGCCCACCCCCGAGCAGCAGAGCTGGCTGTCGGAGATCACCGGCAAGTCCGGCAACGACTACGACCGGACGGCGATCGCCCGCATGCGGACGGCCGACGGCCTGCTGTACGCGTCGATCGGGGCGGTGCGCGGCAGCACCCGCAACACGCTCGTCCGCGCCTTCGCCGAGAAGTGCGAGCCCGCCGTCCGCGCCCGCCTGAAGCTGCTGGAGGGCACCGGGTTCGTCACCGGCGACACCCTCCCCGACCCGCCGCAGGTCGCCAGCGCGCCCCTGCCCGGAAACCCGAAGCAGCCGGCCTCCCCGGCACCGGCCGCGACCGCCCTGCTGGCCGGGCGGTAGCGGGGCACTAGCCGTCCAGCTCGGCGAGGAGCGCGCCGAGGGTCGCGCCGAGCGGCGCGTCCAGCGTCACCAGGGCGTGCTCGTCGCCCCTGGTCGCGCCCCGGTTCACGATCGCCACCGGGACGCCGTGCCGGGCCGCGTGCCGCACGAACCGGTACCCCGACAGCACCGTCAGCGACGACCCGAGCACCAGCAGCGCACCCGCCCGCTCGGTCAGCGCGTAGCACTCCCGGACCCGGGCCGGCGGCACGTTCTCCCCGAAGAAGATCACATCCGGCTTGAGCGGGCCGCCGCACCGCTCGCAGCCGACGATCGCGAACGCCTCCACCGCCGCGTCCGGCAGGACGGCGTCGCCGTCGGGGTTGATCGCGGCGGCCGCCGCCTCCCAGCCGGGGTTCGCCGCGTGCAGCCGCTCCTCCAGCCGCTCGCGCGGGGTCCGCCGACCGCAGGACAGGCACACGACCCGGTGCAGCGCGCCGTGCAGCTCGACCACGCCGGCCGCGCCCGCCGCCTGCTGCAGCCCGTCGACGTTCTGGGTGATGATCCCGGCGAGCAGGCCGCGCCGCTGCAGCTCGGCGACCGCCCGGTGCCCCGCGTTCGGCCGGGCCCCGTCGATGTGCCGCCAGCCGAGATGGCTCCGCGCCCAGTACCGGCGGCGCGCCGCCTCGCTCCCGGTGAACGCCTGGTAGGTCATCGGGTCCGCGCGCCGCCGCCGGCCCGTCTCCCCGCGGTAGTCCGGGATGCCCGACTCGGTGGACAGGCCCGCGCCGCTCAGCACCACCACGTCGCCGCCGGCGACGAGACCGGCCAGCATCCGCAGCCGCGCCCCCGCCTCGCGCTCAACAACCTCCGTCACCCCTCCATGGTGCACGACCAGGACGAGTGCCGAACGAGCCCGCTAGCCGTCCGTCCGCGGGCCGGCGGCCCGCCGCGGCACGGGCCCTCCGCCGGCGCGGTGGCGCCGCGTGCGCCGCCCGGCCCGCAGGGTCAGCGGCAGCCCCGCCGCGACGAGCAGCAGCCCGGCGGCGCCGCCCGCGAGCGGGCCGGTGGTGCGCAGCAGGCGGATCTTCCCGGCGCCGTCCCCGGACTTGGCGAGCAGCGCCTTCCGCGACTCCGGCGTCATCCGCAGCGTGAAGTCGGCGACCACCAGCCCGCCCGGCCCCTCCTTCGGCCGCAGCGTCGACAGCACCTTCTGCCGCTGGTCGACGGGCGCGCCCGTCCGCGGGTCCACCCAGTAGGTGGCGTCGGCACGGTAGTAGCGGTCCACGGGCACGGCCGCGCCGCCCTTGGGGCGGCCGAGCAGCTCGGGCGGCACCGCGGGCAGCTCGCCGGCGACCTTGGTCTCCGGGACGTGCTGGACGAAGCGGTAGGTGAGGACGCCGCCGACGCGCTCCTTCCCGTCGAAGGAGACCGGCCAGGTCCGGCGGGTCGCGGTGTCGAACAGCTCCAGGCCCTTCGTGCGGACGTGCACCGGCCAGAACAGCCCGATGCCCGACTGGCGGACGCCCGTGTCGCCCTGGACCGCCGAGCCGCAGCAGTTCCGCAGCTCCCCGGTGCGGCGGTCGAAGGCGTACCGCTGCTTCTGGACCTCGATCGTGGTGCCGCGGACGGCGTCCTGGACGATCGTGCCGGAGTCCCACACCGCCACGCCGTCATGGGTGGAGCCCGGGTCGCCGCGGACGGTGTTGGTCGCCACGACCGTGGCGCCGGTGCGCGGGGCGGCCGTGGCGGCGTCGAGGTAGGAGGCGTTCTCGGCCTTCAGCCGCGTCACCTGGTACACGTCCGTGGGCGCGCCGATCAGCGTCGGGGCGACGTACAGCCGGGTGAGGACGCCGGCGGCGAGCAGGAACGCGCCGAGGCCGATGAGGGACGCACCGAAGATCCGTCGCATTGCCGCACTTCCCTTCTTCTTCTGACTTTCTCGCACGGCCTGCACAAAAGGAACTGAAACGGCGGACGACCTCACGATGTCTGTGCGGCCGCCCAGCGGGACCGTTCCACGCCGCACCGCATCCCACCGGCCCGGCCCCCCGGCGGCATCCGGCGGCGGTGAGGGCCAGTTAACGTGCGGGTGACGTGGGTGATCCCTACGGGAAATACGGGCCGCCGAGGATCGGGGCTCATGGGAGCCGACAGCAAACCGGACCGCCGCCTGGTCGTGGCCGGCCACGGACCGGCCGCGCACCGCCTGGTGGAGGCCCTGCGCGAGCGCGACACCGCCGCCGCGTGGACGATCACCGTCATCGGAGAGGAGCCCCGGGCCGCCTACGACAGGGTGGCGCTGACGACCCACCTGGAGGGCGCCGACCTGGCCTACCCGGCGCACGGCGGCGAGGTCGCCGTCCACACCGGCGAGCGGGTCACCGGCATCGACCGCGGCGCCCGTACCGTCACCACCTCCACCGGCCGGGCCGTCCCCTACGACGCGCTCGTCCTGGCCACCGGGTCCTCGCCGTTCGTGCCGCCGGTCGAGGGCAGGGACCTGCCCGGCGTGTTCGTCTACCGCACGATCGACGACCTGGACGCCATCCGCGAGTACGCGCGCGGGAAGGCGACCGGCGCCGTCGTCGGCGGCGGCCTCCTCGGCCTGGAGGCGGCCCGCGCGATCCAGGGCCTCGGGCTGCGCAGCGGCGTCGTCGAGGTCGCGCCCTGGCTCATGCCCCGCCAGCTGGACGAGGGCGGCGGCGCGATGCTGCGCCGCCACATCGAGGCGCTCGGCATGGCCGTCCACGCCGGCACCCCGATGCGCGGCCTCGAGGAGGGCGAGGACGGCTCGGTCGGGCGGGTCGTCCTCACCGGCGGGACGGAGATCGACGCCGAGGTCGTGGTGTTCTCCGCCGGCATCCGCCCCCGCGACGAGCTGGCCCGCGGCTGCGGCCTGCCGGTGGGGGAGCGCGGCGGCGTCGTCGTGGACGCGTCCTGCCGCACCGAGGACCCCGCCATCTGGGCCATCGGGGAGTGCGCCCTCATCGGCGGAACGGTGTACGGGCTGGTCGGCCCGTGCTTCTCCATGGCCGAGGTCGTCGCCGACCGGCTGCTGTCGCGCGACAGCACCGCCGTGTTCGGCGGCGCGGACATGTCGACCAAGCTCAAGCTGATGGGCGTGGACGTCGCCAGCTTCGGCGACCCGTTCGCCGGGCCCGGGGACGCGCTCGGCGTCACCTACACCGACCCCGTCGCCGGCGTCTACAAGAGGCTGGTCGTCAGCGACGACGCGCAGACCCTCCTGGGCGGCGTCCTCGTCGGCGACGCCGAGTCCTACGGGACGCTCCGCGCCTACGTCGGCGGGAGCCTGCCGGGGGCGCCCGAGCAGATGCTGTTCGGCGGCACCGAAGCCGCCGGCGGCGACCTGCCCGGCGCGACCGTGATCTGCTCCTGCAACAACGTCACCGCCGAGGGCATCCGCTGCGCGATCTCCGAGCACTCCCTCACCGACGTCCCCGGCGTGAAGGAATGCACCAGGGCCGGGACGAGCTGCGGCAGCTGCGTCCCGCTGGTCAAACGGATCCTGGACGCCGAGCTGACCGCCGCGGGCATCGAGGTCAGCAAGGCGATCTGCGAGCACTTCGACTACAGCCGCGCCGAGCTGTTCGACATCGTCCGCGCCGGGCGCGTCGCGAGCTTCACCCAGCTCGTCGAGGAGCACGGGACGGGACGCGGCTGCGACATCTGCAAGCCCGCCGTCGCCTCCATCCTGGCCAGCCTCGGCAACGGCCACATCCTGGCGGGCGAGCAGGCCGCGCTGCAGGACACCAACGACCACTTCCTCGCCAACCTGCAGAAGAACGGCACCTACTCGGTCGTCCCGCGCGTCCCCGGCGGGGAGATCACCCCGGAGAAGCTGATCGTGATCGGGGAGGTCGCCCGCGACTTCGGCCTCTACACCAAGATCACCGGCGGGCAGCGGATCGACCTGTTCGGCGCCCGCGTCGAGCAGCTCCCCGAGATCTGGCGGCGGCTCGTCGACGCCGGGTTCGAGTCCGGGCACGCCTACGGCAAGGCCCTCCGGACGGTGAAGTCGTGCGTCGGGTCCACCTGGTGCCGGTACGGGGTCCAGGACTCGGCCGCGATGGCGATCCGCCTGGAGCTGCGCTACCGGGGGCTGCGCGCCCCCCACAAGCTGAAGTCCGCCGTGTCGGGCTGCGCCCGCGAGTGCGCCGAGGCCCAGAGCAAGGACTTCGGCGTCATCGCCACCGAGAACGGCTGGAACCTGTACCTCGCCGGGAACGGCGGTATGCGGCCCCGGCACGCCGACCTGTTCGCCACCGACCTCACCGACGAGCAGCTGGTCACCTACGTCGACCGGTTCCTGATGTTCTACATCCGCACCGCCGACCGGCTGCAGCGCACCGCGACCTGGCTGGAGTCCCTCGACGGCGGCCTGGACTACCTCCGCGAGGTCATCGTCGACGACCGGCTCGGCATCTGCGCCGACCTCGACGCCGCCATGGCCCGCCACGTCGGCGCCTACTCCGACGAATGGCGCGACACCCTGGACGACCCCGAGCGGCTCGGCCGGTTCGTCTCCTTCGTCAACGCCCCGCAGACCCCCGACCCCAGCATCGCCTTCGAGGTCGAGCGCGACCAGATCAAGCCGCTCCCGCTGGAGGTGAAGCGATGAGCATCGTGGTGGTGGGGAACGGCATGGCCGGCTCCCGGTTCGTCGGGGAACTGCGGTCCCGGGACGCCGCGGCGCCCGTGACGGTGTTCGGCGCGGAGACCCAGCGCCCCTACAACCGGGTGCTGCTGTCCAACGTCCTCGCCGGGGTGACGCGGCCCGACCACATCAGCCTCGTCGACGCCGCCTGGTACGCCTCCCACGGCGTGGACGCCCGGCTCGGCGTCGAGGTCACCCGCATCGACTGCGCGGCGAAGGCCGTCCACGCCTCCGACGGCACCGTCACCCCCTACGAGACGCTCGTCCTCGCGACCGGCAGCACGGCCTTCATCCCGCCGATGCCCGGCCTCCGGGACGGCCTGCCGCTGGGCGCCCTGGTGTTCCGCACGCTGGACGACTGCCACCGCATCACCGAACTGGCCGACACGGCACGCCGCGCGGTCGTCGTCGGCGGCGGGCTGCTCGGCATCGAGGCCGCCCGCGGGCTCATGGGCCGCGGCCTGGACGTGACCGTCCTGCACCTGGCCGGGCACCTCATGGAACGCCAGCTCGACCCCGCCGCCGGGAAGGTCCTGGCCCGCACGCTCGCCGCCCTCGGCATCGGCACCCGGCTCCAGGCGAACGTCGCCGGCCTGCGCACCGCCGGCGGCGCGGTGACCGGCGTCGAGCTCGCCCTCCCCGGCGGCGGCACGGAGACCATCGGCGCCGACCTGGTCATCCTGTCGTGCGGCGTCCGCCCCGAGGTGTCCCTCGCCCGGGACGCGGGCCTGGCGATCGGCCGCGCCGTGATCGTCGACGACGAGCTGCGGTCGGTCACCGACCCGTCCGTCCGCGCCATCGGGGAGTGCTCCGAGCACCGCGACGAGGTGTACGGGCTCGTCGCGCCGGCCTGGGAGCAGGCGGGGGTGCTCGCGGGCCTGCTCGCCGGCACCGACCCCGCCGCCCGCTTCACCGGCGCCCGGCAGATCACCCGCCTCAAGGCCGCCGGGATCGAGCTGGCCTCCATGGGCGAGACCCACTTCGGCGACGATGACGACGACGTCGAGATCGTCCGGTTCACCGATTCGACCCGCGGCACCTACAAGAAGGCGGTCATCCGGGACGGGCGGCTGATCGGCGCGATCCTGCTCGGCGAGACCTCCACCGCCGGAACCCTCACCCGGCTGTACGACAGGGCCGCGCCGCTGCCGGCCGAACGGCTCGGCCTGCTGTTCCCCGGCCTCGGCGCCGCCGCCGAGGCCGGGTCGCCGCTGCGGATGCCGGACGCCGCCACCGTCTGCCAGTGCAACAACGTCAGCAAGGGGCAGATCCGAGCCTGCTGGCAGGCGGGCGCCCGCACCGCCGCCGACGCCGCCCGCGAGACCCGGGCGGGCACCGGCTGCGGGAGCTGCCGCGGCACCGTCGAGGGGATCCTCGCCTGGCTGGACGAGCAGGACCCGGCGGGCGCGCCGGACTCGGTGGACGTGGCGTGAGGCGGCGCGGGTAGGCTCCGCCGCATGGCCGTCTACGCGCTGGGAGACCAGGTACCCGACATCCACCCGTCCGCGTACGTCCATCCGGGCGCGACCGTCATCGGGTCGGTGGCGCTGGGGGAGGACGCCACCGTCTGGCCGGGCGCCGTGCTCCGCGGCGACTACGGGACGATCACCGTCGGCGCCCGCACGTCCGTCCAGGACGGCACCGTCGTGCACACCACCGCGCAGTGGCCCACCGTCATCGGCGCCGACTGCGTGATCGGCCACAACGCCCACCTGGAGGGCTGCGTCATCGAGGACCGCTGCCTGATCGGCTCCGGGTCGGTCGTCCTCAACCGCGCCCGCGTCGGCACCCGCGGCGTCGTCGGCGCCGGGGCCGTCCTGACCGAGGACGGCGCCGTCCCGCCCGAGCACACCGCCCTCGGGATCCCGGCCCGCGCCAGGCCCGGCGGCATCGACGAGAAGTGGCACACCGAGGCGGTCGCGATGTACGTGGGCAACGGCCGCCGGTACGCCGCCGAGCTCACCCTGATCAGGGCCTGACGGGGGCGCCGATGCTCGACGGACGCCCGCTGGTCGACGCGCACGTGCACACCGCCCGGCTGCCGACGCTGCCCCCGGCCTGGCGGCAGTGGGCCGAGGAGTTCGGCTCGTCCCACCCCTGGCAGGACCTCTACGACGCCGACGGCGCCCTCGTGCCCGAGCGGGTCGACGCCTACTTCGACGGCGAGGGCGTCGACATCGCGCTCCTGCTGTGCGAGTACAGCCCGCGGACCACCGGCGTCCAGCCCATCGAGGACCTGCGGCCGCTCCTCAAGCACAACCCGCACCGTTTCCGGCCGATCGCCAACGTCAACCCGCACCTGCACTACCCGATCGACGCCGAGGTCGAGCGGCAGCTCGCCTACGGCGCCGCCGCGCTGAAGCTGCACCCGGTGCACGGCGGGTTCAGCGTCGCCGACCCCGAGCTGTACCCCGCCTACGCGGTGTGCCGCGACGCCGGCGTCCCGGTCGTCGTGCACTGCGGGACCAGCTCGTTCCCCGGCTCGGCCAACCGGTACGCCGACCCCACCCCGATCGACGACGTGCTGCGGCTGTTCCCCGGCCTGACGTTCGTCCTCGCCCACGGCGGGCGCGGCTGGTGGTACGACGCCGCCGCGTTCCTCGCCCTCTCCCGCGACGAGGTGTGGATCGAGCTGTCCGGGCTGCCGCCCCGCAGGCTCCCCGACTACTACGCCCGGCACGACCTGCGGCGGCTCGCCCGCAAGTTCATCTTCGGCACCGACTGGCCGGGCGTGCCCGGCATCGCCCGCAACGCCCGCGCCATCGCCGGGCTCGGCCTGGACGAGGAGACCCTCTCCCTCGTCCTCGGCGGCAACGCCCTCCGGGTCTACAAGGACCTGTCCGTTTAGCGCCCGTCCATCGGAAAGGACCATTCCATGACCGACGCGGGGCCCTTCACCGAGGACGTCGTGGGGCAGATCATGCGGCACATGAACGACGACCACGCCGCCGACTGCCTGACGATCTGCCGCGCGCTGGGCGGCCGGCCCGGCGCGACCGCGGCGCGGATGACCGGCCTGGACGCCGGCGGGATCGAGTTCGCCGTCGCCGACGGCGGGGTCGAGCATCCCGTCCGGATCCCGTTCGCCGAGCGGCTGACCGAACGCCCGCAGGTGCGCCGCGAGGTCGTCCGCATGACGCAGGAGGCGCGCGCCGCGCTCAGCGCCTGACTGGACGTTTCCGACGCCACGTAGGTAAAGTAGCCGACATGGCGTCGGAAAACGTGTTCTCGGCCCGGCTGCGCGCCGCCACCTGGAGCGACCACGGGGACAACGAGACCTCGGCCTACATGAGCGCCCTCGTCGAGGGACGCCTCGATCGGGACGAGTACGCCGTCCTGGTCGCCCAGCTCCACCCGGTCTACGACCTGCTGGAGCGGGCCGCCGACCGGATGGCGTCCGACCCGGTCGCCGGCCCCTTCGACCTCGCCGGCCTGCGCCGCCGCGACGCGCTGGAGGCCGACCTCGCGTTCTTCTACGGGCCCCGCTGGCGCTCCCGCATCGAGCCGAACGCCGCGACGGCCCGCTACTGCGACCGCATCCGCGAGGTGTGCTCCGAGTGGCCCGGCGGCTTCGTCGCGCACCACTACACCCGCTACCTGGGCGACCTGTCCGGGGGTCAGTACATCGGGGTCCAGGTCCGCAAGACCCTCGACCTGTCCGCCGGCGACGACGGCGTCCGCTTCTACCGCTTCCCGGGCAAGCCCAAGGCGTACAAGGACCGCTACCGCGCGATGCTCGACGCCGCCCCGTGGGACGCCGCCGAGCAGTCCCGCATCGTCGGCGAGGTGAAGGCCGCCTACCGCCTCAACGCCGCCCTCACCGAGGAGATCGGCGAGCGCCTGCGCCTCGACGCCGCCTAGCGGCCGGGTATCGGACGGCCGAAAAGGGGCCGCGGTTTGCCGGGCGGTCCAGCGGAGATCCGTTAGGCAGCCGGGGCCCACCACGGGCGCCGACCCCCCAACGGAGGCCGACATGCTCGCGATCGTCGCCGCGATCGTCTTCGCGCTAGCCCTGCTCTTCGACCTGGCCGACGTCTCGTCGGACGCCATCAACAACGGGACGCTGACCGTCCTCGGCCTGCTGCTGATCGCGCTGCACTTCGCCGGCGTCGGCACGAGCACCAAGTGGCGGCCCCGCCGCTCCAGCCGCCGCCGCTGACCGGCGCGGCTCACCCGGCCCGGGAGAAGCGGACGTGGCGGCGCGCCGCGTCCGCCTCCTCCAGCCGCACCCTGACCTGCTCGCCGAGCGGGAGCCCCGCCCCGTCGCAGCGGCCGATCACCGGCGGCGCCGCCAGCTGCACCCGGCCGCCGGTGCGGTCGCCGTTCACGTCCACCACCACCGCGTCGAACACGTCCCCCACGTGGTCGCGCAGCAGCAGCGCCTCGACGAGGTCGACGCACGCGTGGTCGACGTCGTTCGCCCGCCGCAGCGCCCGCTGCATCACCTCGGGCAGTTCGGGCAGTGCCGCCCGCGTCCAGTCCGGCACGGGACGGCCCGCCGCCAGCGCCAGGCACACCTCCGTCGCGTACCGGTCCGCGAGCCGCCGGATCGGCGCGGTGACGTGCGCGTACGGGGCGGCGACGGCGGCGTGCACGGCCTGCTCTGGCCGCGTCCCGTCGAACGCGGTGTAGCCGGCGCCGCGCAGCAGCCCCGCCGCGTCGTGCAGGAACGCCGCGTGCCGGGGGATCGACGGGTCGAGCGCGCGGACGATCGCGCCGTAGGAGGCGTCCGCCGGCCAGGCGACGCCGAGCGCGCGTGCCGCCGGCCGCAGCCGCTCGACGGTCTCGGCGGGCGCGGGCGGCATCGTGCGCAGCAGCCCGACGCCGCCGTCCAGCATCAGCCGGGCCGCGGCCCGCCCGGTCAGCAGGGAGATCTGCGCGTTCCACGCCTCCGTCGCGAGGTCGCCGCGCAGCTTCAGCGCCCAGCCGCCGTTCGCGTGCACGACCTCCTGCTCGGGCAGCGGCAGGCTCACCCCGCCGCGGGCCGCCTCCGCCGCGATGAGCCGCTCGCCGATCTCGCCGAGCAGCGCGATCCGGGGGTCCCCGCCGTCGTGCCGGGCGGTCGCGTAGTCGAGGCGGTCGCGGCTGCGGACGAGGGCGCGCCGCACGTCCACGTCCGCGATCCGGCCCTCGGCGTCGATGTCGATCGTCCACGCGACGGCGGGACGCTCCCGCCCCGGCAGCAGGCTCGCGGTGCCCTCCGACAGCGGGCGGGGGTGCAGCGGGGAGTTGGCGTCCGGCAGGTAGAGGGTGACGCCGCGGGTGCGGGCCTCGGCGTCCAGCGCGCCGCCCGGCCGCACGAACCCGGCCACGTCGGCGATCGCGTACCGCACCCGGTGCCCGGCGCCGCGCCGCTCCAGGTGCATCGCCTGGTCGAGGTCCATCGAGCCGGGCGGGTCGAGGGTGAAGAACGGGACGTCGCGCAGGTCGGCGCGGCCGTTGGCGGCCGCCGCGGACCCGGCCGCCTCGGCGAGGACGGCGGGCGGGAACGGACCGGGCACCGAGTACTCGGCGCGGATGCGGTCCAGTCCCGCGCGGACCTCGGCGTCGGCCTCGGCGGTACGCAGTCGCAGCGGTCGGCGCGGCACAGAACAGAGCGTACGGGACGATCCCGCCGTTCCGTTCGGAATCTACATTGTAAAGGCGACAGCCCGGCCGCCGGGTGCCGGCCGCCCCGTACCGGGCGTTCAGTCGGGGGGAGTCCGCGCGTACGCGCGCAGCCCGGGCGGGTCGGTCACGGTGATCCGCCGCCAGCCGGTGCTGACCAGGCCCTCCCGCCGCAGGGTGGCCAGCGCTCGCGCGACGGTCTCCCGGGACGCGTCCATCCAGCTGCCGAGCTCCTCCTGCGACAGCGGCGGCGCGATCGCGATCGCGCCGCCCGGCTCCGGCGGGGCGTGCCGGGCCGACAGCTCGGCGAGCCGCGTCAGCAGGATCGCCAGCCGCCGCGCGCCCTGCGCCGACACGTGCGCCTGCAGCCTGCGGTCAGCGTCGTCCAGGCGCCGCACGAACGTGCCGCTGACCAGCAGCCACACCCGCGGGTGGGCGTCCAGGAAGGCGGTGAAGCGGGCCGCCGGCACGGTCAGCGCGCGGACCCGGTCCAGCGCCTGGACGGTCGCGGACCGCTCCCGGCGGCCGAGCACCGCGCTCTCGCAGACCAGGTCGCCGGGCCCGCGCACGGCGAGCACGACGACGCGGCCGTCCTCGCCGGCGCTGGTGACCTTCGCCCAGCCCGACTCGATGATGATGATGTGGTCGGAATCGTCGCCCTGGTAGCACAGGGGCGCCTTCGGCTGGTGGTTGCGGGTCCGGCCGGCGTCGCGGAGCGCCGCCCGCTCCGTGGCGTCCAGCGCGTCCCAGAATCCGCCGCCGGCCTCCGCGGCGGGGCCGCCGCGGGATCGGGTCCGCTCGCTCACGGCACGTCCGCTCCGGTCCGGGGTTCGGGGTGAACCGGCACCCGCGGCAGATGGGGGGAGTGGGGCGTGAGGCCCAGTGCCGCGGGTACCGGTCGCCTTCATGTGCCTAGGAGAACCCATGACTGATCCGCATGCTGCACGCCGGAGAACGCCCTGTCTGCGTCATCTGACACTTTTGGCGAAAATTGCAGCGAGAAATGCCGGGGTCAGCGGGCCAGGGCGTTCAGCAGGCGGTTGACGGGGCCGGAGAGGTTCCACTGGTCGGCGAGCGCGACGAGCGCCTCGCCGTCGCGCGGCTCGGCCGGGAGCCGGTCGTCCAGCCCCGCCAACTCGGGCGCGTCGATGTCGGTGACGACCCGCACCACCGTCTCGGCGGCGGCGAGGTACTCGCGGGCCGCCTCCATCCGGCGGCGCGCGCCCGCCGGGAACCCCTCGTCGGTGCCCGCGTCCAGCGCCGCGAGGATGCCGCCCACCGACCCGAACCGGGTGACGAGCGCGGCGGCGGTCTTGTCGCCGACGCCCGGCACGCCGGGCAGCCCGTCGCTGGGGTCGCCGCGCAGCGTCGCGTAGTCGCCGTAGCCGCGGCCCGGGATGCCGTACTTGGCCGCGACCTCCTTCTCGCCCATCACCTGGAGGTTCCGGACCCCGCGCGCGGTGTACAGGACGGCGACGGGGCCGCCGTCATCGACGAGCTGGAACAGGTCGCGGTCGCCGGTCACGATGTCGACCGGGCCGTCGGCCGCGCCCCGCACCGCGAGCGTCCCGATCACGTCGTCGGCCTCGTAGCCCGGGACGCCCGCGCTCGCCAGCCCGAACGCCTCCAGCACCTGGGCGATGACCGGGAGCTGCGCCTCCAGCGCGTCCGGCGTCTGGTCGCCGCCGTCCTCGGCGACCCGGTGGGCCTTGTAGGACGGCAGCGCCGCCACCCGGAACGCCGGCCGCCAGTCGGCGTCCATGCAGCAGACGAGCCGGTCGGGCCGCCGGTCCTGGACGAGGCGCGCGATCATGTCGACGAGGCCGCGCACCGCGTTCACCGGTGTCCCGTCCGGCGCCGTCACCGACTCGGGCACCCCGAAGAAGGCGCGGAAGTACAACGACGGCGTGTCCAGCAGCATCAGCCCGCTCATGACGCACATGCTCCCACGCGGGTCCGGCGCCGCGCCTGCACGCCGCTCCTGCGATCCTGGTACCGGGCCATCGGACAGGACCCAAGAATGGAGACGGGTGTGACAACGGAGTTGTATCCGCGCGAGCGCGTGGGGCTGGTGCAGGAGGCGACGGCGAAGGCGGGCCTCGGGGCGGTGCTGCTGACCCCCGGACCGGACCTGCGCTACGCCACCGGCTACGACGCGAAGCAGCTGGAGCGCCTGACCTGCCTCGCCGTGCCCGCGGAGGGCGAGCCGTTCCTGATCGTGCCGCGGCTGGAGCTGCCCGCCGCGCAGGCGTCGCCGGCGGGATCGCTCGGCGTCGAGCTGGTGCCGTGGGACGAGACCGAGGACCCGTACGCGCTGACCGCCGCCCGGCTGCCCGCCGGGCTCGCCGAGGTCGGCGTCGCCGACCGGATGTGGGCGGTCATGGCGCTGCGGTTCCGCGCCGCGCTGCCGGGCGCCGAGCAGGTCGCGGCCGGCTCGGTGCTGCGGGAGCTGCGGATCCGCAAGTCGGCCGCCGAGGTCGAGGCGCTGCGCGAGGCCGGCGCGGCGATCGACCGGGTGCACCGCCGCGTGCCGGGCTTCCTCAAGGCCGGGCGCACCGAGCGGGAGGTGGGCCGCGACATCGCCGACGCGATCATCGCCGAGGGGCACGCCCAGGTCGACTTCGTGATCGTCGGGTCCGGCCCGAACGGCGCGAACCCGCACGCCGAGCTGTCGGACCGCGTCATCCTGCCCGGCGAGCCCGTCGTGGTCGACATCGGCGGGACGATGCCGAGCGGCTACTGCTCCGACTCGACCCGCAACTTCTGCGTGGGCGAGCCGCCCGCCGGGTACCTCGCCTACTTCGCGGTGCTGGCGGAGGCGCAGCGGGCGTCGTCGGAGGCCGTCCGGCCCGGAGCGACGCCCGAGGAGGTGGACGCGGCGGGCCGCGACATCATCGCCGCCGCCGGATACGGCGAGCACTTCTTCCACCGCACCGGCCACGGCATCGGGCTGGAGTCGCACGAGGACCCCTACATCGTCGCCGGCAACCGCGAGCCGCTGGAGCCCGGCATGGCGTTCTCCATCGAGCCGGGCATCTACCCCGGCCCGCACGGCGCCCGCATCGAGGACATCGTCGTGTGCACCGAGGACGGCCACGAGCCGATGAACGTCACCGAGCGCGGGCTGGTGATCGTCGAGTAGCGCCCGCCCGGCGCGGAACACGAGGGCACGAACGGGTTTCCGTTCGTGCCCTCTTCTCCTTTTCGGCCAGCGCAAATTGGCACGGAAACGGGTCGGTAACGATCTCTGTACCAAATGCGTCAGCCCGCTCGGTGGCTGTTGCGGTCCGGGCGTTCTGCCCTGTACTTCCTTGTTGCAAGTTACGCGGGGGTAAGTCGTGTTCCTTCCCGCGGACGCCGTGCCGTGACGAACGTGCGTGAACAAGAGGAGCCGCCGTGGCAGAGGTCGACCTGATCGGCGTCGGGAAGGTCTATCCCGACGGCACGCGGGCCGTGACCGACCTGAACCTGCACATCGAGGACGGGGAGTTCCTCGTCCTGGTCGGCCCCTCCGGCTGCGGCAAGACGACCGCGCTGCGGATGGCCGCCGGGCTGGAGGACATCTCCGAGGGCGAGGTCACGATCGGCGGCCGGGTCGTCAACCGCGTCCCCGCCCGGGACCGCGACGTCGCGATGGTGTTCCAGAGCTACGCCCTCTACCCGCACCTGTCGGTCCGCGACAACATCGGCTTCGGGCTGTCGCTGCGCAAGCTGCCGAAGGCCGAGATCCGCGCGAAGGTCGACCGCGCCGCGGAGATCCTCGGCCTCACCGAGCACCTGTCGCGCAAGCCCCGCAACCTGTCGGGCGGCCAGCGGCAGCGCGTCGCGATGGGCCGCGCGATCGTCCGCGAGCCGCAGGCGTTCCTCATGGACGAGCCGCTGTCCAACCTCGACGCCAAGCTCCGCGTCCAGATGCGCGCCGAGATCGCCCGCATCCAGCGCGACCTCGGCGTCACCACGATCTACGTCACGCACGACCAGACCGAGGCGATGACGCTCGGCGACCGCGTCGCGGTGATGAAGAAGGGCGAGCTGCAGCAGGTCGCCCCGCCGCAGGAGCTGTACGACCGGCCGGCGAACCTGTTCGTCGCCGGCTTCATCGGCTCGCCGGCCATGAACCTGATCCAGGGCTCGCTGTCCGGGGACGCGGCGAACCCGCGCCTGGAGATCGGCGGCCAGACCCTGACGCTGCCGGCCGCGGTGCTGACCGAGCGCCCGGCCCTCGCGTCCTACCTCGGGGGCGACGTCGTCGTCGGCATCCGCCCCGAGGACATGGAGGACTCCGAGCTCGTGGAGGCGTCCGAAGGGTCCGGGCTCACCTCCACCGCCGACCTCGTGGAGGCGATGGGCTCGGACGTGCTGGTCCACTTCGCGATCGAGGCGTCCCAGGTCGTCACCGAGGACACCAAGGAGCTCGCGCGCGACGCGGGGACCGACGTGCTGGGGCACCTGGAGGCCCCCCGCACGGACCTGGTCGCGCGGTTCAGCCCGCGCACCCGCGTGAAGGTGGGCGACCCGGTGGCGATCAGCGTCGACACCGGCCGCCTGCACTTCTTCGATATCGAGTCCGGCGCGTCGATCTGGGGATCAGGCGGCGCCGGTCCGGCCAGGGAGGATGAGGAATGAGGGTCAGCAGGCTGACGGGGGCCGCCGTTGCGGCGGCGATGCTCCTGTCCGCGGCCGCCGCGTGCGGCGGCGACGACGACAAGGGCGACGGCGGGTCCACGCCCGCCGGCGGGGGAGAACTGAAGGGCACCACCATCGAGGTCGCGGCCAAGTGGACCGGCCCCGAGGAGGCGAACTTCCGCAAGGTGCTGAAGGCGTTCGAGGACAAGACGGGGGCGAAGGTCAACTACGCCTCCACCGGCGAGAACACCGACGCCTACCTCGGCCCGCGCATCGAGGCCAAGACCCCGCCGGACGTGGCGATCCTGCCGCAGCCCGGCCTGATGCAGCAGTACGCCGACAAGGGCGCGCTGAAGCCGCTCGCGGACGACGCCGTCTCGGAGGTCGGCACGAACTTCTCGCCGTACTGGAAGGAGCTCGGCTCCTCCGGCGGCAAGACCTACGGCGTGATCGTCAAGGCCGCCTACAAGTCGATCCTGTGGTACCGGCCGCAGGCGTTCGACGAGGCCGGCGTGCAGCCGCCCGCGGCGTGGGCCGACCTGGTCAAGACGGCGGGCACCCTGCAGGACGCGGGCACCACCCCGTTCACCCTGGCCGCCGGCCCGCAGGACTCCTGGACGCTCACCGACTGGTTCGAGAACGTCTACCTGTCGCAGGCCGGGCCGGACAACTACGACAAGCTCGCCAAGCACGAGATCAAGTGGACCGACCCGACGGTCGGCAAGGCGCTGGAGACCCTCGCCGAGATCTGGGGCAAGCCCGACTACCTCAACGGCGGCGTCGCGACCGCGACCAAGACCAAGTTCGACGAGTCGGTCACGCAGGTCTTCGGCCAGCAGAAGGCCGCCATGGTGTACGGCGGCGACTTCGCCGCCGCCAACATCGGCACCACCAAGGCGAAGGTCGGCACCGACGCCAAGGTGTTCGCGTTCCCGAAGGCCGGCGACACCGCCCCGGCGATCCTCGGCGGCGACGTCGCGGTCGCGCTGAAGGACGGCAAGGGCGCCCAGGAGCTGATGAAGTTCCTCGCCTCGCCCGAGGCGGGCAAGGTCTGGGCCGGGCTCGGCGGCTTCCTGACGCCGAACAAGAACGTCAAGCCCGACGCCTACTCCGACCCGATCGCCAAGCAGCTGATCAGCCAGCTGCAGGCGTCCGGCGACGCCGCCCGCTACGACATGTCCGACCTGGCGCCCGCCGCGTTCGGCGCGACGCCCGGAAAGGGCGAGTGGGAGGCGCTGCGCCAGTTCGTGCAGAAGCCGTCCGACGTCAAGGGCACGCAGGCCAAGCTGGAGGCCGAGGCCGCCAAGGCCTACAAGTAGGGCCTGAAAAGTAGGGGATCCCTGGATGAAGGCTCCGAATGAGGAGGTGCCGCCGGCCGCGACGGCCGGCGGCGCCGCCGCCATCGCCCCCCCGGCCGGCCGCCCCGGCGCGCGCCGGGGCCGCGAGCGGCTCACCCCGCCGTCGTGGCTGGCCCTGACGTTCCTGCTGCCGGCGCTGCTGCTGCTCGGCTTCCTGGTGCTCTACCCGATCGTGTACTCGGTGATCCGCAGCTTCTTCGACGCCTCGGGCTCGTTCGCCGGGGTCGGCAACTACACCGGGGTCTTCAAGGGGCACGACAACCTCGTGGCGGTGCGCAACACCGCCGTCTGGGTCGTGGTGGCGCCGACCGTGGTGACCATCGTCGGCCTGGTGTTCGCCGTCCTCACCGAGCGGATCCGGTGGGCGACGGTGTTCAAGCTCGTGGTGTTCATGCCGATGGCGATCTCGTTCCTCGCCTCCGGCGTGATCTTCCGGCTGGTGTACCAGCAGGACCCCGACAAGGGCGTCGCGAACGCGGCGATGGTCGCGATCCACGACATGTTCAAGCAGGACCGGAGCTATCCCGGCGCGGGGCCCCGCAGCGGCGGGAACGCTCCCGTCCGGCAGGACGGCGGCGGCGCCGTGACCACGGCGAAGTCGTACTCGGCCGGGCAGAGCGCGCTCGTCCCGCTGCTGAAGGTCAAGCAGGAGTACCTGCCGAAGGACGCCGAGCCGGCCGCGCAGCCGCCGCCGGCGAAGCCGGGGCAGCTGACGGGCACGGTCTGGTTCGACTTCACCAGGGGCGGCGGCGGGCAGCAGAACAACCCGAACGCGGGCGAGTCCGGGCTGCCCGGCATCAGGGTCGAGGCGGTCCGGGGCGGCAAGGTCGTCGCCAAGGCCACCACGGACGCCGACGGCACGTTCACGATGAAGAAGGTGCCGGACGGGACGTACACGATCCGGCTGCCCAAGGACAACTTCACCGCCGCCTACCGGGGCGCCGAATGGCTCGGCGGCACGCTGATCACACCGGCGATCATCGGGTCGTACCTGTGGGTGTGGGCCGGGTTCGCGATGGTGCTGATCGCCGCCGGGCTCGCCGCCATCCCGCGCGACGCGCTGGAGGCGGCCCGGGTGGACGGCGCCACCGAGTGGCAGGTGTTCCGGCGGGTGACGATCCCGCTGCTCGCGCCCGTCCTGATGGTCGTGCTGGTGACGCTGGTCATCAACGTCCTGAAGGTGTTCGACCTCGTCTACATCATCGGCGGCGGCGATCCGAACGCCAGCGTGCTGGCGCTGCAGATGTGGACCGAGTCGTTCGGCGGCGGCAACGACCAGGGCGCCGGCAGCGCCATCGCCGTGGTGCTGTTCGTGCTCGTGCTGCCCGCCATGCTGTTCAACATCCGGCGAATGCGGCAGGAGCGCAAATGAGCACCGCGGAGAAGGCCGCCGGGGCGCCGGCCCGGGCGGACGGCGGGAACGGGGCGGCGGGCGCACCCCGGCGCGGCCTGGCGGCGCGGGCCGTCGGCAGGCTCGGCGGCGGCGTCGCGCAGGTGCTGCTGGTCCTCATCGCGCTGTTCTGGCTGGTGCCGACCCTCGGGCTGCTGGTCGCCTCGCTGCGCTCCAACGCGGACAACAGCGCGGGCGGCTGGTGGAAGGTGTTCACCAAGCCGACGCAGCTGACCGCCGAGTCCTACAGCTCGCTGCTGGACAAGGGCGACTTCGTCGACTCGTTCTGGAACACGGTGCTGATCACCGTCCCGGCGACGCTGCTGGTCGTCGCGATCGCGTCGCTGGCCGCCTACGCGTTCGCGTGGATGGAGTTCCCCGGCCGGGACTGGCTGTTCCTGATCGTCGTGGCGCTGCTGGTGGTGCCCGTCCAGGTCGCGCTGATCCCGGTCGCCAAGCTCTACGGCCACATCGAGTTCGGCGGCTTCCACATGTTCGGCTCGATCACCGGCGTGGTGCTGTTCCACGTCGCGTTCGGGCTGCCGTTCGCCATCTTCCTGCTCCGCAACTTCTTCGCGGCGATCCCCCGGGACCTCCTGGAGGCGGCGCGGATGGACGGCGGCTCGGAGTGGACGATCTTCCGCCGGGTGATCTTCCCGCTGGGCGGCCCGGCGATCGCCTCGCTCGGCATCTTCCAGTTCCTGTGGGTCTGGAACGACCTGCTGGTCGCGCTGGTGTTCGCCGACACCGGGTCGCAGCCGATGACCAAGTGGCTGCAGTCCCAGATGCGGCAGTTCACCGGCAACATCGACATCCTCGCGCCCGGCGCGTTCCTGTCGCTGATCGTCCCGCTGGCCGTGTTCTTCGCCTTCCAGCGCTACTTCGTCCAGGGCGTCCTCGCCGGCTCGGTGAAGTAGCCCCCGCGGCGGCGCACGTAACGGTGCCCACGGCCTTCCTCAGGCCGTGGGCACCGCCCTGTTCCAGCCGGAACTACCTGGTCAGCCGGACTTGCGCAGGCCCTCGGCGCCGTGCCGTTCGGCGACGTCAGGGTGCCCGATGGCCAGGCCGCTGGACGGGTCGAAGAAGTGCAGCCGGGTGGTGTCGACGGCGAGGTTCACGTCCTGCCCGGGCCGCACGTGCGAGCGGGAGTTGACGCGGGCCGTCCACAGCGCCTTGTTGTCGATCAGCGGGATCGCCATGTCGCTCTCGCCCTCGGCGGCGTCCTCGGCGAGGTCGGCGGTGTCCTTGTGCTCGACCGGCGGCGCGTCGATCGTGAAGATCACGTTGATCTCGCTGCCGAGCTCCTCGGTGACGCTGCTGCGCGCCGCCATCGGCGCCCACTCGGGCTTGGCGTGCGCGGCGTCCTCGAAGTCCGACGGGCGGATGCCGAGGATGATCTTGCTGCCGAAGTAGTCGCGCAGGCCCGGCCTGCCGTCCACGACCGCGGCCGGCACCGGCAGCGTGTACCCGGCGAAGGAGACCTCCGCGCCGCCCTTGCCGGCGGTGAGGTCGGCCAGGACGAAGTTCATCGCCGGGGAGCCGATGAAGCCCGCGACGAACAGGTTGACGGGGTTGTCGAACAGCCGCTGCGGGGTATCGACCTGCTGCAGCTGGCCGTCGCGGAGCACGCACACCCGCGAGCCGAGCGTCATGGCCTCGACCTGGTCGTGGGTGACGTACACGGTGGTCACGCCGAGCCGCTCGTGCAGCTGGCTGAGCGAGGCGCGCATGGACACGCGCAGCTTGGCGTCCAGGTTGGACAGCGGCTCGTCCATCAGGAACGCCTGCGGCTGCCGGACGATCGCGCGGCCCATCGCGACGCGCTGCCGCTGCCCGCCCGACAGCGCCGCCGGCTTGCGGGCCAGGAACTGCTCCAGCCCGAGCATCTTGGCCGCGTCGCGGACCTTCTGCTTGATCTCCGACTTCGGCGTGCCGCGCAGCTTGAGGCCGAACGCGAGGTTCTGCTCGACCGTCATGTGCGGGTACAGGGCGTAGTTCTGGAAGACCATCGCGATGTCGCGGTCCTTCGGCGCGAGGTCGTTGACGACCTGCTCGCCGATGGAGATCTTCCCGCCGGTGATCTCCTCCAGGCCGGCGATCATCCGCAGCGCGGTGGACTTGCCGCAGCCGGACGGCCCGACCAGGACCATGAACTCGCCGTCGCGGATCTCCAGGTCGAGGGCGTCGACGGCCTTGACCCCGCCGCTGTACACCTTGTCGACCCGGTCCAATACGATCTTGGCCATCCGTACCCCTTTGTGGAAACGTTTCCGTTACCCCCTGCCGAGCAGGGGATTCTCCTCAATGAGTGGAGTAAACATCATGGAATCGTTTCCAGGGGAGGCGGTGCCATGAGAAGATGATCGGAAACTTCCGGAAAGGGCGGTTCGGTGGCGGCGGAGCGGCGGTCGGCGACGATCAAGGACGTGGCGGCGTCGGCGGGCGTCGGGATCGCCACGGTGTCGCGGGTGTTCTCCGGGACCGGCTCGGTCAGCGCCGCCACCCGCGAGCGCGTGCAGGCCGCCGCCCGGGACCTCGACTACCGCCCGAGCGCACTCGGCCGCGGCCTGAAGCTGCGCCGCAGCGGCGGCATCGGCCTGGTCGTCCCCGACGTCACCGACCCGTTCTGCGCCGAGGTCGTCGCGGGCGTCCTCGCCTGCGCCCGCACCCTCGGCGAGCACGTCATCGTGGACGCCGCGCACGGCGACCCCGCCCGCGAGGCCGAGATCGTCGAGCGGCTCGTCGAGCAGCGCGTGGACGGCGTCATCGCGCTCCCCGTCGGCGACGAGGCCGACTGGCGCGGCGCCGCCCGGGTGTGCTCCAGCGTCGTGTTCGCCGACCGCGTCCTGCCGGGACTGCCCGACGTCCCGTCCGTGCTCGCCGACGACGCGGGCGGCGTCCGGTCCCTCACCGAGTACCTCGCCGGGCTCGGGCACCGCCGCATCGGGTTCCTCGGCGGCGCGCCGGGTTCGGCGGCCGGGGTGCGGGAGCGGGCCTTCCGCGGCACGCTCGCCCAGCTGGGCGTCCCCGTGGAGGAGGACCTGATCGTCGCCGCCCGCCCGGTCAGCGACGCCGCCTACGCGGCCGTGGCCGGGCTGCTGCAGCGCCGCGGGGACGTCACCGCCGTGCTGGCCGCCGGGCACCTGCTCGGCGAGGCCGCCGTCCTCGTCGCCCGCGAGCTGGACCTGCGGGTGCCCGCGGACGTGTCGATCGCGATGACCGACGACGTCGCGTGGGCGGAGCTGTGCGACCCGCCGCTCACCGCCGTCGCCCGCCCCGGCCACGACATCGGCTACCGCGCCTGCGAGCTGCTGCTCCGCGAGCCCGCCCGGCGCGGCAGGGGCGGTCCCGTGCTGCTGCCGACCGAGCTGGTCGTGCGCGGCAGCTGCGGCCCGCTGCGCCCCGCGCGCCGCTGAAACACCCGCGGGCGGCGCCTCCGGTGGCCGGAGCGGGCCCACGCACCGGCTCCGGCACGCTAGATTTCCCGCGTGGAGGAGATCGATCGACAGATCATGGCGCTACTGGCCGACGACGGGCGGATGAGTTACACCGACCTGGCCAAGGAGACGGGGCTGTCGGTGTCGGCGGTGCACCAGCGCGTCCGGCGGCTGCAGAAGCGCGGCGTCATCAAGAGGTTCGCCGCGCAGCTGGACACCGGGCAGATCGGGCTGCCGCTGACCGCGTTCGTGTCGATCAAGCCGATCGACCCGGCCGCGCCGGACGACGCCCCCGACCGGCTGGCGCATCTGCAGGCGATCGAGGCGTGCCATTCGGTGGCGGGGGAGGAGAGCTACATCCTCAAGGTGCGGGTCGCGTCCCCGAACGAGCTGGAGGACCTGCTGCAGAAGATCCGCGCCGCCGCGAACGTCGCGACGCGGACCACGGTCGTGCTGAGCACGCCCTGGGAGGCGCGCCGCCCGCCGCTCTAGCCCGCCGCTCTACCGGCCGCTGCGGTCAGCCGCCCGGCGCGAAGGCCTCCAGGGCCTCCAGCGCGCGGTCGAGGGAGGCGCCCGGGTCCGCGTCCGGGCCGGTGATCTCCGGGTCGAAGTTCAGGTCGACGAACAGCTCGGTGACACCCCGCCCGGCGAGCGCCTCGGCGTCGGCCCGGATCTCGTCGTAGGAGCCGGTGAGCGGGCGCCGCCCCGCCCGCCCCGGCGGCCGGACGCGGACCGCGCCCCGGCACACGAACCGCAGCGCGGACGCGTCCCGCCCGGCCTGCTCGGCGGCCTCTGCGACGATGCCGATGGACCGGCCGATGGCGCTCAGGTCGGCGCGGCTGGAGCTGACCCAGCCCGCCGCCAGCCGCCCGGCGCGCCGCAGCGCGGGCTCGGCCGCGCCGCCGAGCAGCAGCGGCGGCCCGGACGGCTGCAGCGGCCGCGGGTCCATGGTGACCGGCGGGATGTCGTAGAACTCGCCGTGGAACTCCGCCGCGTCGCCAGGCCCCCCGCCCCACAGGGCGCGCAGCGCGCCGATGAACTCCTCCGAGCGGGCCCCGCGCCGCTCCATCGGCACGCCGGCCGCGGCGAACTCCTCGGGCATCCAGCCGAGCCCGAGACCGAGGTCGAGGCGGCCGCCGCTGACGTGGTCGAGGGTGGCGGCCTGCTTGGCGAGGACCGGCGGCGCGTAGAACGGCAGGTTCACGATCGCGACGCCGAGCCGCGCCCGGCTGGTGCGGCCGGCCAGGTAGGCGAGCGTGATCAGGGGGTCGGGGACGTTGCGGTAGGTGCGGTCGGCCGAGCCGGCCGGGTTGAGCAGGCGCTGCAGCGTCCACAGCGAGTGGTAGCCGAGCTCCTCGGCGCGCTGCGCGACCGTCACCTGGTTGCCCGGCGTCGACCATGCGCCCGATCCCGGCACCGCGAACCCGATCTCCACGCGCGCCCCTCCCTCTCCCAGCGGAACCTTACAACGTCAAGGGCGGTGGCTCGTCGTGCCCCGGCGGCACCGCTCATCAGGCCATCCAAGCACCCGGCCGGCCGAGCGTGGTCAGCGGCCGCGGAAAGCGGTGCGGAGGGTCTCGTGCGCGGGCGGCGGCGCGGACACGTGGTCGAGGGCCAGCAGCGCCGCGCCGAGCAGCGGGGGGTCTTCGGGGACGAGCAGCCGGGCGTGCGGGGCGGCCGCCGCGTAGCGTTCGGCGACCGCGTCCAGCAGCAGCGGCCGGCGGGCGGCGAGGACTCCGCCGCCGAGGACGACGTCGGCCGGGACGTCGAGGAGGCCCAGGCGGCGCAGCGCCACCGAGCCGAGGATCGCGACCTCCTCGGCGAGCCGGAACACGACCCCGCGGGCCACCGGGTCGCCGGCCTCGGCGACGTCGCAGAGGACGGGCGCGAGGCCGGTGAGGCGCCCCTCGCCGACCTCGCCGAGGTGGATGCCGAGACCGACGTCGATGGCGCGGTCCACGCCGAAGTGGGCGGCGACCGCGCCGGTGAGCGCCGTCTCCGGGCCGCGTCCGTCCTCACCGCGGATGGCGTGCCACAGCGCGGCGCGCCCCAGTTCCCCGCCGCCGCCCCAGTCGCCGGTGTGGGAGCCGAGGGAGGGGAACCGGGCGGTGCGGCCGTCGGGCGCGACGCCCGCGCAGTTGATGCCGGCGCCGCAGACGACCGCGACGCCCCAGCCCTCGGTGACGGCGCTGCGCAGCAGCGCGAACGTGTCGTTGCCGACGGCCACGCCCGGCGCGGCGCCCCGGGCGAGCAGGAGCTTCTCCAGGCGCTCCTCCTCGTCCGGCAGGTCGACGTTGGCCATGTAGGCGGCGAGGTGGACGACGTCGCCGGGCGGGGCGCCCGCGTCGCGCAGCGCGGCCGCGATGACCGCCGCCAGCGCGTCGAGCGCCGCGTCGAGCCCGGCGGACTGCGGGCGGAACCCGCCGCCGCGCACGGTGGCGAGCAGGTCGCCGCCGGTGGTGACCACGGCCGCGTCGGTCTTGCTGTTGCCGCCGTCGAGGGCGACGAGCACTCCTGCGGCCATCAGCCGGCCCACGGCAGGTGGGCGCGGTTGGCGGCGACCAGTTCACCGGCGAGCCGCTCGGCCGTGCCGATCTGGCCGACGAGCGGGTGTGCCAGCAGCGCGGCCGCGACCCGGTCGGCGCCGCCGCGCAGCGCCGCGTCCAGCGCCAGCTCCTCGTACGCGGACACGTGCGCGATGAGCCCGGCGAACAGCGGCTCGAGCGGCGGCACGGGCAGCGGCACCGCCCCGGACGCGGTGATCCGCGCGGGCACCTCGATGACCGCGCGGTCGTCCAGGAACGGCAGCGTCCCCTGGTTGCGGACGTTCACCACCTGAGCGTCGCCCCGCCCGGTCAGCAGCGACGCGGCGAGCCGCACGGCGGCCTCGGAGTAGAACGCGCCGCCGCGCTCGGCCAGCCGTTCGGGCTTGGTGTCGAGGGCGGGGTCGGCGTACATGCCGAGGAGGTCGCGTTCGAGCGCGGCGACCTGCTCGGCCCGCGACGGCGCGCCGCGCTGCTCCTCGACCACGCGGTCGTGCTCGTAGAAGTAGCGCAGGTAGTAGGACGGGACGGCGCCGAGCGCCCGCAGGAACGGGGCGGGCAGCCCGGAGACCGCGGCCAGGTCGTCCGGGTGCCGGTCGAGCAGCCGGGGGAGCACGTCGGCGCCGTCCAGCAGTACCGACCGCACCCAGGTGAGGTGGTTGAGCCCGGCGTGGCCGAGGCTCACCCGGTCGGGCGGGACGTCCAGCAGCGCCGCCGCGCGCCGCTGGAACCCGATCGCGACGTTGCACAGCCCGACGGCGCGGTGCCCGGCGTCCAGCAGCGCGCGGGTGACGATGCCGACCGGGTTGGTGAAGTCGACGATCCACGCGTCCGGGGCGCGGGCGGCGACGCGCGCGGCGATGTCCAGCACGACCGGGACGGTGCGCAGCGCCTTGGCGAGGCCGCCCGCCCCGGTCGTCTCCTGCCCGACGCAGCCGCACGCGAGCGGCAGCGTCTCGTCGACGTGCCGGGCGGCCTGCCCGCCGACGCGCAGCTGCAGCAGCACGATCGTCGCGTCGGCGACCGCCGCGTCCAGGTCGCCGGTGGTGACGACCTCGGCGGGGTGGCCGGCGCGGGCGAGCATCCGCGCGGCGAGCCCGCCGACGAGGTCCAGCCGCGCCGTGTCGGGGTCGGCGAGCACCAGCTCCGACACCGGCAGCGACGCGTGCGCGCGTGCGAGCCCGTCGACCAGTTCCGGGGTGTAGGTCGACCCGCCCCCGATGACCGTCAGCTTCAACCCTTCACTCCCGTCAAGGTCACGCCCTGGATGAACACGCGCTGGGCGAGGAAGAACACGACCAGCACCGGCAGGATCGTCAGCAGCGTCGCGGCCATGGTGAGGTTCCACTCGACATGGTGGGCGGCGCGGAACGTGGCGACGCCGATGGCGAGCGTCCAGTGGTCGGGGTCGGCGTACACGAGCGGCCGGAAGTAGTCGTTCCAGCAGTAGAAGAACTGGAACAGCGCGACCGCGGCGAGGGCCGGCTTCGCCATCGGCAGGACGACCCGCAGCATCGTGCGCAGCTCGCCGCAGCCGTCCACGCGGGCGGCGTCGGCGTACTCGCGGGGGATCGTCACGAGGAACTGGCGCAGCAGGAAGATGGAGAACGCGTCCCCGAACAGCTGCGGGATGATCAGCGGCCACAGCGAGCCGGTGAGCCCGAGCCGGGCCCACACGATGTACAGCGGCACCATGGTGACCTGCGGCGGCAGCATCATCGCCGAGATCACCACGACGAACGCCAGGTTGCGGCCGCGGAACCGGAAGCGTGCCAGCGCGTAGGCGACCGGGACGCTCGACACCAGCATGAACAGCGTGGACAGGCCCGCGTACACGAGGCTGTTGACCGTCCAGCGGACCATGTCGCCGCTGAGCACGTCGGCGAAGTTGCCGAAGTGCCAGCCGTGCGGCCACAGGTCGCCGCCGAGCGCCTGCCGGTCGGTCATCACGGCGGTCAGCAGCATGAACGCCAGCGGCGCCAGGAACATCACGGCGATGGCGACGGCGGTGGCGTGCACCGCGACCCACAGCAGGGCCCGCCGGGCGCGGGTTCCGGACGTCATTGCGCCTCCTGTCCGGCGAACGCCTTGAACCGGCGGAGCAGGAAGAGCGTGAACACCATCGCGGTGGCGAACATGACGAGCGCCAGCACGCAGGCGTAGCCCATGTTGAACTGCCGGAACCCCTGGTCGTACAGCCATTGCGGGAACGTCAGCGTGGACCCGCCGGGGTAGCCGGGCGCGTACTGGGTGCCGGGCAGGTCGGCGCGCCCGGAGGCGACCTTCCCGGCGACCATCGGCTGCGTGAAGTACTGGAGCGTCTCGATGACCCCGGTGACGGCGGAGAACGCCAGCACGGGGGACACGGTCGGCAGCGTGATGTGCCGGAACCGGGCCCAGGCGCCGGCGCCGTCGATCGCGGCGGCCTCGTACAGCGACGCCGGGACGTTGAGCAGCGCCGCCAGCATGATGATCATGACGTCGCCGACCGCCCACAGGCCGAGCGCGGCGAGGCCCGGCTTGGCCCAGGCGGCGTCGTTGAAGAAGTCCGGCAGCGCGAACCCGAGCCGCTCGAAGACCGTGTGGAAGGGGCCGGTGCCGGGGTTCACCAGGAACACGAACGCGACCGTGGCCGACACCGGCGGGATCAGGTACGGCAGGTAGAGGATCGAGCGCAGCACGCTCCCGCCCCGCTTGATCTTCGTCAGGAGCTGGGCGACGCCGAGGCCGAACAGCACCCGCAGCGGGACGAGCACCGCCACCAGCCACAGCGTGTTGCGCATCGCCGTCCAGGCGTCGCGGTCGTGCAGCAGGTAGGTGTAGTTGTCCAGCCCCGCGTACTCCAGGGTGAACAGGTTGTAGCGGGTGAAGGAGAAGTACACGGTGGCGGCCAGCGGGTAGGCGAAGAACAGGCCGAACCCCGCCAGCCAGGGGGACAGGAACGCGAGGGTCCGGAGCCGCCGGCGGCGGCGCGCCCGCGCCGCCGCCGTCCCGGTCCGCCGCGCCCCGGGCAGGGGGACGCGCAGTGAGCCGGGTGCCACGTCAGCCTCCGGCGAGCTTGAGGGCGTCGTCGACCTCGGTGTCGAGCTTCGTGAGCGCCGGGCCGAGGTCGCCCACCTTGCCGGGCTCCCACTCGTCCTGGGTGAACTTCTCGAACCGGACGATGTAGTCGTTGCCGTTCGGCGTCGGCGGCGTGGTGGAGCTGTTCGGGTTCTTGAAGACGTCCAGGAACGTCCTGAACTGCGGCGGCAGCGTCAGCTTCGGCGACGACAGCGCGGGGATCGTGGACGGGACGTTCCCGAGCGCGTTGGCGAACGTGACGAGCGCCCCGGTGTCCGTGGTGAGGTAGTGGACGAACTCCCAGGCCGCTTGTGCGTGCTTGGCACCGCGCGGGACGCCGATGACGGTGCCGGTGATGAACCCGCCGCCGTAGGTCGAGGCCCGGTCGTCGGAGACGGGTGCGGGCGCGGTGCCGTAGTCGAGCTTGGGCGCCTCCTCCTGGATGAACTTGGTGCGCCACTCCCCGTCGATCGCCATCGCGACCTTCCCCTTCTCGAAGGGGTTGGACGACTCGAACTCCTGGCCCATCGAGCGCAGGAACTCCTTGACGTTGTCGTAGCCGTACCAGTCGATGAGGCTCCTGTTCCATTTCAGATACGCCGTGAAGGCGGGGTCGCCGGCGAAGTTCGCCCTGCCGTCCCCGGTCAGCCATTTCGCGCCGAACTGCGGGGCGAGGTGCTGGACCTGGTGCTCGTAGTACTGGACGGACGGCATGAACCCGGCGACCTTGATCGTCCCGTCCGGGTCCCGCCTGGTGAGCTTCTTGGCCAGCGTGGTCAGCTCGCCCATCGTCCTGGGCGGCTCCTCGCCCTTCATCAGGCCCTTGTTGTAGTAGAGGCCGTAGGCGTCGGCCAGCAGCGGCATCGCGCACCGGGTGCCCTTGTACTGGGTGTACTGCTGCACCGCCGGCGGGAACTGGTCCAGGTCCAGCTTGGACTTGGCGATGTAGGGCGCGAGGTTCTGCCAGGCGCCGCTCTTGCACCACTGCCCGACGCTGTCGGTGGTGAAGGACGACACCACGTCGGGCGGGTTCCCGCCGCGGATGGCGTTGGTGATCCGCTCGTCGGTCTGGCCCTTGACGAGCTTGACGGTGATGTTGGGGTGGGACTTGCCGAAGCCGGCGACGGCGTCCTGGAACGCCTTCACCTCGTGCGGGGCGCTCCAGCCGTGCCAGACCTCGATCGTCTGCTTCTCGTCGGCCGCCGGGCCGCCGCCGGACTGGTCGCCGCCGGCCGTGCAGGCGGCCGTGAGACCGAGCCCTGCGGCGGCCATGACCGCCGCGAGCCGGCGCATGGTGGTGGTGGGCACTCCGGTTCTCCTTCGGGGGTGGGGAACGGCGTGGAAGAGGGGGGTGTTCAGGGGACGGTGGTGGAGAAGACCGCGTCGCGGGTCTCCTGGAGTGCCTGCTGAAGCGCCCCGGCCAGGACGGGGTTGCCCTGGACGGTGCTGAGCCGCACCTTGGGGCGCGGGATCGTCAGGCTGTGCAGGTGCTGCTGGACGCGTGCGCGGAGCGGTTCCCCGCCGGCGCGCAGGACGTCGCCGGTGAGGACGACGAGGGCGGGGTCCAGGACGCCCACGACCGTGGCGAGCGTGGCGCCGAGCCGGGTCGCGAGCTCGGTGAGGGCGCGTTCGGCGCGGGCGCCCGCGCCGGTGGCGGTGCGCCTGCCAGCGGTCTCCACGTCGGCGGCGGCGCGGCCGAGGGCGGTGGCGGCGTCGCGTCCGCGGAAGCCGTGCTCGCGCATCAGCCTCAGCACGGCCGCGCCGCCGGTGCGGCTGTGCACGCCGCCGGTGTGGGTGCGGCGCACGTCCCGCATCAGCGGGGCGCCCACCGCGGGCATGTAGCCGATCTCGCCGGCGCCGCCGGTCGCGCCCCGGTGCAGCGCGCCGTTCAGCACGACGGCCATGCCGACGCCGTCGGCGACCCACAGCAGGACGAAGTCGGCGGCGCCTCCCCCGGGCGGCGCCGCCTGCCCGCCGGCACGTTCGGCGAGGGCGGCGAGGTTGACGTCGTTCTCGATCGCGACGGGGACGCCGAGCCCGCCGCCGAGCGTGGCGACCAGGTCGGGGATGTGCCAGCCGGGGATGTGGGAGGCGTACCCGAGCCTGCCGGTCGCGGGGTCGACGGCGCCCTGGATGCCGACGACGGCGCGGTCGAGGCGGCCGCGCTCCAGTCCCGCCGCGGCGGCGGCGCCGTCGAGCGCCGCGGCCATGCGGGCGACCACGTCCACGCCGGTGCGGCCCGGCGTCGGCAGGGTGTGCTCGCCGACGACGGTCCCGGCGAGGTCGGCGACGCTGACCCGGATCCGGGCGGGGGTGACGTCGGCGCCCGCGACGTGGGCGGCGGCGCCGTTGATCCGGTACAGCTCGGCGGTGCGCCCGGGCAGGCCCTCCCGCATCCCGTCGCGGACGACGAGGCCGGCCTCCTCCAGCCGGGCGAGCAGCTGCGAGGCGGTCGGCTTGGAGATGCCCGTGAGGTCGGAGATCTGCGGCCGGGTCAGCGGCCCCCGGTCCAGCAGCGCCAGCAGCGCGGCGCGGTCGTTGATGGCCCGCAGCAGGCTGGGGGTCCCCGGGACGGGCACGGACACGGCGGCTCCTCCGAGTTAAGAAGGTTTCCTAACGTGGAGGAAAAAGTAAGGACTCTTAACGAATACGTCAAGACCCCGGGCCGGTCACGGCCGCCCGGGGGAGGGGGAAGGGGGGCGTCAGGGCGCGGTGACGACGAAGCTGGCGTTGCCGAAGCCGACCTCGTCGCCGGGCCGGACGCGGGCCGGGCCGGTCAGCCGCCACCCGTTCACCCGGGTGCCGTTCATCGACCCGAGGTCGGAGATCATCCAGCCTTCGTCCGCCCGGTAGATCTCGGCGTGAAACCGCGAGACGGTCAGGTCGGTGAGGATGAACTGGCAGCCGGGCGCGCGGCCGACGACGATACGGCCGAGCTCGTGCGGCGGGAGCATGAACCGCGGCAGCCGCGGCCCCCGCCACGCCGCCTCGATCCGCGCGGTCACCTGCGACACCGACGAGATGATCCCGGTCAGCCGGTTGACGACGCGGCCGGGCGGCGGCAGGTCGTGGACGATGTCGGCCAGCTCGGCCTTGCTGCGCGCCTGCAGCACCTGGTCGACACGGCGCTCGAACGTCTCGTCCGACATCCGGCCCTCGGCCACGCGATCACTGAGGACGCGCAGGACCCGGTCCCGTTCCGTGTCGGACGCTCTCACCGGGAATGAGGGCTGACCGTCCATAGTCGTGAGTATCCAGTCCCCATCGTCGGCTGTCCAGAAAGGCCGTCGGCCGAGGGCGGGCGA
>NZ_SMKY01000626.1 GCF_004349235.1 Actinomadura darangshiensis | reverse complement strand
GATGTGGGGCGGGGCGGTGCTGATCCGTCCGCTGTGACGCTGTTCGGTGGTCCATAGCGTTGCGGCGTGCCGGATCAGGAAGCGGTGGGTCGCGCGGCGCAGGTGGAACAGGTAATCGAACCGTGTGCTCGTGCTGGGGGCAGCGAACGGGTCGACATCCAAAGCATCCATCGAGGTCACAGCACTGGCCCTTTCACCTTGACTGGACGATCGCCGCGGGCGGGTTTGCCCCGGATCCACCTGCGGAGCCACCTGGGGGCGGCGTTGGGCGCGTTCGCAAGAAGCAGCGCGGCCAGGGCCGGTGCGGCCAGCAGCACCGCGTATCCGGGTGGGCCACCGAACATGGCGAGGGCGTTGAACACGGTGTGGGCGGCGATGATCGGGCCGATCCGGTGGGTGGCGCGGTACATCCACCAGGACGCCGCGGCGAACGCGATCGTGGTGAGCGCGGCGGTACCGAGGTAGGCGTGCGGGACCACGCGCAGCACGCACACCGTGAGCAGGATCTGCCAGGCCGGACGGCGTGCAGCGGCCATCAGCACGACGGGCAGCGCGAGCAGCGGGACCTCCTCGCGTATCCCGGCCGCGAGTGCTTGGGCGGCGAACAGGGCCGGGTTGTGCAGGCCGGTCGCGTCGGCCTGGGCCGCTTGGCCGATCACCGCCGGGCCGAGCCGCGTGACCCAGTCGTCCAGAAGCATCGTGGTGGTGTGTCCGGCGAGCACCACGGCGCAGGCCGCGACCGCGTCCGCATCCCACCGGCGCACGAGTTCGCAGGGCAGCCGGCCCCGCCACAGCGGCACGCCGGCGTCGCGAGCGATCTGGGCGCACAGCCACGCGCCCGCCCCCGCCAGCAGGATGGTCGCGGCGGTCCCGGGGCCCTGCCCCTGTAGTGGCAGCAGCGTGGCTCCGGCGAGGGCGAGGGCGGCCGCGCACCACACCGCACCGCCGTGCCGACAGTGGCGGACACGGATCAACAACCAAATCCCGGCGGCGGTGAGACTGACGGCCGAGACGTTGACCGGCGCCGCCAGAGGCGGCCAGTTGATGTCGACGCCGACCAGTTCAGCGGTGGCGTTGAGGACGGCCGCGAAGTGGGGACCGAACAGCACGGCTACTGCAGCCGCGCCGCGAAGGAGGCAGGACTTGGTCATCTGGAGGGTTTCTGGTCTGGGGGTGGTCAGCGGCATCGACGTTGCTCGGCGCTAAAAGCCGGTAGGGCTGGGTGAGCTGGTGGGCTCACCGCACGTCTCTTCTCGGTCCGGGTCAGGGGAGGGGGCGGTGGGCGATGCGGTCGGCC
>NZ_SMKY01000625.1 GCF_004349235.1 Actinomadura darangshiensis | reverse complement strand
GGATGCTCTTATGGATGTCAAGCCGCGGGCTCAAGATCGCTTGGTGCGGTGATGATCTGGTAGAGCTCTCGGGCGATGTAGCGCTTGAGACAGCGGATGATCTCTTTCTTGGACATGCCTTCCTTGGTGCGTCGTTGCATGTAGGCGCGGGTGCGGGGGTCCCAGCGCAGGCGGCAGAGCACGACGCGGTAGAGGGCTGCGTTGGCGTGCCGGTCGCCGCCGCGATTGAGGCGGTGCCGGGTGGTGCGTCCCGACGAGGCGGGGATCGGGGCGGCCCCGCAGAGCATCGCGAAGGCCGCCTCTGAGCGGAGCCGGGCGTGGTTGTGCCCGGCGGTGACCAGCAGTTGCCCGGCGACGTCGGTGCCGACGCCGTGGGCGGCCACCAGGTCGGGGTTGATCATGGCGACCAGGGGCTCGAGCAGTTCGTCCAAGTCGCCGATCTCGTCGGACAGCCGCTGGTGGCGGCGGGCCAGGCTACGCAGGGCGATCTTGGCGGCGGTGGCCACCGCCGCGGCGTCGGCCCGATCGGGGCGCAGGTTCGCGCAGGTGGTGATCAGTTCCCGGACGGGCAGGCCGCGCAGCCGCTCGCGCAGGATGTCGGGGGCGGTGACGATCAGAGCCTTGATCTGCCGCTGGGCGTCGGCGCGCTGGTCGATGGCCGAGCGGCGGGCCACCCGCAGGTTGCGCAGCGCCTCGATCCGGCCGTCCCGCTGCTTAGGGACACCGGTCCGCTCACCGGCCAGCGCGGACTTGGCGGCGGCGATCGCATCGATCGGATCGGACTTGCCCTGGAACCGGCGGGCCTTGCGGTCGGGGCGATCGACCTCGATCACCTCGACGTCCCGGTCACGCAGCAGCCGGGCCAGGCCGGCGCCGTAGACGCCGGTGCCCTCCACCCCGACCCGCACCAAGCGCCCGAACCGGCGCATCCACTCCAGCAGGGCGGCGTATCCGGCCGCGGTGGCGGGGAACTGCTCGGTGCCCAGCACCCGGCCCACCGGGTCGATCACCGCGGCGGTGTGGGTGTCCAGATGAGTGTCGACACCACCGGCGACTTCGCCGGGCGTGCCGTCCTGGGGTGTAATGGGGGGCATCGTCGTCCTGTCGTCCGAGCCGGAGGGCGGGGCGGCGCGCACCGGCCGGGCGGTCGGACAAGACAGTGATGAGGCCTCTAGCCAGGCTCTTATGAAGTCACAACGCCCGTGTCCGGTGAGCGCACACGAGCACCTCCCGGCCAGATCGACAGATCCGGTTGAGGACCCTTGGTCAGTCAGTCGGTGGGTCAGACCCCGCCGGGAGGTGCTCACCTACATCCTCACTGTCAGTCG
>NZ_SMKY01000624.1 GCF_004349235.1 Actinomadura darangshiensis | reverse complement strand
GGTTAGCGGCGGTCCGAAGGTGGCGTGGGGAAGGCGGGTGCCCAGGGTTCGTTGTCGATCTCCAGAGTGTTGATCAGCTGGCTGATGGTGCGGTACCAGCCGGTGAGGACGAGGAGTTCGAGCAGTTGAGGTTCGTCATAGTGGGCGGTGAGGGCGTCCCACGTCGGACGAGAGATCTGGGCGGAGTCGTGCAGTTCGTCTGCCGCATTGATCAGGAGGCGCTCCTTCGGAGACCACGGGGACGGGTCGCCGGTCACGGTCGCCCGTAGTTGTTCGCGGTCTAGTTCGGCGAACGTCTCTGCGTGGACGCCCCATTCGTACTCGCAGCCGGCGCGGGCGCAGGTGCGGTCGATGACGATCTCGCGGTCGCGAGCGGGGAGGCGGCCGTGGGCCAGCAGTCCGGCACCGAGGACGCGCATCCGGGACGCCAGCTTCGGGTTCCGGTGCAGGGTGCGGAACAGCACCAGCGGTTCGTGCGCCACGTTCGGTGGCATCCATTTGGCCAGGGCCGCGGCGATCTCGGAGGTGTACGGCGGGTCGAGCGGGGCGATGCGTGGCATGGCATGTCTCCCTCATGCTTCGATTTCAGAAGCAGTGTGCCGCTTCGAAAACAGAAGCGCAAGGGGGTGGATGCGAGGCGGTCAGCGGGGCTCGGTGTCGAGCGCCTCAGCCCACCGGTCGGACCATCGAGACAGGGGGCGCAGGGCCTCGCGGGCGTCCCGGCCCAGCTCCGTCAGGGCGTACCGGTTCTCCGGTGTCTGGTGGACGAGCCCCGCGTCGATCAGTTCGAGGAGACGTTGCCGGAGGACGCTGGACGACATGTCGTCGCAACGCTGTTGCAGCGTGCGGAAGCCCAGCGGGGCGTCCTGCAGCTCCCAGACGATGCGCAAGGTCCAGCGCCGACCGAAGAGGTCGAGCGCGGCCATGAGCGGACGGCCGCCGGTCGAGCCGCGGACCGGCCTCCCCGGTTTCGGCATGCCCCCTCCACTGGTCTGGTCCCCGGAACCCTAGCGGGAGCACCCCTCGGTTCGCCCACCTCGTCGTCCTCCTTCCAATCGGCGTCCCAGCACCGCACCGCCACGCATCAGCACACAGACACACCAAACCGGCGGTGCAGCGATGAGAGCCCTGCGGCAGCGGCCCGCGCGAAGGCCGTTCCAGGTTCCCGCGGCCACGCTCCGTACGGAGGGTGGGAGTGTCTAATGAACGGCTCTTCCAAGATTCCGGTGGTAACTGAAGGTGTGTCGTTGGCTACGTGAGTGGATCTGGGTGTCACGGTAGGTCGCGTGTGACCGTGACATGGTGGATGTCGTGTTCCCTCATCTGGCGGATGTG
>NZ_SMKY01000623.1 GCF_004349235.1 Actinomadura darangshiensis | reverse complement strand
AGCCCCCAGGCCGCCGGACAAGCCCCGCACCCGCCCGACTGAACAGCCCAAGGCACACCCCACTAACCCAAGCCTCCAAGAACCGGCCCCACGGCCGTCCAGCTCCCCCATGACAAGACCGGTCCCCGGGCACACCCGCACGCGCAGGAACAGTCCCGCGCCAAGACGAACAAGCGCCAGCCACGCCCTCGGCAACAGGACGGTGGCCTGGGCTGTTACGGAGGCCGACCGGCGCGCGGCGTATTTGAGGAGGTGGTGTCGAGGCTGCGGGGAGAAGGAATTACTGGTCGGCGGGGAGTTCGAAGTCGCTTTTCGCCAATTCTTCGACGTTGACGTCCTTGAAGGTGACGACGCGAACGTTTTTGACGAAGCGGGCGGGGCGGTACATGTCCCAGACCCACGCGTCCTGCATCGTGACCTCGAAGAAGACCTCGCCGTTGTCGACGCTGCGCACCTGGAGGTCGACGGAGTTCGTGAGGTAGAACCTGCGCTCGGTCTCGACGACGTAGCCGAACAGCCCGAGGACGTCGCGGTACTCGCGATAGAGCTGCAGCTCCATCTCGGTCTCGTACTTCTCGAGATCCTCGGCGCTCACGCTCGTGCCCCTTCCGTGCGGTCCTCGCCGGGGAGGTCCCCCTCGGCCTCCTCCTCAAGGACCACATCTCCATTGTTACGCAAGGCACGCCCGACGTTGACGTAGGAGAACCGATGCTCGGCGCAAGGTCCATGCATAGTGAGCGCCTTGCCGTGCGCACGGGTCACGTAGCCCTTGTGGACGTCGAAGCCGTACTCCGGGTACCGCTCGTGGAGGGCCACCATGATCCGGTCCCTGGTGACCTTGGCGATGATGGACGCCGCGGCCACGCAGGCCGCGGCCTGATCGCCCTTGATCATCGCGAGTCCGGGGACGTCCAGGCCCGGTACGGGAAAACCGTCGCTGAGGACGTACGCGGGCCGCTTGTCCAGAGCGGCCAGGGCTCGCCGCATTCCGGTGATGTTGCACCGGTGGAGGCCGATCCGGTCGATGTCATGGCACGGGATGACGATCGCGCTCCACGCGTACGCGCGCTCCACGATCTCCGCGTAGAGCTCCTCGCGGCGCGCCGGAGTGAGGAGCTTGGAGTCCGCGAGACCGTCGATCCTGCCGCGTCCGCCCTGAAGCATCACCGCACCGACGACCATCGGCCCCGCGCAGGCCCCGCGCCCCGCCTCGTCGACGCCGGCGACAGGACTGAACCCTGCATGGTCCAGGGCACGCTCGTATCGGAACAGCCCTGCGTCACGGCGCGGAGTAAAGCGGAGTGGACGACCCTTCATGCTCCGCAGCGTACGTCGCGGGCACCCCCGTCCGCTCCCCGAACACCCC
>NZ_SMKY01000622.1 GCF_004349235.1 Actinomadura darangshiensis | reverse complement strand
GGGTCGAGTGGTCCGGGGTTAGGGTCATAATGACGAGAACCGACCCTGGAGGAGGGCTCGTGATCCCTTCCGTTCTCCACGCACCCGCGCCCGGCTGGACCAGAGACACTGACGTCGTCGTCGTCGGATCCGGTATCGCGGGCCTCGTCGCCGCGCTGCGCTGCCGTCCGCACGGGCGGGTTCTGCTCGTGACCAAGGCCCTCCTGGACGCCGGCTCCACCCGCTGGGCGCAGGGCGGCATCGCCGCCGCGCTCGCCGCCGACGACACGCCTGAGGAGCATCTCGCCGACACCCTGACCGCCGGTGTCGGGCTGTGCGACGAGGACGCCGTCCGGGTGCTCGTCACCGAGGGCCCGGACGCCGTCCGCGGGCTGATCGGGCTCGGCGCCGCGTTCGACCGCGCCGGCGGCGACCTCGCCCTCACCCGCGAGGGCGGCCACCACCGTTCCCGCATCGCGCACGCCGGCGGCGACGCCACCGGCGCCGAGATCAGCCGCGCTCTCCTCGCCGCGCTCAAGGACTCCGGCGTCGAGGTGATCGAGCACGCGCTGGTGCTCGACCTGCTGAAGGACGCCGGTGGACGCGCCGCCGGGATCACCCTGCACGTCATGGGCGAGGGCCAGCCGGGCGGCGTCGGTGCCGTCCGCGCCCGCGCCGTCGTGCTCGCCACCGGCGGGCTCGGCCAGGTCTTCTCCGCCACGACGAACCCCGAAGTCTCGACGGGCGACGGCGTCGCGCTCGCACTGCGCGCCGGGGCCGAGGTCACCGACCTGGAGTTCGTCCAGTTCCACCCGACGGTGCTGTGGCTCGGCGAGGGCGCGACCGGGCAGCAGCCGCTGATCTCCGAGGCCGTCCGAGGGGAGGGCGTCCACCTCGTCGACCACGGCGGCGAGCGCTTCATGGTCGGACGCCACGAACTTGCCGAACTCGCCCCGCGCGATGTCGTCACCAAGGGAATCACGAACCGGATGCACGAGACCGGCGCGTCCCACATGCTCCTTGACGGCCGCCACCTCGGCGCGGCCACCTGGGAGAGCCGGTTCCCGACCATCTCGGCCGCGTGCAGGCACCACGGCATCGACCCGGCGACCGAGCCGATCCCGGTCGTCCCCGCCGCCCACTACGCCAGCGGCGGCGTCCGCACGGACCTTTACGGGCGGACGTCCGTCGCGGGTCTGTACGCATGCGGTGAAGTCGCCTGGACGGGCGTCCACGGCGCCAACCGCCTCGCGTCCAACTCCCTGCTAGAGGGCCTCGTCTACGCCACTCGAATAGCCACCGCCCTCCGCGTCAGCACCGCCGGATCGTCCAGCAGCGCACCAGCGATACCCAGCGAGCACGACGGCGTCAGCCGTGTGCTTGCCGGTGGGGGCGGGTTGTCG
>NZ_SMKY01000621.1 GCF_004349235.1 Actinomadura darangshiensis | reverse complement strand
TCGTCACACAAAACAACGATCCGGGCGGCCGTCCCGCATGTCCGGGACTCCACCCGATCGTGATCACCCCCAGCTGCCCCGCCGACCAGCAGCGACATACCCGAAGTCACGATCTACAGCTGCCGTATCAGTGCCGCGTTGGTGGCCGTGCTCGGTGTCGTTGTGGCGGGGGCCGCCGCGGTGGCACCGCCCGTCGCCGCTTCGAACTCGACCGGGCGTCTTCAGCAGGAGCTTGACGCGATGGTGCGGGACGTCGGTGTTCCAGGCGCCCTCCTGACGGTCACCGGACGCACGGCCGTCACGTTGCGGAGCGGGACCGGGGATGTGCGGACGGGCCGTCCCGTCCCGTCGAACGGGCTGGTGCGCATCGGCTCGACCACCAAGGCGTTCGTTGCGACGGTCGTGCTGCAGTTGGTCGGCGAGGGGCGGGTACGGCTGGACGCGCCGGTGGAGGAATACCTGCCGGGAGTCGTCCGCGGGCGAGGTGGCGACGGCCGCACGATCACCGTCCGGCAACTGCTCCAGCACACCAGCGGCCTGCCCGACCCGGGTCCCCTGCTACCCCACGGCCGGGAATGGGCCGATCAGCGGTTCCGGCACCACGACCGGGACGAATTGATCCACGGTGCGTTGGCCCTGGAGCCCGCCCCCGGTCCTTGGTCGTACACCAACACTGGGTACCTGCTTCTTGGGAAACTGATCGAACAGGTCACCGGAACGCCAAGTTGGCGGGACGAGGTCCAGCACCGGATCGTCCGCCCACTCGGGCTGCGGCACACCTATTCCCCAGATCCCCGCGCGTACCGCATCAGGGGCCCGCACCCCCGCGGCTACATCAAGGCGCCCGGTCTGGTCGACGTGACCGAGCAGGACACGAGCCACATGGACGCGGCCGGTGACATGATCTCCACGCCTGCGGAGATCGACAGGTTCTTCGGCGCGCTGCTGCGGGGCCGTCTGCTGCGACCGGCCGAACTAGCGGAGATGCGCCACATGGTCCCGGCCGGGGGTGCGGTCGACCAGTACGGGCTCGGGCTAGAGCTCAACCATCTGTCCTGCGGAGACCTGGTCGGCCACGCAGGGCAGATGCACGGCTACTCGATGCTGGCCGGCGTCCTCGTCGACCGGAGCGGCCGCCCCGGCTCCGCCCTCGCCCTCGCCGTCACCACAGAGCCCGCCGACATGAACGACTTCCAGCGCGTCATGCGGGTCGCCGAGACCGCCCTCTGCTCACCGTCCAGCTCGGCAACGCTCTGAGTTCAGCCCAACGGGCCATCCCGTTCACGCAGGAGTCTCAGTGCTGCGTCCGTCGGCCGGACCATGTGCGCCACCTCGCCCTGCCTGACCGGGTTGTACGCCCTGGTGGGCTTGCCGAGCGTCTCGTCCTAGCAGGATCGGACAGTTCGGGGCACTGCTGTCGGTGTTTGTCGTTTTGGGGGTGGGTGGG
>NZ_SMKY01000620.1 GCF_004349235.1 Actinomadura darangshiensis | reverse complement strand
GGGCGGGGACGACGCCGTCACGCTGTCTATCACCTCGGTCGAGCCTGGGTGAAGATGCCAGTCCAAGACGCTCAGACCCTGCTCGCCCATCTGGCCACGGCGCCCACCTTCGGCGAACGGTTCGGACGCTGGACCCACCCCGACGCATGGGAGAACTACGTCTATCTTCTGCCCAGTCAGAAGGGCGTTCAGCCATCCGAGTCGGCGCAACTTCATTTCCCCAGGTGCCAAGTCCCCGAGGTGGTGGACGTGCTGAGCGCCCTGCGGCCGACTTCATCCAAGTAATGGGGGTCTGCGCTTTACGTCCGGATGGCTGCCTGGGGGGCGGGAGGACTGCGCTGCTAGGCGGGCCTTTTCTTTGGTCTTCATGCGGGCTTGGCGTAGGACTCGTTCGGGGACTATCTCTGCTCGCTCACCGGTCGGGGTGAATGTGTAGTGGTCTACGCCTAGGCCGCGCAGGACAGCTCGTTCTACGAGGGAGAACTCGCTGGGGTTTGGGCGGTCGAAGTTCATCGGCTCGGCCAGTGTGACCGGTGGGTTGGTGATGAAGCGTGGTAGGCGGAGCATGTTCTGCGACTTGGCGTGGAGGAGGTAGGGGTGCAGCAGGTAGACGTCGCCGATGCGGCCGGTGGCCTCTGCGAACTCCGTGCATTGGCCGGCCAGTTCCGCGTACGGGAAGTCTGTGGGCAGGATGCCCTCGGGGTGGGCGGCTAGAAAGCGGGCGATGGGGGCGATCGAGTCGGCTGCGACGAAGGTGGCACCGCCCTGGTGGCGGACGTCCGACCAGAGCACCAGCGTGAGCAGGCCCTGCTCGGGGGAGTCTAGGAAGTGGCGGAAGAAGTCGCCGTCCTTGTGCCAGCCGGGGGATTGCGGAGATGCCGGTTCCCACGGCCGTTCCGAACCCTGGGAGAGGTTGACGACGAAGCCGTCGCCCCAGTTGTAGGGCTGCTCGATCCGGTCTTCGCCGCCTACGAGGTCGCAGACCGCGTCCCATGCTTTGGGTGCGAACTCCTTGATGTCCATCTCGCGGTGTGCCGGCAGGTGGGTCGCAGGTTCGGTCCAGGTTGATCGGTCGTCACGGTCGTAGCCGAGGCGCGTCCAGATGGTGGCCGTGTACTTTTCGGCGGCCTCCGGGGAGAAGCAGTCGTTGATGACGACGTATCCCCGGTCGAGGAAATGCTCTACCTGCTCTTCGTCGAGGATTCGATAGCCGGAGCCCATGATCGGATGCTAACCCGGGGCCCTTGCCGCGCCAATGCGGATCAGGCGGCGGCTTCGGTTTTCAGGGGGTGGGCGCTGCCTTCCAGGAGGACCTTCGCGACGAGGGGCGGGTCGTCCGCCATGGGGACGTGGCCGCAGCCCTCCAGCCACACGAAGCGGGCGTTCGGGAGGCGGCGCTGGGCGCGGACGGCCTGGCTGCGCAGGAGCAGGCGGTCCTTGGTGCCCCAGGCGATGGTGACGGGGACGTCCGCGCA
>NZ_SMKY01000619.1 GCF_004349235.1 Actinomadura darangshiensis | reverse complement strand
ACCACCCGCACCGACCACCCGCACCGACCACCCGCACCGACCACCCGCACCGACCGCCCCCGTCCTCCCATGTGCAGCTGCCGTACCCGATGACCACGCGCACTTCACAGCCGCGTCAGCGTCTCTCGCACCTGTGCGGTTGCGCGCAGTGGACGTGGCGGCCGTGCTCGGCGACCACGCGTCCTTCACAGCCGCGCCAGCGTTTGTCCGGCCGTCCCTACCGCACGCGCTCGACGACGCCGTGGGAAGGACCGCCGCCGCGACGGATACATGGGAGAAGCCTTCCGGGGCCGCGTCATGAGGGGGCCGGCGTGAGAGGCGGTTTCAGCGGGCGAGGATCGGTCGGCTGGGAGGAGCAGCGCGAACAGGTCGATCGCTCGGATTCGGGTCGGGCGGCCGCGACGAAAGGACAGAGCATGGCGGACGCACCCACGACGGACGCGGAATTGCTCGCAAACTCGCCATTCAACGAAGACCTCGACACCGAACTGGCGGCTCGGCCGCAGCGGCGCGTTCCGCCAGGGCCAACGCTCTACCTCGCGGCGGGCATCATTCTTGTCGCCGGGTTCCTCGGCGGTGTCCAGGCGCAGAAGTGGTCGTCGGACGGTTCTCGTCCGTCCAGCCCTGGGGGCCAGGCGGCCGGCCCTGAAGGCGGACGCACCAGGTCCGGCTACGGCGGCGGAGCCCCTGCCTTCGGCGGGCAACCCGGCGCCGGTGGAATGCCCGGGGGCGGCCGGGGGTCCGGAGGTCCGGGTGGTGTAGCGGGGACCACTGGAACCGTCACCAAGGTCGTGGGCAACACCATCTACCTGCGCACATCGTCCGGGCAGACCGTGAAGGTCACGACGAACGGCACGACCAAGGTCCTCATCACCAAGGACGGCAAATTGCGGAACCTCGGCAAGGGCTCAACCATCGTCGTCCGCGGTTCCACAGGTACAGACGGCTCGGTAACCGCGAACACGGTGACCAAGGGCTCAGCCCGTTGATGCCGCTCTGCAAGGCGAGCGAAGCAACCGGGGGATTGGCCCGCTGGCCAGGCTCGGGCTTCGCGGTCTACGGACTCGCGGACGCGGAAGGTTCGGTCGCCGCCCGCACCGTGGGCGAGAGCCCTCCGCGCATCGGGCTGGAGGCGACGTCCGTTCCTTTCCGGCTCGGACGGGCGGCGACCGGCCCCGGGCGACCGTCGTCGGCGACCTGGCGGCGCTGGCGGACTTCGTGACCGGATGCGTCGGCCAGAACTCGGGTTGCTGAACATCGAAAGGGATTCATGGTGACGTCCAACGCAAGTGCATATCGTCGGCTGTTCGGCGTCCTGACCGCTGCGGGTGTGCTGCTGCTCAGCGCGGCATGTGGGGGTGGTGGCGACGCGGACACGGGCTCTGGCAAGGGCGCCGGTGCCGACCCGATGGCCTCGTTCCGCATCTGCCTGGAGAAGCAGGGCGTCAAGCTGCCGGAACGCGGCAACGCCCCCGGCGGTGGTGCACCACCGCCGGGGG
>NZ_SMKY01000061.1 GCF_004349235.1 Actinomadura darangshiensis | reverse complement strand
CCGGTCGAGGAGAAGAAGGGCGGCCGGCGCTGGCTCGTCGTTCTGATGGCCGCCGTGGTGCTCGTGGCCGGGGTCGTCACCGGGCAGCTGCTGCGGCCGCCGCCTGAGCCGAAGGTGCGGCTGGTCGTCGCGTCGAGCCACACGTTCCCGGGGCAGGCGCCGACGCTGCCGTGGCCGACGGCAGGGCAGTCCGTCGTCTACGTGGACGGCGTCGGGACGATGGGCTCCTCGGGCGGGTCCGCGCCGACGCCCACGGCGAGTGTCGCCAAGGTGATGACGGCCTACGTGTACCTGAAGGACCACCCGCTGCGCACCGGCGAGGCGGGCCCGGTGCTGACGGTGTCGCCGCAGGCGGCGGCGCAGATCCCGGCCCGCAAGAAGCGCGGCGAGTCGCTGCTCGGCGTCACCGCGAACCAGCGGCTGACGCAGCGCAAGGCGCTGGAGGCGCTGCTCATCATCTCGGCGAACGACCTGGCGCACGAGCTCGCCCGCTGGGACTCCGGCAACGAGCAGGCGTTCGTCGCGAAGATGAACGCCGCGGCCAAGTCGCTGGGGATGACCGGCACCCGCTACACCGACCCCAGCGGCTACGACTCCGGGACGGTCAGCACGGCCGCCGACCAGGTGAAGCTGATGCGGGCCGCCATGCAGATCCCGGCCTTCACCGAGATCGTGAACAACCGGACGTACGTGCCGGACGGCGGCGGGCCCCCGCGGCAGGGCGGCAACTTCATCCTGGGACGCAACGGCGTGGTCGCCGGAAAGACCGGATACACCGACGCCGCCGGCGGGAACTTCGTGTTCGCGGCGCACAAGAACGTCGGCGGCGCGATGACGCTGATCGTGGGCGCGGTGATGGGGCAGAAGTCCCCCAGCGCGGCCGACGCCGTCAACTCGGCGGAGAGCGTCCTCGTCGCGGCCGAGCGGGCGCTGGTCGCGGCGCCCCTGGCCCGCAAGGGGGACATGGCCGCCTACCTCGACGACGGCCTGGACGGCCGCACCGGGCTGGACGCCACGTCGCCGGTGACCGTCGTCGGCTGGCCCGGGCTCACGGTGCCGGTGCGGTTCGAAGGTGAGCCGCCGGCCGACGCCGAAGTGGGCGATCAGGTCGGCGTCGTGAACGCCGGCGCGGCGCGGGTGCCGCTGAAGGTGGACTGGGTCCGGGACCCGTCCATCGTCAAGCGGCTAATCCGGCTGGGCTGAGCACGGTCACGCGGGCAGGGCGCTCACGCGTACAGGGCCGACAGGAAGCGGATCAGGAGGGCCTCGCGGGTGGCGGGCGGCAGCGCGTCGAGGATGGCGTTGACCACGGCCATCTCGGGTTCGCCGCCGCCGGCCAGGTCGACGCCGACCGAGGCGAGCAGCCCGGCGAAACCGGCGTCGTCGAGGCTGTCGAGGTCCAGGCCGGCGAGCGCGTCCACCAGGTCGGACGGGACGTCCGGCGGCCCGGCGGCGCGGGCCGCCTTCGCCGCGTCGGCCAGCGCCGCCAGGAGGGCGCCGACGTCGCTGACGCCGGTCAGGGTGAAGTGCAGGTTCGGCGGAATGCCCTGGTAGGACAGCTGCGGCTGGAAGAACCAGCCGCGTGCGCGGGCCTCGTCGGCGAGGACGAACACGTCCAGTTCCGGGTCGTCGGACGCGACGGCGACGAGCGGCGCGACGGGGTCGCCGAGCACCCGCAGGCCGGGGATGCCGGCGACGCCCGCGCGCAGCCGCTCCGCCGCCTTCATCGCGTTCTCGGCGAGGTCGCGGTAGCCCTGCGCGCCGATCGCCATGAGCGTCGCCCACGCGGCGCCGAGCGGGCCGGCGCTCTTGCTGCTCTGCACGCCCGCGTTGATGACGGTGTATCCGGGCCATTCGGCGGACGCGAAGTAGGCGTGCCGGCGGAGCGACTCGTCGGCGAACAGGACGACCGAGGCGCCCTTGGGCGAGTACCCGTACTTGTGCAGATCACAGGAAAGGGACGTCACGCCCGGCACGGAGAGGTCGAACGGCGGGACGTCGCGTCCGTTCTCCCGCAGCCAGGGCAGGACCCAGCCGCCGACGCACGCGTCAACGTGGCACAGGACGCCCGCTGAGAACGCCAGAGAGGCGACCTCCGGGATCGGGTCCATGACACCGTGCGGATAGGACGGTGCGGAGACGACGACGAGGACCGTGCGGGGAGTCAGCGCGGCCTCGATCGCAGCCGGGTCGGCGCGGAACGCGTCGTCGACCGGGACGTGCACGACCTCCATGCCGAGGTAGTGCGCCGCCTTGTGGAACGCGGGGTGCGCCGTCGTGGGCAGGACGATCTGGGGCCGTCCCTCCACCGGACGGGCGTCCCGGGCGGCCTTCACCGCCAGCATGATCGACTCCGTGCCGCCGCTGCTGAAAACACCCGATCCGCCGCCCAGCCGGTCCGCCGCGAACCCGACGACCTGGCGCTCCAGGGCGACGATGCTGGGGAACGCGGTGGGGTCCAGGCAGTTGACCTCCAGCATCTCCAGGTAGGCGGTGGCGGCGAGGTCGTGCACCGCCTCGCGTCCGGTGTCGTAGACGTAGGCGGTGACCTGGCCGCCGCGGACGGGCAGGTCGCCCTCCCGCAGCCGGGCGAGTTCGGTGAGCAGCCCGGCGGCCGGGCGGCCCGCCTCCGGGAGGTGGTCAGACGGCATGTTCCGGTGCTTCCTCTACGGGTCGGGGGCCGGTCGCCCGCCGGTACGCGAGCAGCGGCGGGACGCTGATCAGCAGCAGCGCGGCGGGGACGAGCGTGAACCCGACGCTCATCCCGGTGAGCGCCGAGCCGGGCTGCACGACGGGGGTGTCGAAATCGGACGACCGGAACGACGAGGCGGCGAGGACCAGCGCGAAGACGCCGGGTCCGAGGGCCAGCGCGCCGGTCTCGGCCGCCGTGTACAGGCCGGTGAAGGCGCCGGACTGCGCGTGCCCGGTCCGTCCGGCATCGGCGTGGACGGTCTCCGGCAGCAGCACCAGCGACAGGTACTGCACGGCCGCGTAGCCGACACCGACCAGGCCGGCGAGCAGCAGCACGCCCGGGACGGACGTGATGAGCGGATAGCTCGCCAGGCCCGTCGCGGCGAGCAGCAGCACCCCCGCGATGTAGCACTCGACGACTCCGTACCTGTGCGACAGCCACCGCCACACCGGCACCGCGAACGCGCTCGGGCCGACCATGCAGATGAACATCGCCGAGGTCAGCCCGTAGTCGTCCAGCCGGTAGGTCGCGATGTACGGCGCGCCGGCCAGCATGATCCCGACGGCGAGGATCTGCGCCACGCAGGCGGCGACCAGCAGGAAGAACGGCCGGTTGCCGCGGGCGGTGCGCAGCGCGGCGGCCAGCCCGAGCGGGCGCGGCCCCGGCCGGGACGGGATCCACCGGGTCGCCGCCGTGCTCGCCACCATCGCGACGCCCATCACGAGCCCGATCGCGGCGCCCATCAGCGCGTATCCGGCGCGCCCGCCGCCGGCGGCGTCGGTCAGGGCGGGCGCGGCGCCGCCGGCGACCAGGATGCCGAGCGTCACGCAGACGACGCGCCACGCCATCGCGCGCCCCCGCTCGGACGGGTCGTCGGAGATCTCGGCGGGCAGCGCGACGTAGGGCACCTGGAAGCAGGCGAACGCGGACGCGGCCAGCAGGAACATGACCCCGGCCCAGACGGCGGCGGCGCCCGGCGAGTCGGCCGGGACGGCGAACATGGCGGCGAACAGGAACGGCAGCGTCAGCGCGCCGAGCAGCAGCAGCCGGGTGCGGCGCCCGGTGCGGACGGCCTCGCGGTCGCTGGCGGCGCCGACGATCGGGTTGAGCAGCACGTCCCACGCCTTGGGCACGACGAGGACGGCCCCGGCGATCGCGGCGGAGACGCCGAGGACGTCGGTCAGGTAGTAGAGGAGCAGCAGCCCGGGGACCGAGGAGAACACACCGGTGCCGATCGAGCCGACGCCGTAGCCGAGGAGCCGCCGCCGGGGCAGCGCGGCGGTCATGCGGCGCTGCCGGCGGGCGACCGGATCGCCGCGGCGACGGTGCGGCGCATGTGCGCGCGGAACCGGGCGACGGCGCGCGGGTCGTCCAGGCCCCCGCGGTGCCCGCCGGCGTCGAGGACGCCGCCGCAGCCGAACCCGTGCGTGCACCAGACGACGGTCCACACGACGAACTCGACGTCGACGCCGTCCGGGACGATCTCGCGGGCCGCCTCGGTGACCATCCGCATGAGCGGCCGGACGTACTGGTCCTCAAGGTGCGCGACGTCGGCGGCGTCCGACAGCCACCGGTGCATCCACAGCGCGGGCACCTCCGGACGCTCGATGCAGAAGTCTACGTAGCGGTCGACCAGCGTCAGCAGCCCCTCGGCGTCCAGGGCCATCTCGGCGAGCGCCGCGTCGAGGGCGGCGCGCTCGGCCAGGTGGGCGCGTTCCATCACGGCGAGGTACAGGTCGCGCTTGCCGCCGACGTGGTAGGCGACGGTGGAGACGTTGAGCCCGGCCGTCTCGGCGATCATGCGGGTGGACGTCCCGTCGTAGCCGAGCGCGGCGAACAGCCGCGTGGCGGCGTCCAGGATCCGGTCCCGGCCGGAATCGCTGCTGGTCATGTCCACACGCTAGGCGCTCGGACGAAAACCCGTCAATCGTTTGATGGAGCGCTGGGCGGGGCGGTGAGCCAGACGGTCAGCGCCATCTCCATCTCCAGCCGCGCGTCCGGCTCGTGCAGCCGCCCGCCGAACAGCTCCTCCAGCTGGTGCAGCCGGTACCGGACGGTCTGCGGGTGGACGTGCAGCCGGGTCGCGACCTCGGTGGCGTTGAACCCGTTCTGCAGGCAGGCGAGCAGCGTCCGCATCAGCCGCTCGCGGTGCCGCGGCCGGACGGTCCGCAGCGGCGCGAGCCGCAGGTCGGCGACCGCGCGGACCAGCTCCTCGTCCTTGAACACGACGAGCGCCGGCATGTGGTCGGCGCAGCGGATCAGCCGGTCGGACGGGACGATGCCGCGGCGCGCGAGCGGCAGCGCCTCGCGGGCCCAGCGCAGCGACTTGGCCGCGTCCTCGACGCGGACGGTCGGGCCGAGCGCCGCCACCCAGGTGCGCAGCGCCGACTCCAGCATCCGGCCGCGCCCGGGGCCCTCCGGGTCGGGGACGAGCAGGCACGGCTCGCGGCGGTTGACGTCCGAGAGCACGTCGGGCGGCAGCGACGGGTGCGAGAACGGCTGCTGCCCCCGCTCGTACAGGACGACGGCCGCGACCGTCCGCGGGACGCGCCACTGCGCGAGGCGGGCCAGGTCGGCGACGGCCTGCGGGGCGGCGGGCGGCTCGGCGAGCAGCATGTCCAGCAGCCGCCGGCGGCGGTGCTCCAGCTCGCCGGCCTCCTGCTCGCGGGCCTTGGTGTAGCCCTCGGTGGCGGCGCGGGCGATCTCGTCCAGGAACGCGAAGATGGCCTCGGCGATGCTGGCGAGGGTGCGGCGGGAGATGTTGTAGTGCTCGGACTCGGCGGCGAGCCGGCGCCACGCGACCCGGGCGCCGAGCCGCAGCGACGTCTGCAGGATGTCCAGGTTGCGGCCTTCGCGGGCCTCGGCCCAGCCGATCTCGCGGTAGACGGCGGCGACCGGCTCCCAGGAGCTCTCGGGGTCCATGATGAGGTCGACGAACTGGCGCAGCGCGCCCTCGACGGCGAGCCGGACGAGCCGCGCGTACTCCTCGTCCTGCGGGCGGGAGTACTCGGGGATGCCGGCGAGGATCTCCTCGATCATCTCCTCGGCGAGGGCGTCCAGGTGGGGCCGGAACATGGTGGACAGCTCGCTCGGGACCCCGGCCCACGGTTTCAGCGGCGAGCGTTCCTCCAGCGGCGTGGTCACCGTTCGCACCTCCCCTCCGGGAAGCTACCGACGGCGGGGCGGGGCGGCTGCAAGAACGGTTACGCAATGCGCCCCGGCGGTTGTCAGTGGACTGACAAAGATCACGTGCGGCGCGCGCCGGGGCCTGCGAACACGGCGGCGGCGCCGAGGCCCAGGTAGATGACGCCGGTCGCGTACCGCTGCCGCCGCTGGAACACCGGGCGCGCCCGCAGCCAGGCGCCGATGGAACCGGCCGCGACCGCGTAAACGAGGTCGACGGTCAGCCCGATGAGCGCGGTCACGGCGCCCATCACCGCGATCTGCAGCGGCACGGCGCCCGCGGCCTGGTCGACGAACTGGGGCAGGAACGCGAGGAAGAACAGCACGACCTTCGGGTTGAGGACGTTCACGAGCACGCCGTCCAGGTAGACGCGGGGCAGCGGCCGCGGCTGGAGGTCGGGCTCGCCGGCGGCATGGCGGCTGCGGAGCGTCCGGTACGCGAGGTAGACGAGGTATGCGGCGCCCGCGTAGCGCAGGAACCCGAACGCGGTCGCGGACGCGGCGACGACGGCGGACAGCCCGGCCGCCGCCGCGCCGATGTGCACGAGCGTGCCGGTCTCGACGCCGAGCGCGGACGCGATCCCCGCACGGCGCCCCTCGCCGATGCTGCGCGTGGTGATGTACAGGTGGTTCGGGCCGGGGATGGCGACGAGCGTCAACGCGGCCAGCAAGAACAGCAGTGGATTATTCATATGGGGACGCTATGACTGGGATGGTCCATGTCCCAGGTCCAATCGGAGCCGCGTCCCGTGGACCAAGTCAGCTCGGCGCGGGGGCGGCGAACGCCCCGGCCAGCACCAGCCGCCCGGCGGTGCGGACCATCGTGGCGACCTCCTCGACCGGCTGGCGCAGCGACGCCAGGCTGATCAGCGCGGAGAGCAGGATGTGCCCGAGGACGATCTCGACGTCGTCCCGCTCGGGGACCGGGTCGCCGATCGCGGTGGAGAGCCGGTCGCGCAGGAACAGGAACAGCACGGTCCGGGCGTCGTCGACGCTGGAGTCGTCCGAGGTCACGGCCTGAATGATCGCCGATGTCAGGGTCGGCTCTTCAGCCGCGACGTGCACGATCCGCTCCAGCAGCGCGGTGAGCCGCTCCAGCGGGGTGTCGCCGACCGCGAGCGCGTCGATGTCGTCGGTGACCCGGTGCGCCCACGTCGCCGCGACCTCGGTGAGCAGGTGGTCCTTGGTGGCGAAGTACCGGTAGACGGTCGCGCGGGCGACGCCGGCGCGGTCCGCGACATCGTGCATGGTCACGGCGGGGTACCCGCCCTCCAGCGCGAGGTCCCGGGCCGAATCGATCAGCCGCTCGCGCCGCGCCTGCTGGTCCTTGCTCAGCGTCCGCGTGACGGTGAACCGCACATCGCCGCTCAAAACCCCTCCTCGCTGTGGCCGCCCCCATTCTTCCGCACATTGCCCCCGAACGCGTCCATCCCGGGCGTCGCACCCCTTTACCGGCGCACCGCCCCGAGGCCACGATAGACCTACCGCTTGCTTGGTGAGACGCTGGTCCAGATGCGGATCTACCGCGCCGTCTTCGAGCCCCTGTTCGGCGCCGACGCGTTGCGCGGCGTCACCACCGAGGAGTGAGCCCGATGAGCACGACCCTGGACATCGACCTGCTCGACGGCACGATGTACGCCACCGACCCCTGGACCGTCTACGCCCGGCTGCGCGCCGACGCCCCCGTCTACCACGACACCGGGAACGGCCTGTGGGGCGTCTCGCGGCACGCCGACGTCTTCGCCGTCGAACGCAACCCCCGCGTCTGGACGAACTCCGGCGGCTACCGCCCGCAGCTCCCGGCCGACCCGTCCATGATCGGCCAGGACGACCCGGAGCACGCGCACCGGCGCCGCATGGTCTACCAGCGCTTCACCCCGCGCGGCGTCTCCCGCTACGCCGACCGGATCCGCGCGACCGCCGTCGACTGCATCACGAAGGCTCTGGACGCGGGCACCGTGGACGCCGTCCCCGCCCTCGCCGCTCCCCTGCCGGCCCGCGTCATCGGCTGGCTGCTCGGCTTCCCGGAGGACGCGTGGCCGCAGCTCGTCCACTGGTCGGCGACGGCCGTCATCGCGGGCGGGGGCACCCGCTACATCACCGACGACGCGACGATCGCCGCCGGCGAGTACGCCTTGGCCGTCCTCGAAATGGCTAAGGAACGGCGTGCCTGCCCCACCGACGACCTGCTCTCCATCTGGTCGAACGCGGCTTCCGACCAGCCCGCCTACGACGACGACCACCTGGCGCACGAGGCCCTCCTGCTGCTGGTCGGCGGCGCCGAAACAACTCGCACGGTCATTGCGACGGCACTGAACGCCTTGATCGAGCACCCGTCCGAATGGCGGAAACTGCGCGACGACCCGTCCCTCATACCGGACGCGGTCGAGGAGTTCGTCCGCTGGACGACCCCGATCCTCAACATGTGCCGGGTGGCCGCCACCGACACCGAGATAGCGGGCGTGGAAATCCCGTCCGGCGGCCAGATCCTCCTCATGTACGGTTCCGCCAACCGCGACGAATCCGTCTTCGATGACCCCGGCGCCTTCAACGTGACCCGCCGCCCCGGCGACCACATAGCCTTCGGCCTGGGGCCCCACTTCTGCCTGGGCGCCTCTTTGGCCCGCCTGGAACTCCAGATCTTCTTCGAGGAATTCATGGCCCGCGTGGCCACGGCCGAATGGGCCGACTCCGAGGGCCCCCGCTTCCTCCCCAACGCCTTCGTGAGAGGCGTCACCGAGTTCCCCGTGACCCTGACCCCGCGCTAGTCGGCGGCCCGGCTTACCGGTCCCCGCTGAGGTGCGGGAGTGTCTGGGTCGCGCGGGTACGGACGTAGTGGTCCGGGTCGTTCTGCGCTTGTTCGAGGTGGGGGCGTAGCGCGTTCTGCTCGTCCGGTGTCAGCCGGTGCCGAGCCGCCAAACGCATGAAGGTGAAGGCCGCGCCCTGCCGGACGTGGTGGTGGGCGTCGTGCAGCAGCCGCAGCCGGGCGGCGAAGTCCACGTCTCCGAACCGCTCGGCGAGATGCAGCGCCGTGGAGCGCACCCGGCCCTCGGGGTTTTCGAGCAGTGCGGGTAGCAGCGGGCGCACCTCCGGGATGTTCCACAGGGCGTTGTGGTAGTCGTCGGCGTGCTCGACATCCCGCTCAAGCATGTGCGTCAGCCGCGCGGCCGACCGGTGCGCGAGTTCGCGCACCTCGGGATCATCCGCGGGAGGCAGGGCCGGAATGCCGGGGAACCGTTCGGCCCGCCACCGCTCAAGGCGACCCGTGGCACTCGGCTCGAACCGCCTGAAGAACGCCCCAAGCCCGGCGACCGCGCCGAAGCGCACCGGATCGGCGGGGTCGTCGAGCAGGCCGAACAGCAGCTCCGCATCGGGGACGCCACCGGCGGCGCCCATGCACCGGACGGCCGTGCCGCGCAGCCGCTCATCCCGCCGACCGGGCGCCATGGCGGACCGGCGCAGCGCGGCGACGGCTTCGACCGTCCCGGCCGCGGCCAGTGCCTCGGCCGCGCCAGGCCCGATTTCCGGGTCGTCCAGCCAGGCCGCCGCCGGTGCCACGGCGCCGGTCACGCGGTGCGCGGCGAGCGCGCCGAGCAGCACTCGGCACGCGTGCGGCTCGGTCGCGTCCGAGACGGCGGACAGCAGCGCCTCGACCACGCGTGGCGCGGGATTCCACAACCGGCGCCAGGCCGCTTCGCGCGCGTCGGGATCGTCCTGCGAACCCAGATCGGGGACGCCGGCCTGCGGCATGGCCAGCATGTCCAGCGCCCGGCGCCGCACCTCACCCGTGCCGGTGCGCACCAGGTCGGCGAGGACGGCGTCGGCCTCGGGCAGCAGTCGCAGCAGGAGCCTGGCCGGACTCCAGAGCAGCGAGTCGGTGGCGGCGAGGAGCGGCACCAGCGTTACGGCCGGCACCGGCACCCGGTGCCGGAGCAGCCAGGCCAGGACGGCGGCACGGTTGCGGAGCCCGGTATCGCCGGCCAGCCGGACGAAGGCCGCGCACACGTCGGGCCCCGCGGCGCCGAGCCGGTCCAGGGCGTTGACCGCGCGCCGCCGGACCTCGGCGTCGGAGTCGGAGCACAGTGCCACCAGGGGCGCCACCGGCGCCGCCTCTCCCTGCCGCCCGAGCCCCAACGCGACCGCCGCCCGTACCTGGGGTGAGGTGTCCGCGGCCAAGGCCGCCAGTTCGCCGGCATGCCCAGGAAGGCGGCTCAGCCCCTTGACCGCGGCGGCACGACGGGAGGGATCGGCGGAACCGAGTTCTCTCTCGAAGAACGCCACCTGATGCCCCGCGCCCATGACCGCCCTCCCGCGACACCGTCCCCACTCGAACCCATCGTCCTCTTAGGTTCTCCCGAGGAGATCTCGGTTCCGTTAGTGGCGGGGCGGCAGTGGGACGAAGCCGCTGGTGCGGGCCGCGTAGTCGGCGTAGCCGTCGCGGGTGTGGGCCATTCGGCGTTCGAGTAGCGGCTTTCCGGTGCCCCTGGCGAGCAGGACGGTCATCACGATGGGCGACGCGATGGTGAGGAGTCCCGTCCAGTGGTCGCAGGCGGTCAGGAAGATGCCCCACCACACGAGGGAGTCGCCGAAATAGTTGGGGTGACGGGTGTAGCGCCAGAGGCCCCGGTCCATCACCTTGCCCTTGTTCGCGGGGTCGCGGGTGAATCGGGCGAGTTGGTGATCCCCGACCGCTTCGAAGAGGAGACCTACTGCCCAGACCGCGATGCCGACATAGGTGGCGGCGCCTGGCGATGCGTCCTGGAACATCGCCACCTGAAGGGGCAGCGAGACGAACCAGAGGACGACGCCCTGCGGTAGATAGACCTTGCGGAGGGCGCGGCCGGCCGAGCCGTCGCCCAGCAGTTCCGCATAACGGGGATCTTCGCCCTTGCCCCTGTTGCGCCACGCGATGTGGCCGGCCAGCCGCAGGCCCCAGACCACCGTCATCGCGGCGACGGCCCAGCGCCGGGCGGGATCACCGTCCTCCGCCGACGCGCCGAGGCTCACCAGCGCCACGGCGGCGAAGCCGAGGCCCCAGGCAACGTCGATCACGCTGTGCCGCCCCCGCCGCAGCGCGACGGCGAACGTAACGGAGAGGACCACGGCGACCGAGACCGCCGTGAACAGCAGATTCCACGCGAACCCTGTCATGGACACTCCCATTCGCGGGCGGCCGGGAGGCCACTGCTGCCCGAGGCGTCACGCCGGACGGCGAGGATCTGGTCCACGCCCATCCTGCCCTGTTCGAAGGCGAGGCCGCCGCCGGCGAGGTAGAGCCGCCAGACTCGCGCGGTCTCCTCGCCGACGAGCGCGGTGATCTCCTTGATCCGGGCCTCGAAGGTCGCCTGCCATTCCTCGACCGTCCGGACGTAGTGCTCGCGGAGGCCGTGGACGTCGGCGACCTCCAGCCCGGCGTCCTCCAGCAGCGCGACCGTCTCGCCCACCGGGCGCATGTGCATGTCGGGCGCGATATAGCGCTCGATGAACGCGCCGCCGCCGGGAGCGCCGGCGCCGCGCGACATCTGCTGGACGAGCACCCGGCCCCGCGGGCGGACGAGCCGGTGCAGCGCCGCGGCGAACGCCGGGTAGCCGCGCCGCCCGACGTGCTCGCCCATCTCGATCGAGGACACGGCGTCGTACGGTTCGTCGCGGATGTCCCGGTAGTGGCGCAGCTGGATGTCGACCGGCAGCCAGGCGGCGCGCTCCCGGGCCACGTCCGCCTGCTCCCGGGAGAGCGTGACGCCGGTGACCTGGGCGCCGTACTCGCGTGCCGCGTGGACGGCGAGCGCTCCCCAGCCGCAGCCGACGTCCAGCAGCCGCATGCCCGGCCGGAGCCCGAGCTTGCGGCAGACCAGGTCGAGCTTGGCGCGCTGCGCCTCCTCAAGGTCCATGTCCGGGCGCTCCCAGTAGGCGCACGAGTAGACCATCAGCGGGTCGAGGAGCTGGGCGTAGAAGTCGTTGGACAGGTCGTAGTGGTGGGCGATGGCCGCCCGGTCGCGCGCTCTGGTGTGCAGGCGTCCGCGAAGGCGGGCCTCCGAACGCGGCGCCGGCGGTGGCGGGCCGGCCGCGCCCAGCACCAGGACGGCACGAACGGCCGCCGCGACCGCGCGCGGGCTGAGCCGCGTGGCCGCGGCACGCACCATCCGCAGGCCCTCCATGAGGTCACCCTCCACGTCCAGCTCGCCAGTGACGTAAGCGCGCGCGAGCCCCAGCTCGCCGGGATTACGCACCAGGCGCCGCAACGCATCAGGCGTGCGGAGGACGAGGACGGGCCCGTCGGCGGGCCCGGTGAAGCTCCCGTCCCAAGCACGAACCCCGATCGGCGGCGCACCGCCGAACACCCCGTCCAGCACAGGACGCAGCAACCGCGCCACGCCGGCATCCCTGCCGGCGGCATTGAACGTCATCACCATGCTTGATTCCTCCTCACCAATGCTCCACGTCGCTATGCGTGCTTCCTCAAGAGGAACTGGTGGACGTCGAGGTAGCCGGATCGGAATCCCGCCTCCGAATAGGCGAGGTAGAACTTCCACATGCGGCGGAAGACGTGGTCGAAACCGAATGCGGCCGCCTCGCGCTCCGATTCGGTGAACCGGTCCCGCCAGCGGCGGAGCGTCTCGGCGTAGTGCGGGCCGAAGGCGAAGCGGTCGGTCGGGACGAGACCCGCCGCCGCGGCGTGCTTCTCGATCGCCTCGGTGGACGGGAGCAGGCCGCCCGGGAAGATGTACTTCTGGATCCACGTGTAGGTGCCGCGGGAGGCGAGCATCCGGTCGTGCGGCATCGTGATGGCCTGCAGGCCGGTGCGCCCGCCCGGCGCGAGGAGCCGGTGCAGCGTGGCGAAGTACTCCGGCCAGTGCCGCTCCCCGACCGCCTCGATCATCTCGATGCTGAGCACCACGTCGTGCACGCCCTCGGCCTCGCGGTAGTCGCGCACGGCGACGTGGACGCGCTCGGCCAGGCCGGCCCGCGCCACCCGTGCCGTCGCCAGGTCGCGCTGCTCGGTGGACAGCGTCAGCGACTCGACCCGGGCGCCGCGCCGGCCGGCCCGCACCGCCAGCTCGCCCCAGCCGGTGCCGATCTCCATGACCCGGGTGCCCGGCCCGACCCCGGTCAGGTCGAGGAGCCGGTCGATCTTGCGGCGCTGCGCGGCGGCCAGGTCGTCCTGCCCGTCGAACAGCGCCGACGAGTAGGTCATCGACTCGTCGAGGAACAGCGCGAACAGGTCGTTCGAGAGGTCGTAGTGGTGGGCGGCGTTGCGGCGGGCGCCGTCGAGGTCGCCGTCCTCGTCCGCCGGGTGCGGCCGGACGGCCATCCGGCGCAACCGCTGCAACGGCTTCGGGACGAGTGCGGGCAGGCGCTCGGCGAAGGTGGTCAGCAATGCGGGCAGGTCGTCGGCCTCCCAGTCCCCCGCCATGTACGACTCGCCGAAGCCGATGAGGCCCGAGTCGCCGAGGCGTGCGAAGAAGGCGTCCGGGCGTGCGATGCGCATGACCGGGCCGGTGGTCTCGGATCTCGGCGGGCCGTAGGTGACGGTGATCGGCAGCCGTGACACCGCGTGCTCGAACAGCCGGCGGGCCACGGCGGCCCGAATGCCCGGCCTCGGCACGGCGGCCACGTCCGGCCAGGCCGCCAGGTCGACGTGCGTGGTGGTCATGAATCCCCCTGGGATGTCCTTGGACGCGGGTGTGGGCGGAGCCCCCGCAGGTACAGCCGGATCCCCTGGACGCGGATGCGGACCGCGCCGGCCAGTGGCGCGCACGGATGGCGGACGAACGCGGCGAGCAGGCCGGGCGTGTTCGCGCGCCGCCTCGTGCCGCGCAGTGTCGCGATGAATGGCGCGTCGCCCGGCGTTGTGTGGAGTGCGATGGTGAGGGCGAGTCGCTCGTCCGGAAGGGGCAGGCTCATCCGGTAGGCGCCCTCAACCGGATAGAAGGGCGACACGTAGAACTCTTTGCCGGTCTCTGCTCGTCCTCTTGCGTCGGTGTGCAGGAGGTAGCGATGGCGCCCGCCGTAGGTGTTGTGGACTTCGGCGACCACGCACAGCAGCTCGCCGGACGATGCGAAACACCAGTAGACGGTGAGCGGGTTGAAGACGTGGCCCAGGACCCGCGCGTGAGCGAGCATCAGTATTCGTCGCGGCGCCGACAGATATCCTCGTTGGAGGAGGAATTCATCCAGGTCGTCTCTGATCGACGTGCTCGCACCTTCACCATGGTCCAGGGAATTGAAACCCGCCAGCATCCGCAGAGGCCAGGGCAGGCGCGGTGGCTCATCCAGATCGATGAGCCACAGATACGTCCCATAGCGGAATGCGTTGCGGATAGGAGACGGGCGGACATGGGTCAGCGTGCATTCGTACAGCGCCGGGGTCACCAGACACCTCCCAGCGAAGCGGCTGCCTCAACGCCCGAACGGCAACCGTCCTCATGGAAGCCCCACCCGTGATAGGCGCCCGCATAGGCGAGAACACCGTCGTTCAGTTCGTGCAGCCGCCCCTGCGCGGCCACGGACTCGGGCGTGTAGACGGGATGCTCGTAGACCATGCGCGCCAGCACGTGCTCGTCGGCGACGTCGCCGTTCAACGTCACGACATGCGGACGATCGCCGGGCAGCCCTTGGAGCCGATTCATGTCGTAGTGCACGCGGACATGCCCGGGACGGGCCTCGCACGATTCCATGCTGTAGTTCCAGGCCGCCCGCGCCGTGTTCGCCTTCGGGAGCACCCGGTCGTCGGTGTGCAATACCGTCGGATTACGCGAATACGTGAACGCGCCGAGTAGTTGCTTCTCCGCCACGCCTGGGTCCGCACGCATTGCCAGCGCCTGGTCCGGATGCGTGGCGATGACGGCGCCGTCGAAGAGGCGAGCCTGCCCTGACTCATCCCGGACCTCAACGCCATCAGCCATTCGCCGCACTGCCCGCACGGGCGCGGATGTGTGCACGGCGGTCAATGCCTTGGCCACCCGCTCCACATACGTCCGCGAGCCGCCGACGACGGTCTTCCAGTGGTGCGAACCGTTCACGGAGAGCATTCCGTGGTTTTCCAGGAACGTGAACAGATAACGGGCCGGGTAGCGGCCGGCGGTCTCGGGGGCGCAAGACCACACTGCCGCCACCAGAGGCGTCATGAAATGCGCGCGGAAGTAGGACGAGAAACGCCCTCGTAGAAATTCGTCCAGCGTCCGCTGGTCACCCGGATCGCCCAAGAGCGCACGCGCCGCTCGATGGAAACGCGGAATCTCGCGCAGCATGCGCAAATACCGTCCACGCACCAGCGACCGGGGCGTGGCGAACAACCCGGACGGCCCGAGCGCCCCCGCATATTCGAGCCCGCAGCCTCCGCAGGCGACGGACATGCTCATCTCCGTGTCCCGCGTGGGCACGTCCAGCTCCCGGAAGAGCCGGCGCAGCAGCGGATACGTCCGGTCGTTGTGCACGATGAACCCGCTGTCGACGGCGAGCAGCCCCGCCCCCTCAGCGACGTCATGCGTGTGCGCATGCCCGCCGAGCCGCTCGTCGGCCTCGTACAGGGTGACGTCGCACGTCCGCTGCAGGACGTGCGCGGCCGTCAACCCCGAGACGCCGCCTCCGATGACCGCGATCGTCCGCCGTCCTGGCACATCCGTCCCTCCCGGCCCCGTCTCCGGGCCCTCACACCGGGAGTTCGGAGCCGGAGGGCGGATGGACGGGTCCGACCCGACGTGAACCACATCACGCGGGGCGGACCGAAGCGGCGTGCTGCCCGGTGGGTGGGCAGCACGCCGCGGGGCGAGCCGGGGTCAGGCGACGTCGAGTTCCCTTCGCCGGTCGGCCCATTGGAGGGAGTGGCGGATGGCGTCCTCGATGGTGTATTCGGGCTTCCAGGCGAGCAGGTCCCAGGCCTTGGCCGGGTCGACGTAGGCGCCGACGACGTCGCCGGGGCGGGCCGGCGCGTCCTCCGCGGCGAACCCGTCGCCGACCACCTCGCGGAAGGCGGCGACCAGTTCGCGGACGGTGGTGCCGTCGCCCGTCCCCAGGTTGACGACCTCGTAGCGCGAGTGGTCGCCGACCGGCGGGATGATCGAGTCGAAGCGGGCGGCGGCCTCGTAGAAGGCGCGGGCGATGTCCCAGACGTGGATGTAGTCGCGGATCGCGGTGCCGTCCCGGGTCTCCCAGTCCACTCCGGTGATCTTGAAGGGGACGCCCAGGGTGTAGCACTCGATCATCTTGCCGAGGGCGTGCGTGGGCTTGCTGTTCTGCAGGCCGGTGCGCAGCCGCGGGTCGGCGCCGATCGGGTTCAGGTAGCGCAGCGAGATGACGCGCAGGCCGTAGGCCTTGCCGAAGTCCTGCAGGAGGAGCTCCGCCATCATCTTCGAGCGGGTGTACGGGTTCTGCGGTTCGAGGAAGGACGTCTCGGTGACCGAGAGGTCCGGCTCCGGGCGGTACATCCCCGCGGTGGACGCGAAGATCATCCGGTCGCAGCCGTTGCGGACGAGGTGCCCCGCGAGGTCGAGGGTCTTGGAGAGGTTGACCCGGTAGTAGCGCAGCGGGTCCGTCATCGAGTCGGGCACCACGATCAGCGCGGCGCAGTGCACGGTGGCGATGATGTCGGGGTGGTCGCGGAAGATCTCGTCGACCAGGTCCCCGTCCCCGATGTCGCCCTGGTAGAAGATCTTGCCGGCGGTGAACTCCTGCCGGCCGGTGATGAGGCTGTCGAGCACCACGGGGGTGACCCCGCGCTCGACGAAGGCGGAGGCGATCGTGCTGCCGATGAACCCGGCTCCCCCAGTGATCAGCACTTTCATGTGGCATCCCCTGCAGGCCAGTGCGTCCCCTTGAACAGCCACAGGATCAGCAGCCGGCAGCGGACGGTCAACGTTCCGCACTCCAGGTGACCGCCTCCGGACGGGCGTGAACCGGGCGGCGGCCCGCCGCGTCCGCGCACGAGTCCTCCCCGCGGCGGCCGGCGGCGGGGCGCGGCGGCAATCGGGCGTCCGAAACGAGTACAGCGTTTGCGGGATCCGCCGGGCCCCCGCACCGGTCATGGTCGGTGGATGGAACGGATCCGCGTCCTCATCGTGGACGATCACGCACTGTTCGCCGAGGCCCTCGCGGCGCGGCTCGGGCGCGAGCCCGATCTGGTGATCCTGCCGATCGCCGCCGACGGGCGGCGCGCGCTCGCGCTGACCGCCACCGAGCGCCCGCGGGTGCTCGTCCTCGACCTGACGCTGGGCGCGGAGAGCGGGCTGGACGTCCTGGACCGGGTCCGCGAGCGGCACCCGGACGTGCGGGTCGTGGTGCTGACCGCGATGACGGAGCTGGACGTGCTGGTGCAGGCGGTCCGGCGCGGCGCGGTGGGCTGGCTCGGCAAGACCGAGAGCGCCGACCTGGTCGCGCGGGTGATCCGGTCGGCGGCGCGGCAGGGCGGCTGGATCCCGCCGGACGTGCTCGGCGAGGTGCTGCGGAGGCTGACGCAGGACGCCGGCGGGCCGAGCGGTGACCTGCTCGCCGGCCTGACGCCGCGCGAGCGCGAGGTCCTCCAGTGCATGGTGGACGGCCTGAACCGCGCGGAGATCGCCGAGCGGCTCGGCCTGTCGGCCAACACCGTCCGGACGCACACGCAGAACCTGCTGGCCAAGCTCGACATGCACTCCGCGCTGGAGGCCATCACGCTCGCGATGCGCGCCGGCATGCGCCCGTCCGGCTGACCCCTGCAAACGGCGTAGACCAGGGTCGTCTTTTGGGCGATTGCTCCGCGATGGCGGCTTCCTACGCTCGGCCGTGACGAAGCCGGAGGGAAGATCGTGGAGATCGACGAAGTCGCCGCGCGGGTGGTGCGCAGCTACTGGGCGCTCCTGCTGGCCATGACGGTTCTTCCGCTGCTGCTGGTGGGCGCGGTCATGAGCGGGCAGGAGCCGCCGTACACGGCCGGGGCGCGGCTGCAGGCGAGCAGCAAGGCGACCGACGCGGCGCCCGGGGACGCGGGCGTGTCCATCGTGGTCAGCCAGGTGAAGGCGTTCGCGACCAGCGAGACCCTGCTGAGCGAGATCCTGCGCCGGCAGCGCGTGGAGCGGCGGCCGGCGAAGGTCGCCAAGGCGATCGGGGTGACCGGGCTCGGCACGTCCACGGTGGTGGAGCTGTCGGTGAAGGACCGCGACCCGGGGGTGGCGCGGCGGCTGGCGGACGCGATCGGCGCCGCCGTCGTCAAGGAGATCAACGAGTCCAACCAGGGCTCGATCAAGCAGCAGATGGACGAGATCGACGAGCGCGTCCGGGACCTGGAGAAGAAGCTCGGGCCGCTGTCGCAGCGGGCGGGCGCGCAGCCGGACCCCGACATCGGCGCCGCCAACGAGCGGGAGCGGGTGCAGGCGGAGCTGACCGACCTGCGCTCGAACCGGTCGGACCTGCAGACGCAGCTGTCGTCGGCGGGGACGGCGTCGGTGGTGCAGCCGGCGGTGCTGGCGCCGCGCACGAACCCGGTGGTCATGATGGCGTCGATCGCGGGCCTGGTCGGGCTGATCGGCGGGATCCTGATCGCGGTGGTGACGGAGATGGTGCGTCCCACGATCCCGGGGCAGCGGCGGGTCGCACGCAGGCTCGGGGTGCCGCTGCTCGGCTGGGCCGACGCCGGCCCGGCACGGCTCGCCGACCTCGGCCGGCGGATCCGGCTCGCCGCGAAGAAGGAGGGCGTCGGGCGGATCACGCTGGTCGGCGCGCCCGGCCCGCTGCCGCCGGACCTGGTGTCGGCGGTCGCGTCGGCCGTGTACGGGGACGAGACGAAGGTCGTCAAAACCCGGCCGGGACGCGGAACCGACAAGCCCGACGAGGGGCAGGGGCCGCCGCCCGAAGGCGGCGGGCCGTCCCTCAACAGCAGCGGGTCCGGCGGGAAGAAGAGCACGTCGGTGGTCCGCGCCGGCGCCGGCACCGCCGTCATCACCAAGAAGCCGGGCGAGGTGTCCCCGTCGGAGGTGACCCAGCCGGTCCAACTCCGCCAGCTCTGCCACGTGCACGCGTTCGAGGACATCGATCCGGGCTCGGACGACGAGGTCGGCGTGGTCGTGGTGGTCGGCCCGGTGACGCGGGTGGCGGGGCTGGAGACGGTCCGCGACCTGGTCGCCGCGTCCGGCTGGCCGCTGCTCGGCGTCGTCGCCGCGTCCCGGAAGATCCCCAACCGCACGAGCAAGGGGTAGCAGATGAGTTCGTCCGTTCCGTTCACGATCCCGTCGGTGTCCGGCGAGGTGTCCGACGCCGTCGTCAAGGTGCTCGACTCGGGGTGGATCACGACGGGGCCGCAGACGGCCGCGTTCGAGCAGGACTTCGCCGACCACCTGGGCGCCGCGCACGTCGTCGCGGTCGCCTCGTGCACGACCGCGCTGGAACTGTGCCTGCGCGCCCTGGACCTGCCGGAGGGGTCGGCGGTGCTGACGCCGAGCCTGACGTTCTGCGGCGCGATCAACGCGATCCTGCACGCGGGGCTCCGGCCGGTGTTCGTCGACATCGACGCGGACACGCTGGTGCCGAGCCCGGAGACGGTGAAGGCGGCGGCCGGGCGCGTGACCCCGCGGGCGATGATCGTCCAGAACCAGGGCGGGTACCCGGTGGACGTGGCCGCGCTCGCCGGGGCGGCCGGCCTCGACCGGACCAGGGTCATCGAGGACGCCGCCCACGGCCCCGGCGCCGCGCGCGGCGGCAGGACGGTCGGCTCGGAGTCGTTCGCCGCGTGCTACTCCTTCTACGCGACGAAGAACATGCCGATCGGCGAGGGCGGCGCGGTCGCGTCCAGCGACCAGGAGTTCGCCGACCGGGTCCGCGCGACGCGGATGCACGGGATGAGCAAGGACTCCTGGAAGCGGTACCTGCCGGGCGGCAGCTGGCGGTACGACGTGAAGACGGTCGGGCTGAAGGCCAACATGACCGACGTCCAGGCGGCGATCGGGCGGGCGCAGCTCGCCGCGCTGCCCGGCTGGCAGCGGCAGCGCGCCGAACTCGTCGCGCGGTACGACGAGGCGCTCAAGGACCTGCCCGGTCTCGTCCTGCCGCAGCGCAACCTCGACGGGATCCAGCACGCCTGGCACCTCTACCAGGTGCGCGTGCCGGACCGGGACGCGGTCAGCAGCGAGCTGGAGGCGGCGGGCGTCGCGACGTCGGTGCACTTCATCCCGGCGAACCAGATGACCGCCTACGTGGAGATCCTCGGCGCGGACGAGTGCGCGCGGGTGCCGGTGACCGACCGGGTCGGCGAGGAGCTGCTGTCGCTGCCGCTGTACCCGGGGCTCACCGCCGGCGGGCAGGAGCGCGTGGTGTCCGCACTGACCGAGGCGCTGCGGGCCCGGGGCTGACCATGCGACGCTTCCTGCCGCGCCGCCGCGCCGCGGCCCCCGTGCCGGTCCCGGCCAGCCCGCTGGCCCTGCTCATGGGACGGGACGAGGTCGTCATGGCGGGCCATCGCGCGCGGCGGCTCGTGCGGGGCCGGCGGGTGCTGGTCACCGGGGCGTGCGGGACGGTCGGCCGGGCGCTCTGCCACGAGCTGCGGCGGCTCGACCCGGCCGCGCTGTGCCTGGTCGACAAGGACGGCGACGGCCTGGCGGGCCTCGGCCGGGAGCTGGCCGGCCTCGGCCCGGGGCTCCCCGGCGTCACGGTCGCCTTGGCCGACGTCCGGGACGGGCGGCGCGTCGACCAGGTCGTCGCGGACCTCCGCCCCGACCTGGTCTTCCACATGGCCGGGCGGAACGAGCTGGCGGAGGTCGAGCGGGACCCGTGCCGCGGCGTCGCCGTCAACGTGCTCGGCACCCGGCACCTGATCGACGCCGCGGTGCGGCACGGCGTGCAGCGGCTCGTGCTCGTCTCGTCCGACAAGGCCGCCGACCCGACCTCGGTGTTCGGCGCGACGATGCGGCTCGGCGAGCTGCTGCTGCGGACGGCGACGGGCGGCCCGACGTGCTTCGCCGCCGTCCGGGTCGGCAACGTGATCGGCGCGGCCGGGCCGCTGCTGAGCCTGCTCGCGCACCGCATCTCCACCGGCGAGGTCGTCACGATCACCCATCCCGAGGTGGCCCGCCACTTCATGACGGTGGAGGAGGCGGCGGGCCTGCTGATCGAGGCGGCGGCGATGGCGGAGGAGGCGGAGACGTTCGTCCTGGACATGGGCCGTCCCGTCCCGGTGATCGACCTCGTGCACCGGTACGCCGAGCAGCTGCGGCTGCCGGTGGTGACGATCCGGTTCAGCGGGCTCGGCCCCGGCGAGAAGCTCGCGGAGAAGGTGTTCGCCGACTCCGAGCGCCGGATCCGCACCGCCCACCCGAAGATCTGGGCGACCCGGCCGGCCGCGCCGCCCGCCGGGCTCCCCCAGCTGCTGGACGAGCTGGAGGCCGCGGCCGGCGCCGGCGACGACGACGCGGTGCGGCTGCTGCTGCGCCGGCTGCTGCCCGAGTACCGCCCGGTCCGGCGCCCGGAGCCGGCCGGCGAGCCCCCGCCGCCCGGGCCGTCCCGCCTCTGCGACGCGGGGTGCAGCCCCGACCCACCCGGCCTGTGAGGTGCGCATCAGATGACCACCACGAGGAAGCTCAGAGTCGCCACGGTGATCACCCGGTTCAACGGGGGCGCCGGCCAGGTCGCGCTGAACGGCGCGCTGGCCCTGCCGGACGGCGACTACGAGCGCGCGATCGTCACCGGCGGCGTCGGCATGGACAGTACGGCCTCGTCCACCGGCAACGGCGTCCTCTTCGGGGACGAGGCCGTCGCCAACGCCGCCGCCGGTGACCTCACTCCCGCGGCGCACGCGGCCGGGATGGAGATCGTCCAGGTGGGGCCGCTGGTGCCGCAGATCTCGCCGCGCGACGACATGGCGGCACTGCGCACGCTGACCCGCGTGCTGGCGGACGGACGCTACGACGTCGTCCACACCCACAGCGCCAAGGGCGGCGTGATCGGACGGGTCGCGGCGGCCCGCGCCGGGGTGCCGCGCATCGTGCACACGTGGCACGGGTTCCCGTTCAACGAGTTCCAGTCGTGGGCGCGGCGACGCGTATATATAGGTCTCGAACGGATCGCCGCCAAACGCACCGACGCGTTCCTCGCGATCGGGTCGGAGACGGTGACGACGGCGCTGCGCCTCGGGCTGACGACGCCGGAGCGGGTCCGGCTGTCGTGGCCCGCCGTGGACGTGGACGCCTACGCGACCGCGCCCGGCTCCCGCGCGCAGGCCCGCCGCCGCCTCGACCTGCCGCTCGGCGTGAAGGTCGTCGGGTCGGTCGGCCGGCTGACGTTCCAGAAGGGCCCGGAGGTCTTCGCCCGCGCGATCGCCCGGCTGCCGGACGACGTGTTCGGCCTGTGGGTCGGCGGCGGCCCGATGGCCGGCGAGCTGGAGGCCCTCACCGCCAGGCTCGGCATCGGCGAGCGGATGCGCTGGCTCGGGCACCGCGGCGACGTCGCCGCCGTGCTGCCCGCGTTCGACGTGATGGCGATGGCGAGCCGCTGGGAGGGGCTGCCGTGCGTGCTGGTCGAGGCGATCGGGGCGGGGATCCCGCTGGTCGCGACGGCCGTCCCGTCCAACCAGGACCTGGTGCTCGCCGGTGAGACCGGGATGCTCGTCCGGCCCGAGGACCCCGAGGGCCTGGCGGGCGCGGTGTCGGCGCTGCTGGACGACCCGGCCGCCGCCGCGCGGATGGCCGAGCGCGCCCGCGCCCGGGTCGGCTCCTGGTTCTCGCCCGCGCACCTCGGGACCGTCCTGGACGAGACCTACCGAGGGAACTCCGGCCGCCCATGACCACGATGATCGAGGCCCCGCCCGGCGCCGAGCAGCCCGCGCCGCCGCTGAGACGCGGCACGCGGCTCACCGCCGTGGTGCTGGTCGCGGGCATCGCCTCGCTGCCGATGCTGATGCCGGCCGGGCTCGCGCCCGGCCCCGGCAACACCGGCCTGCCCGACCTCGCACTCGTCGGCGTCACCGCGACGATGCTGATGTGGGCGGGGACGCGGCGGCTGCCCGTCCGGTGGCCGTTCCTCCTGCCGACCCTGCTGACGATCATCGCGGGCGGGATCGCCGCCATCGTCAACGACGCGGGCGCGCTCACCCTGGTCAAGGACCTGTTCGTGCTCCTGTGGGCGGTGAGCATCGCCAACCTCGGCCGCGACCCGTCGCTGCTGAAGGTCGCGCTCCGCGCGTTCGTCTGGATCGGGACCTGCTACGCCATCGTCATGATCGTCGGCTTCGTGCTGGGGATCGAGGCCATGTCCGGCAAGCAGCTCGACGGCGAACGCGCGATGTTCACGTTCGGCGACGCCAACTACGCGTCCAACTGGTTCATCTGCATCTTCTTCATCTCGCGGGCGACCCGCTTCCCGGAGACGCCGAAGCGGCGCTGGGCGGTCTGCGGGATCCTGCTCGCCGCCGAGGTCCTGACCGGCTCGAACGGCGGGCTGCTCGCGCTCGTCATCGCGATCCTGCTCGGCTACCTGTTCCGGCTGTTCCGCGAGGGCAAGGCGCACCACGCCATCGCCGTCGGCGCGTTCGCCGTGTTCGTCGCCGGTGCCGGAACCACGGTCGTCACGCAGGTCAACATCCAGCCGCTGCTGGACCAGGCGAGCGCCGCGTCGCCCATCCTGCGCGACTCCATCGGGCGGACCACCGGGGAGAGCACCCAGTCGCGCAGCACCGTCCTCGCCACCACCATCCAGATGATCGACGACCAGACGCACCCGTGGGGCATCGGACCCGGCCAGACCGAGAAGCAGATGCTGGTGCGGCAGGAGACCTACGTCCGCGAGGCGCACAACGACTATGTGGCGTCCGTCCTGGAACGCGGCTTCCTCGGGGGCGCCGCGCTCATCGTGCTCGTGTTCGTCCTGCTGCTGCGGTGCGTGCGCATCGCCCGCCGCGGCGCGCTGACCGGCGAGTACGCGCGGCTCGTCCCGCGGCCGGAGCTGTTCGGCGCGCTCGTCGCCGTCTTCCTCATCTCCGGCCTCTTCTACGAGACCCTCCACTACCGCCACGGCTGGGCGCTCTTCGGCCTGATAGCCGCCCTAGATCTCTTCGGAGGCGAGGAGGCCCGATGACGGACACGCAGGAGTCGCGCCCCGTGCTCGCGCCCGCGCAGGAGTCGCGGCTGCGGCGGCGGCTGATCGCGCTCGTCGCCGGCAACATGGCCGGACGGGTCGGCGCGCTCGCCTCGCTCGGCCTCGCCACGATCATGGTGGCGCGGATCGGCGGGCCCAAGCTCGTCGGCGCGTTCACCCTCGTCCGGATCCTGCCGGGTCTGCTCTGCCAGCTGTCGAGCGCCGGGCTGCCGGGCGCGGCGCCGTTCTTCCTCGCCCGCGACGACTACGACCAGAGCCGGGTGCGGCCCACGCTGGCGTGGCTGACCGTCATCGGCGCCGTGGTCGCCGGGGTCGGCTGGCTGGCCCTCAGCCCGCTGGTCTACCTGGTGTTCTTCAAGTCGTTCGGGATATGGATCGCGGTCGCGGCGGCGGCGCCGTCCTTCACCCAGGGCTTCGTGTCCGTCGGCAAGGGCCTGCTCCAGGGGACCGACGACCAGCCCGGCGCGAGCCTCGCCATCGCCGTCGAGGAGTTCGTGTTCCTGCCGATCTACCTCGTGATCCTGACCGGCTGGTACGGGCCGGGCGCGCTGATCACCGGGCTCGTCCTCGCCGACATCGCCGCCGCCGCGTGGATCGCCCGGCGGCTCGCCCGGCGCGGCTTCTTCGCCGGGTGGGGGCGCCCCGACCGGCGGCTCGGCCGGACCATCGCCGGGTACGGGTTCCGCGGCTACCTCGGCCAGCTCATCGACCTGCTGCAACTCCGGTTCGACATGGCGCTGCTCGGCGCGCTCGCCGGCCCGAAGGTGCTCGGCGTCTACACGGTCGCGAGCAAGTTCGCCGAGCTGGTGCAGCTGCCGGGGCTCGCCGTGAACTACGTCCTGTACCCCGACTTCGCCAAGGAGGACCGGGAGACGGCGACGAAGCGGACGTCCCGCCTGATCCTGCCCGCGCTCGCCGTCTCGGCACTCGCCGCGCTGCCGCTCGCCCTCATCGCCGGGACGGCACTGCCCTGGGTGTTCGGGGACGTCTTCGACGACGCGGTCCTGCCCACCTACATCCGGCTCGCCGGAGTCGTCACGTTCGGCGTCACCGGGCTCGTCATGGCTTACCTCTACGGGGTCGGACGGCCCGGCGCCGCGTCCACCGGGCAGGGCATCGGCCTCGTGGTCGTCGTCGTCCTCGGCGCGTTCCTGATCCCCGCGCACGGCGCGGTCGGCGCCGCGATCGCCACGTCCATCTCCTTCGTCGCCACCACGGCCGCGCTGCTGGTCTGGTTCCAGCACGTCAAGAACTCCGCGTCCAAGAACAAGGGGTGACCCCATGTCCGAGCTTGCGAGCCGTCCCGTCGACCCGTGCGACGGCGTCCCCCCGTCCCGGCCGCGCCGCGTGCTGGACGTCGCCGGCGCGGTCACCGGCCTGCTCCTGCTCAGCGTCCCGCTGCTGGTCATCTACCTGCTGGTGCGGGCGTCCAGCCCGGGTCCCGGCGTGTTCCGGCAGACCCGGGTCGGGCAGGGCGGGCGGCCGTTCACCATGTACAAGTTCCGGACGATGCGGCAGGGCGCCCGCGGCCTCGCCGTCACCGCCAACTGCGACCCGCGGCTGACGAAGGTCGGCAAGCTGCTGCGGCAGTGGTCGCTGGACGAGCTGCCGCAGCTGATGAACGTCCTGCGCGGCCAGATGACGCTCGTCGGGCCGCGTCCGGAGACCTACGACCTCGCCGTCCACTACGGCCCGGACTGCCGCTGGATCTTCGACCACCGGCCCGGCCTGACCGGCGTGTCCGAGGTGCGGCTCCGCGACTTCGACGTCCTCGGACCGGGCGAGGAGGTCGACCTCGTCAACTACATCGAGCGGATCGTCCCCGCGCGGGTCGCGGTCGACGCCGTCTACCTGCGGGAACCGTCGATGCGCGCCACGCTCGGCGCGATCTGGGACACCGTCAAGCACATCCTCGGCATCCCGGTCCCGCCCCTCCCGGTGCACGTCGCCGGGCCGAGGGACGCCCAGGACAAGCCGATCCGCCGCGCCGAGGAGCCCGGCTCCGCCGCCTGAGCCACGGAGAGTGACCGCCATGGACGTCCGGGACGTCCGGTTCAAGATCTCGGCCACCGCGGCCATCGTCGTCCTGGCGGCCGGATGCCTGCTCTACCTGCAGCACCGGGCGTCCGGCTACCAGCCGTACCGGGGCCCGCTCGCGTCCCCGGGGACCCCGGCCGCCGAACCCGGCAAGACGCACCGGATCGCCCTGAACACCCAGCCGTCGGACTACCCGCGCCTCCGCGAACTCGGCTACGACCTGGTCGACGTCAAAGCGGACCCGTCACTGGTCACGGGCGTCCCGGCCGGAATGCGGGCGCTCCTCTGGGTCGGCAACTTCACCTGCGACGGCTTCGAGCTCGACTGGAAGGACTTCCAGCAGGCCGTCCAGCGGTTCGGGCGCGACCCCAAGGTGTACGGGTGGTACCTGTCGGACGAGCCGAACCCCCGCGAGTGCCCGGAGATCGCCGGGGAGATCCGCCGCCGCGCCGCCTACGTCAAGGAGCACGCGCCCGGCCAGGTCTCGTTCATCTCGCTGACCGACTGGCCGATGAAGCCCCTCACCCCGGACCGCGTCGGCGTCGACCTGGTCGGCCTCGACCCCTACCCCTGCAAGGGCTCGTCCAGGACCCGCGAGCACTGCGACATCGGGGCGATCGACCGGATGGTCCGGATGGCGGACGCCGCCGGCATCCCGCGCGCCAAGATCGCGCCCGTCCTGCAGGCGTTCGGGCAGAGCTGCTCCAAGGGCGACCGGCAGTACTGGATGCCGACCGAGGACCAGTTCCGCAAGATCCTCGCCCGCTGGGACCGCCTCACCCCGCGCCCGCCCCTGGAGATCTCCTACTCCTGGGGCCGCCAGGACGAGTGGGCGTGCCCGTCCCTCTCCGACGCGGCCGGCGGCGCCCACCCCGACCTGCAAAGCCTGCTGAAGGCCAGGAACACGGCCCGCTGAGCTACTTCCCGCCCGGCTGGTCGGCCACCGCCGGCTGCGAATTCCCAGGCGTGGGAAACTCCAGCGACCCGAGCCGCAAAGCGGCGACTTCCAGAACCCCGACGACCAGAACGAACGCAACGGCCACCAGGCCGAGCTTCCTGCGGCTCAACCCGCACACCCCTTAAATCCCCCAACAACCAGGCAATTCTAACACCCTGTGATCAACGCCCAGGTCCCGGACATGCCCTCAGCAACCGTTTGTGACACGTCTGCAATCCAGCTCAGGCGCCCCCAGGGCGCCTGAGCTCCGAATCAAAGCAACCGGCTCGTGAGATTCGCCGCGCGCGCGTTCAAGCAGTTGCCGGTGGCCAGGTCGAAGGCGAAATTGTGGGCCAGGCAGTGGATGCGGCCGTCGCGGACCACGGCGCCGACCGACAGGTCCTCGCCGGCGTGCGGGCAGTAGCGGGGGATGTCGTAGCGGGCGCCGTCGCAGGAGACGGTGATGCGCTCGCTCTCGTCCCGTCCGGTCTCGTAGGCCTCGACGGCCTGCAGCGCGGGCGCGTTGGCGTGCTTGAGCAGGCCGACCAGGTAGTCGTTGTAGACGTCGGGGTCGCGGTAGAGGCTGAGGCGGAAGGAGATGAGGAGGTCCTCCCAGGCCATCCGGCCGGAGAGGACGGCGTCCAGCCAGCGGCCCGCGGTGGTGATGCGGTAGTGCGGGCGGACGGCGGGGGACGCCTCCGCCACGGTGAGGCCGTCCGCGGAGAAGTCGACGTCCCAGGTGCCGCCGTTGGGGCCGGTGATCTCGAACCGGACGATCATCGCGATCTGGCGGAGGAAGTAGTCGCTGAGGCCGCCCAGGTAGGTGAAGTGGGCGATGAACCGGTCGGCCAGGCCGGGGCCGGGTTCGGGGTAGTCCGCCATGACGCCGGCGATGGCGGCGGCGCGGTCGGCGGCGTAGCGCTCGAGGTAGGCGTCGCGGTCGGCGTCGGCGAAGGAGAACTCCGCCGAGACCGGGTCGCGGGTGATCACGCCCGTGTCGAGGTCGATGGCGTCGCCGGGCTTGAAGTGGTCCCAGCGCTGCCCCGGGAGGTGCTCGCGCAGCCACTCGGTGGAGGTCTCCGGGTCGCAGAACGCACCCTCCTCCTGGCCGAGCACCCAGTTGAGGTGGTCGACCTCCGCGTCCAGGAAGCACGGCGGCCCGGCGAACGGGACGGCCAGCTCCGGTTCGGTCTGCCGGACGAGCCGCTGCGCCGCGCGGAGCTTGGAGATCCGCTTGGCCGTCGAGACCGCCGCCATCTCGGCGGCCGGGTACTCGTAGCAGATCGGGTGCCAGGACGCCCCGGACGTCTGCAGCGCCATCAGGTCCAGCCGGTCGCCCGCGAGGTGCTTGGCGCGGCGGGCCTGCGCGGCGGTGAGCCGCGCGTCGTTGCAGTGCAGGATTCCGCGGCCGTCCGCCACGATCAAAAAGGCGGCATCGTGGCACATCGGCGACAGTTCCGGAATGACGGTAAGCCAGGACCCCCGATTGTCAAGCGGGAATTTCTCCCAGGGTGCCACCTCGATTACCTGGCGGCCGCCGGCGGCGGCCGCCATGCGCTCCCGGAAGGCGGGTCCGGGATAACACGGAATGAGGATTCTGGTCCGCGCCGGAAGGCGTTCGATGACCCACGGGTCGAAGTGATCTAGATGCTCGTGCGAGACCGCCACCCAGTCGGCGTCGAGCATCGGGTCGAGTTCGAGGTGATCGTTCCTCGGATACTGGTGCCAGGCGCCGAGAAAGGCCCCGGTTGGAGCGAGCCATGGGTCCGCGAGCAGGTGGAACGCGGTCGCGTCCACCGCCACCCCCGCATGTCCGATAAATGTGACCGTAGGCATGCGAAGACTGTCTCGCCCGGGGCCCGCCGGCACACCCGCCGGAATGCGCAATGCGGCTACGTCACCGGCATGAAAAGCTTTCTGACCGGGCGCCCATATTAAGGGTGGGACGCCCTGGTAAAGGGCGAAGTTCACCGCCTTCCCAGGTATGACCGCTACCGGTCATACACGGGTCTCTTGCGGCCAATTGACTGGACATCGCAGGGGCCGCCGGGTGACGGTCGTCAGGGTGCTGGAATAGCGGACGGGGGTCCTCATGAACAACGGGCGGGCTCGGTCTTCGCCGGCGGACGCCCCCGCGGGCGTGGGGACGCTCGCGGGCGCCGCGGGGCACGGGGCCCACGACCACGCGGGCGCGTCCGGGCGCGGCGCGCAGGTGCTGTGGAGGCGGCGCCTGCGGCACGACATCCGGCACGAGCTCGGCACGATCATCATGCTGGCCTCGGCCGTCGTCGTCGCCGACGACGTCGGCGACACCAGCCGCGCCCGCATCGACCAGCTGCTCGGCGAGACGCGGTGGCTCGACCACCTGCTGCGCCGGCTCGACGAGGACGACACCGGGTACGGCGGGGCCGACCGGCCGCCGCCCGCGCCGGAGCGGATCCGGGTCGACGACCTGACCGCCGAGGTCGTCACCGGGATGCGGCTCGCCACCCCGCACGAGGTCTGCTTCACCGGCGGCGAGGCGTGGGCGCACATGGACCCGGTCGCGTTGTGGCGCGCGGTCCGCAACGTCCTCGACAACGCCTGCCGGGTCGCCGAGGGGCGCGTGAACGTGGGCGTCGAGGCAGACCGGGGCTGGGTCGTCATCCAGGTCGACGACGACGGGCCGGGCTTCGGCGCCGGGCCGGGCCGCGGGACGGCCCGGCCCGGGCTGGCGTCGCTCGGGCTCGGCATCGTCCACGACCTCATCTCCGGGTACGGCGGCAGCCTGGAGATCCGCACCTGCGAGATGGGCGGGGCGCGCGTCCGCATGCTGCTGCCCGCCGCGCCGCCGCCGGAGTCGGTCGTCCGGGCGGACTCGCACGCCGACGACTGGCGGCCGCACCCATGAGAATGGTCGTGTGCGACGACCACGCGGTCTTCGCCGAGTCGCTGTCGCTGGTGCTGGCGGACGCCGGGCACAGCGTGGTCGGGGTGACCTACTCCCCCTCCGAGGCGCTGCCGGTGCTGCGCGCCAGGCAGCCCGACGTCTGCCTGATCGACCTGCAGTTCCCGACCGGCACCGCGCTCGACTGGATGCCGCGGCTGCGGGCCGCGTCCCCGCGGACGAGCTTCGTCGTGCTGACCGGCTTCCTGGAGCAGCCGGTGCTGGACGCGGGCGTCGCGGCGGGCGTGCGGGGCTTCGCGCACAAGGGCCAGCAGGCCGGCGACATCCTCACCGTCCTGCGCCGCGTCGCGGCCGGCGAGGTCGTCGTCGACCAGGTGGCCCGGCACGGCGGCGCCGGCCGGCACAGCCGGGCGCAGAAGGTCGCGCAGTTCCTCACGCCGCGCGAACGCGAGGTGCTGACGCGGCTGGCCCGCGGCGAGTCCACCCAGGCGCTCGCCAAGGCGATGGGCGTGACGCGCAGCACGGCGCGCAGCCATGTGCAGAGCGTCCTGACCAAACTGGGCGTGCACTCGCAGCGGGAGGCCGTGATCGAGGCGGCCCGGCACGGCCTCGTCAGCGTGGAGACCGGGGAGTGGCTCGCCGGCTAGCGCGCGATTCGGCGGGCGGCGGCCGGGGGACGGCCGAATCCGGCCCTTCAGGGTTCGGCCCCGACGCGTTAGCGTCGGCCTGGTAGAGGAGGTTTCCATGCCTCAACGGCGAGGCGCGCTGCCCATCTCCGACGCCGGGGTCCTCGACTCCGCGGACACCTACGCCCGCGGCGTCCCCTACGACCGGCTCGAACGGCTCCGGACGAGGACGCCGGTGGTGTGGCTGAACGGGCGCTCGGCGGGACGGCCGGGCGCCTGGGCCGTGCTGCGCTACGGCGACGTCCACCATGCCCTCGTCCACCCGGAGCTGTTCGCCCCGCAGGTGGACGGCGTCCTGCACGGCCCGGCGAGCGGGGACGGCCCCCTGCCGGACGACCCGCCGGACGGCGCGCACGACGCCCTGATCGACATGGACCCGCCGGCCCGGGAGATGCTGGCGCGGATCCCGCCCCGGGAGCCGGTCGACTTCGTCGGCCAGGTCGCCGCCGACCTCCCCGAGACCCTGCGCAACACGCTCTCCGGCGGCCTGTACGCGCTGCTGCGGCATCCCGCCGAGTACGTCCGCCTCCGGGAGGAGCAGCGGGACGAGCGGCTCGTCGACAGCGCCGTCGAGGAGATGCTGCGCTGGTGGACGCCGGTCCTGCACGTCCGGCGCACGATGCAGCGCGGCACCGTCATCGGCGGCGTGCCGCTGCTGGCCGGTGAGGACGTCACGCTGTGGCTGGTGTCCGCGAACCACGACGACGAGGTGTTCCCCGATCCCGGGCTGTTCGTGGCCGACCGGTTCCTGACGGGCCCCCGAACCCACCTGTGCTTCGGGTTCGGGCACCGCGCGTGCCTGGGGGCGCGGCTGGCCCGCGTGCACCTGCGCGCCCTGCTCGTCGCGCTGCTCGAACGCCCCGGGCTGCCGCAGATGGCGGGCGAGCCGGTGATGCTGCGGTCGAGCGTCCGGCACGGCTTCGTCCACCTGCCCATGCGCTGGACCCCTTACTGAACCTCGTCCGCCGGCGGTTCGTAGAAGGTGCGTGGGACTCACGAGCTGGGGGACGCTCAGCCTGCTGACCCTGCTCACCCTCGGCTGCATGGCCGCGACCGTGTGGGCGTGGCCGCGCGTCGCGTTCCGCGGGATCCGCGCCGCCGGGGTCCGCGCGCTGCTGATCGCCGGCTGCCAGTTCGCCGTCCTGCTGACGCTCGTCACGGCCCTGAACGCCCACTACCTCTTCTACGGCTCCTGGACGGACGTGCTGAGCGCCGCCGGCGGCGGGGCGGCGCAGGCGCGGCACCACCCGGCCGGGGCGAACGCGGCCGCCGCGACCCGGGTCGTCCGGACGGTCCAGGCGGGCCTCGGCCCGGGGCCGCGCGCCGAGCACGTCCCGGCGAAGGACGGCCAGGTCGAGCGCCTCGACATCCGCGGCGTCCGGACGGGGCTGTCGTCCGAGGCGTACGTGTACCTGCCGCCGCAGTACTTCCAGCGCGCCTACGCCGCCAAGCGCCTCCCGGTCGTGCTCTTCCTGGCCGGGTACCCGGCGGCGGACCGGCTCGTCTGGATCCACCAGGGGCACGTTCCCGAGGACGTGGCACGCGCGCAGGCGGCCGGCCGGATCCAGCCGATGATCTACGTGATGATGCGGCCGACCGTCGTGCGCGGCCGGGACACCGAGTGCGCCGACGTACCGGACGGCCCGCAGGTCGAGACGTTCTTCGCGCAGGACGTCCCCGAGGCGGTCGCCGAGGCGTACCGCGTCCCGCGGGACCGCGCCGGATGGGGCCTCGCCGGCTACTCCACCGGCGGATACTGCGCGGCGAAGCTCGCGATGCTGCACTCCGACCGGTTCTCGGCCGCCGTCAGCATGGCCGGGCACTTCCACGCGCTGCTCGACACTACGACCGGCGACCTCTACGGCGGCAGCGAGACCCTTCGGCGGAGCGGCAACCTGATCTGGCGGCTGCGGCACCTCCCCGCGCCGCCCGTGTCGGTCCTGGTGGCGTCGGCGGACGTCGGGGAGAAGACGTATCCGTCGGCGCGCGCGTTCATGCGGGCGGCGCGCCCGCCGCTGGTGGTGGACGAGATCCTGCTGCCGAGCGGCGGCCACAACTTCAAGACGTTCCGGAAGTACATCCCGCCGTCGATCAGGTGGCTGAGCGCGCGGCTGCGGGGCGAGTGACGTTGGAGCCGGTCAGCGCCGCGCTCATCGGGCCCGTGTGCCTGCTGGCGCTCGGCGGCGTGGCCGGGGCCCTCGTGCTGTGGCGGCGGCTCGCGGGTCCGGGCGTGCGGGCGGTGCTGGCGCGGTCCGGGCTGCTGCTGGCCACGCAGGTCACGCTCACCGCGTCGATCGTCCTGCTGGCCAACCGGTACTTCGTGTTCTACGCGACGTGGAACGACCTGCTGGGCAACGATCCGGCGAACGTGCGGGTCGAACACGTCCAGCCGCAGGGGGCCGAAGGCGGACTCGTGGACCGCACCACCCTCAAGCGCGACCCGGTCGAGGGCGGGCGCATCGACCACCTCAAGATCCACGGCATCCGCAGCGGAGTGAACTCCGATGCGTACGCCCACCTCCCGCCGCAGTACTTCCAGCCCGCCTACGCCGCCGAGCCCCTCCCCGTGGTGATGCTCATCGCCGACGGCGATCCCACGAGGTGGCTACGGGACGTGCCACGCGCTCAGCCAGTGATCTACGTGTCGGTAGGAGTCCAAGGCGCCTGCATGGACGTGCCCGGACGGCGGGACGGGCTAGCCGAGACGTACCTCGCGCAGGACCTTCCAGCGGCCGTGGCCTCCGTCTACCGCGTGCCCCGGTCGCGGGCAGGTTGGGGAACGGCGGGGATCGAGACGGGTGGGCAGTGCGCGGTGCGGCTCGCGATGCTGCACTCCGACCGGTTCGCCGCCGCCGCGAGCTTGAACGGCCGGTTCGCCACGCCCGCCGGTGACCTCTACGGGGGAAGCGACGGGTACCGGCGGAGCAACGACCTCATGTGGCGGCTCCAGCACGTCCCGCCGCCCCCGGTGTCGGTCCTCGCCGCCGCCGGGACGGGAAGCGAGGAGGCCGGGCAGGCCGAGCGGTTCGCCGCCCTGGCCAAGCCTCCGATGCGGACCGAGACGTCGGGTGCCCAGAAGCCCAAGGACGTCCTGACGTGGCTCGGGGCACGGCTGCGGGTACCTCCCGGGGAGTAGGAGCGCTGACTCCTCCGGGCCGACGTGGAGCCGGATCACCATGACTTACCGTGCAGACATGAGCACTTCAGCGCCGCACGGCCAGGGACGGCCGCAATGGTCGCGGCCCTCGACCTGGCCGGTGTGGGTCGTGCCGGTGCTGCTCGCGTTCATCCAGGTCGTGGGGTCGCTGGGCGCGCAGCACGATCGTCCGGGAAGTGGGTCGTCCGGTGGTCCGCCCTGGGAGCGGAGCAGCGGCGACGCCATGGGGCACACCGGCCTGGACGCGCTCGGCATCGCGCTGCTGCTCGGCGGGCCGGCCCTCCTGCTACTCCGGCGCCGCCACCCGGTGTTCACGGTGTGCGCCACCGCCGTGGTGACGGCCCTGTACTTCCTGCGCGCCTACACCTACGGCCCGGCGCCGCTGGCGCTGGTCGTCGCGATGCTGGCGGCCGTCGTCGCCGGGCACCGGCTGATCGTCTGGGCCGGGACGGGCGCCGGCCTCGCGGCGTTCTTCGGCCTCACCGCGCTGATCGGCGTCCCGGCCGCCGAGCGCGGGCAGGACGGGCCCTTCCCGGTCGAGGAGCCGACCCTCGGCGGGTCGGTCTTCGTCGTCGGCTGGGCGCTGGTCGTGCTGGTCACCGCCGAGCTGATCCGGATGCGCGGGCAGCGGGCCGCCGAGACGGCCCGCACCCGGGCCGAGGAGGAGCGCCGCCAGGCCAGCGAGGAGCGGCTGCGGATGGCCCGCGAGCTGCACGACGTCCTCGCGCACAACATCTCGATGATCAACGTGCAGGCGGGCGTGGCGCTGCATCTGATGGACGACGACCCCGAGCAGGCCCGGACCGCGCTCGCCGCGATCAAGGACGCCAGCAAGGAGGCGCTCACCGAGATGCGCGGGGTGATCGGCGCGCTGCGGGCGCAGGGCGAGACCGCGCCGCGCGCCCCCACCGCCGGGCTGGGCGGGCTGGACGACCTGCTCGGCCGCGCCCGGTCCGCCGGGCTGGAGGTCGAGTCGCAGATCACCGGGAGGCGCCGGCCGCTGCACGCGGGCACCGACCTCGCCGCGTTCCGGATCGTCCAGGAGTCGCTGACGAACGTGACCCGGCATGCCGGTCCCGGCCCGGTGACGGCGCGGGTCCGCATCGCCTACGGTGAGCACGAGATCGCGGTGGAGGTCGAGGACGACGGCCGGGGCGTGTCCCTGCTGGACGACCGCCCGGCCGGCAGCGGGATCCGCGGCATGCGGGAGCGGGCGGCGGCGCTCGGCGGCGCGTTCGACGCCGGTCCGCGGCCCGGGGGCGGGTTCCGGGTGCGGGCGCGGCTGCCACTGGACGCGGGTCCCAGTGACACGTCCGGCGACCCGCCCGTTGAGACGGCCGGTGACACGACCACGCCCGGAAGGAACGCGCAATGATCAAGGTGCTGCTGGCCGACGACCAGGTGCTGGTGCGGGCGGGGTTCCGGGCGCTGCTGGACGCGCAGGCCGACATCGAGGTCGTCGGCGAGGCGAGCGACGGCGAGGAGGCGCTCGCGCAGGCGCGGCGGCTGCGGCCAAGCGTCATCCTGATGGACATCCGCATGCCCGGCCTGGACGGCCTGGAGGCCACCCGGCGGATCGCGTCCGACGAGCGGCTCGACGGCGTGAAGATCGTGATCCTCACCACGTTCGAGCTGGACGAGTACGTCTTCGAGGCGCTGCGCGGCGGTGCGAGCGGGTTCCTGGTCAAGGACACCGAGCCGGTGGAGCTGATCCACGCCGTCCGGGCCGTCGCGGACGGGGACGCGCTGCTGTCCCCGAGCGTCACCCGCCGGCTGATCGCCGAGTTCGCCGCGCGGGCCAAGGAGCCGGCGCCGTCGCCGCGGCTGAACGCGCTCACCGAGCGGGAGCGGGAGGTCATGGCGCTGGTCGGCGAGGGCCTGTCGAACGAGGAGATCGCGGCCCGCCTGGTGGTGAGCCCGGCCACCGCGAAGACCCACGTCAGCCGCACGATGGTGAAGCTGAACGCGCGGGACCGGGCGCAGCTCGTGGTGTTCGCCTACGAGTCGGGGCTGGTCAAACCGGGCTGGTTGCCCTAGAAATTTTACTCTGCGGCGATTCACTGTTGCCGCTCGCAGACACGTGGCAGGGTGGACGGCACATTGTCACCGACGCGAAGGAGTCCGGTGCCGAACGACACGAGGATCCTCGCCGTCGACGACCGCGAGGAGAACCTCACGGCCCTCGCGGCCGTGCTCGACGCGCTGCCCGTGGACGTCGTGCCCGTCACCTCCGGGCAGGGGGCGCTGAAGGAGCTGCTGAACGACGACTTCGCGCTGATCCTGCTCGACGTCGTGATGCCGGACATGGACGGGTTCGAGACCGCGGAGCACATCAAGTCCCGGCCGCGCAACCGCGACATCCCGATCATCTTCCTGACCGCGGGCGGCGAGGCCGGCGAGCAGGCGTTCCGCGGCTACGCGGCCGGCGCCGTCGACTACCTCACCAAGCCGTTCGACCCGTGGCTGCTGCGCGCGAAGGTGTCGGTGTTCGTGGAGCTGCACCGCCGCAACCTGCAGCTCACGCAGCAGGCGCGGCTGCTGCGCCAGACACTGGAGGCGGGCGAGGGCGAGGGCGCCCTGACCGCCTGCGACCGGCTGCTGACGGCGCTCGACGAGCGGCTCGCCCGGGTCGAGCAGGACGTCGCCCGGGTGCGGTCCGGCGAGCCGGCCGACCGGCTGGAAGCGCACGTCGCCGACCTGCGGCTGGCGCTGGACGTCCTGTCCACCGGCGACTGACCCCCGCCGCATCCCCTGCGCCCGGGGCCTTGCCGGGCTGTCAGCGATTACTTATCGTAGTCGTTCCCGGGTGCACCCCGCATAGGCGGCCGCACCGGCGCTCACGGTGATCATGCAGGTCAGTGCGATGCAGAATTTACCTTCTGAGACACTCGTCCGGTTTGTCGCAAGTAAGTACTTAGGGGTAACTTGCACTCTGCGTCACACACGTGACCCGAGTCACCGCGGTCCCCCCAGGACCATGACCCCCGGGAGCCACACATGACCCCTTCGTCCGACGCCGCCCTCGGGCGCGTCCGCTGGAAGCGGTTCGCCGCCGTCGCCGCCCCCGCCGCGATCGGCGCCGGCGCCCTGGTCTTCATGACCGCGCAGGGCTCGATCGCCTCCTCGTTCGCCGTCTCCGGCAGCAGCTTCAAGGTGAGCGCCGACTCGCTGACCGGGCAGGGCTTCGTCCAGTACGGCGGGGTCGACGCGAGCAAGAACGGCGACAAGCACCCGGTGCAGATCTCCGGCATCAAGTCCGCGCAGATCCGCAACATGTGCCAGTCGGTCAAGGCCGGCCCGTTCACGCTGCGGCTGACCGCCGGCACCGGCGCCAAGCCCGTCGAGGCCAGCGACCTCACCCTGGACGTCGAGCAGCTCAACGCCGACGCCACGTTCTCCAACATCGAGATCGGCCGGGACGCCAGCACGCTGGACAAGGGACCGGACGGCAAGCAGGGCGCGGCCGGGATGTTCGGGCAGCAGGCGTCCCGCATCCAGCTGAACAACGTCAAGCAGGTCGCGTGGGCGACCACCGCGGGGACCTTCAAGCTGAGCGACCTCAGCATGAAGCTCGGCGGCGAGTGCTTCTGAGGCCATGAACCCCTACCC
>NZ_SMKY01000618.1 GCF_004349235.1 Actinomadura darangshiensis | reverse complement strand
CCCGGGAGCACCGTCCAACCCGGGAGCACCGTCCAACCCGGGAGCACCGTCCAACCCGGGAGCACCGTCCAACCCGGGAGCACCGTCCAACCCGGGAGCACCGTCCAACCCGGGAGCACCGTCCAACACCACGAGCGCGCCACCAAGGGCACAAACACCCGAGGACGCCGGAGCCGGCACCTCAGAGACACCGCTCGACGCCCCGCCCTACGTCCAAGCTCAACTCAATGACGGCACGGCGCCCCAGGCCAGCACCACGCAGGCATGGCCCGCACCCGGCCCTGAGAAGACGCCGGCAGCCGCTGAAGCACCCCACGGCGAGGACGCCGAGACTTCTCCGTCTACGAACCCAGTACAGGACCAGGAGCCCTGGCCTGGCGGAACAGCGACGGTAGAAGAGAACTCGCCGGCCAACCCTGCCCCACCACCACCGCACACCGATGCGCCGCCGGTCAGCGACATCGGGGTGCAGTCGAAGACCCGCCTTGGCGAGGCGGTAACGGCTGACGTAGAACCGCTGGCCGACGACGCCCCAACGCCACCGCGCACCAACGCGCCCCATCGCTCCCCAAGCGACGATCCATGGTCATCGCCCGGCCCCCGCATCGAAGGCACCACTACCGCACCAGGCAGCCCCGGAGATCAGACGACCACATTGCACCGAAGCGCCACCCCACAGAACCAAACGTTCGAACAGGGCCAAGCCAGCGGGCACGGCCAAGCCAGCCAGCATGTCCAAGCCAGCGAGGACGGCCAAGCCGGCGGGCACGCCCAAGAGGACAGCCAGGGGGACGGTCAGGCTGGTCAAGGGGGTGACGCACCGGCGCCGCTGGGTGGCGCCGACGCGGAGGAGCCGGGGACCTCGCTTGGCAACACGGTGATAGGCGACGGGAAGCCGCTGGGGCAAGACACGAGTTCGGGTCCCAGACTCGGTGGGCCCGTTGAGGAAGACGACGGGTCTCTGGGTGAGGACGCCGAGAAGGGTGCGGCCTCTGGGGCGCGTTCGGAGCCCGACGGGCACCTGCCGGCGGAGGACGAGGAGCCCCTAGGTGAGGACGCCGAGAGAAGCGCGGCTTCGGGAGCGCGTTCGGAGCCCGATGGAGGCTTGCCCGGGGAGCGGCCGACGCCGCCGGAAGGGTGGTACGAGCCATTCGTCCCAGAGGAGAGTTCGGCGGAACCGCCGCAGATCGTTCCACGCAATGATGCCTGGTAGGGGGCGCAGGGGCGCGCCGTTCCTGCTTCACGGCCGACCGTGGAAGGGAGGATCCTTGCGATCTGACTTCAACTCCGGAGGCTTCGCCCGGGTCGTGCCCTGCTACGGCACGACGAGCCGCGAGGACGTTCTTCGTTGCAGTGATGTCCCGGTCGCACCGAGCGCAGCAACCCGGACATGTCCTATGCCTGGTGGACCTTTCCGGAGGATCGGATGAAGCGAATCGTGATCTTCGCCGCGGGGTCGCGGGGGGACATCCAGCCTTGTGTGGCGTTGGGGTGGGCGCTGCGG
>NZ_SMKY01000617.1 GCF_004349235.1 Actinomadura darangshiensis | reverse complement strand
CTGGTGGAGGGGTCGGGGGTGCGGGTGCGGATGGATCCGCGGCCGGGCTGGTGCTGTGTGGCGGCCGAACCTTCTAACAACAACGATGATTGACATAGAAGCGGGCGGCGTGGTGGGGTGAGCCCATGACCGAGCAGCCCGGGTACCACCTCGCCCAGTTCAACGTCGCCACGCTCCACCACCCCCTCGGCGATCCGCGCACGGCGGACTTCGTCGCGCTGCTGGAGCCCGTCAACGCGCTCGCCGACCGGACGCCCGGGTTCGTGTGGCGGCTGGTGGAGGAGGGCAGGCCGGACGCCACCGGCATGCGTCCCGCCGGCGACGACGTGATCGTCAACTTCTCGGTGTGGGAGTCGGCGGAGGCGCTGTGGGACTTCGTCTACCGCAGCGCGCACCTGGAGACGATGCGACGCCGCCGGGAGTGGTTCCGGCGGCATGCGGACGCGCATCTCGTCATGTGGTGGATCCCTGCGGGCACCGTCCCCACCGTCGGGGAGGCGTTGGAACGGCTCGCGTTCCTGCGTGCGAACGGGCCGTCGCCGCGGGCGTTCACGTTCAACGCGTCCTACACGGCGCAGGAGGCCGCGGACGACATGGCGGGGCAGGCCGCGGACGACACGGCGCAGGAGGCCGCGGGCGCGGAGCCGGCGGAGCCCGCGGCGCTCTGACGGCTCAGCCGAGGAGGGCGGCGGTGTGGCGGCCCGCGGCGGCGGCGGCGAGGAAGTAGGGGAGGTCCTCGTCGAGGCGGCGGCCCATGGTGGACAGCCGGACGCCCCAGTCCTTCTCGGCGGCGCGGAGGGTGTCGAGGAGGCCGTCGACGGGGACGGGGACGAGGCGGTGCCGGTCGCCGAGGGGCGCGGCCTCTGCGGCGACGCGGGCGCCGAAGGCGCCGCCGAGTTCGGGGACGGGGATGTCGGCGGTGGCGAGGGCGACGCGCCCGTAGGCGGTGAGGGAGTGGTGGGAGACGCCGATGTGGCGTTCGCGCTTGTCGCCCTCGCTGACGCGCAGGGATCCGACGGGGCGGCCGCCGAGGACGGACGCGGCGTTGACGGCCTCGCCCGCCGAGACGCCGGAGAACCCCCATTTGGTGCCGGTCCCGAGGTTTCCGGGGCCTTGGGCGAGGACGACCACATCGGCGTTCAGGACGAGGCGTGCCGCCAGCAGCCCGGTGTGGACGGTGACGGCTTCGAGGTCGCCGCCGAACGCCTGGCCGGCGGTGATGGTGGCGGCGAGGGCGCCGGCGTCCTTCAGTTGGCCGATGGACATGGAGAACCAGGAGGGCAGTGCCGCGCCGTCCGGCATGACGTACACGACCCGTGTGGAGGGCCGCGCGGCGTGCAGCGCGGCGAGGATCGGGGGGAGCGCGGAGTGCAGGTCGGCGATGATGACGGGCATGCCGGACAGGGAGTCGGCGTCGCGCAGGATCTCGTGGTGGGGGGAGTCCTGCTCGTCGGCGCCGAGGACGGTCGCCTGGAGCGGGGTGTAGCGGGCCTTGACGAGGTGCCCGGGCCCGGCGGGGTCGGGC
>NZ_SMKY01000616.1 GCF_004349235.1 Actinomadura darangshiensis | reverse complement strand
CCAAGGAAGGCATGTCCAAGAAAGAGATCATCCGCTGTCTCAAGCGCTACATCGCCCGAGAGCTCTACCAGATCATCACCGCACCAAGCGATCTTGAGCCCGCGGCTTGACATCCATAAGAGCATCCAGAAAGGGAACGGACACGTCGTGACACCGGTCATCGTGCGGACCAGGGAAGAGCTGGCCGCGGCCCGGTCGCAGGTAGAGGGCACGCTCGCGCTCGTCCCGACCATGGGCGCGCTGCACGAGGGGCACCTGTCCCTCATGCGGCAGGCCCGGCGCAGCGCCGGCACCGTTGCCGTCAGCATCTTCGTCAACCCGCTCCAGTTCGGGCCCGGCGAGGACTTCGACCGCTACCCGCGGACGTTCCCGACCGACATCGAGGCGTGCGCCGCGGAGGGCGTCGACCTCGTCTTCGCGCCCTCCCGCGAGGTCATGTACCCGGACGAGCCGCAGGTCACGGTGCAGTCGGGCCCGATGGGCGAGGTCGTCGAGGGCGCGGCCCGGCCCGGCCACTTCGACGGGATGCTCACGGTCGTGCTGAAGCTGCTGAACCTCGTCCGCCCCGACGTGGCGATCTTCGGGGAGAAGGACGCGCAGCAGCTCGCGATGATCCGCCGCATGGTCGCGGACCTGAACGTGCCCGTGCGGGTCGACGGCGGCCCGACCGTCCGCGAACCGGACGGCCTGGCCCTCTCCAGCCGCAACCGCTACCTCTCCGTGCCCGAGCGCCGGACCGGCCTCGCCCTCTCGCGCGCCCTCCGGGCCGGAGCGGACGCCGCCGCCGAGGGGCCGGACGCCGTGACCGCCGCCGCGCGCACCGTCCTGGACAAGGCCGAGACCGCCGATCCGCCCCTCGCCCTCGACTACCTGGTCCTCGTCGACCCGGCGACCTTCGCCCCGGTCGCAGGCCCCGGCCAGGCCGTCCTCGCCGTCGCCGCCCGCGTCGGCGCCACGCACCTCATCGACAACGTTCACCTCCAGCTCGGCAAGGAGCACTGATGTTCCGGACGATGTTCAAGTCGAAGATCCACCGCGCCACGGTGACCCAGGCGGACCTGCACTACGTCGGCTCGCTGACCATCGACCAGGACCTGATGGACGCCGCCGACCTCCTCCCCGGCGAGCAGGTCTCGATCGTGGACATCGACAACGGCGCCCGCCTGGAGACCTACCTGATCGCCGGCGAGCGCGGCTCCGGCGTCATCGGCATCAACGGCGCCGCCGCCCGCCTCGTCCAGCCCGGCGACCTGGTCATCATCATCAGCTACGCGCAGATGACCGACGCCGAGGCCCGCGAGTTCACCCCCGCCGTCGTCCACGTCGACCGCTCCAACAAGATCATCTCGCTGGGCTCCGACCCCGCCGAACCCGTCCCCGGCACCCTCACCGCCCGAGGCGACCTGGTCCACGACTGACAGTGAGGATGTAGGTGAGCACCTCCCGGCGGGGTCTGACCCACCGACTGACTGACCAAGGGTCCTCAACCGGATCTGTCGATCTGGCCGGGAGGTGCTCGTGTGCGCTCACCGGACACG
>NZ_SMKY01000615.1 GCF_004349235.1 Actinomadura darangshiensis | reverse complement strand
GTGGGGTTGGTGTCGGCGGTCATGTGGGCTCCCTGTTTTCTCGACGGCTCGATCCTCGGCGGCTGGGAGCGTGCGCGGGAAGTGGCGTGAATGCCGGGCATCGCTAAGATTTCGCCATGCCGACTTCTCCGTCGCGCCGCCACACGGTGTCGGTGCTGGTGTTCGACGGGATGGCGCCCTTCGAGTTGGGGACGGTCGTCGAGGTGTTCGGGCTGGCGCGGCCCGAGGTGGACGTCCCCTGGTACGACCTGCGGGTCTGCTCGCTGGAGCGCGGCCCGATGCGCGCGGTCGGCGGCTTCACGATGACCGCCGAGCACGGGCTGGACGCGTTCGCGTCCGCGCAGACCGTGCTGGTCGTCGCCGTCCCCGACGTCCGGCGGGACCCGGCGCCCGAGGTCGTCGCCGCCCTGCGGGAGGCGCACGCGCGGGGCGCCCGCGTCGTGTCCATCTGCTCGGGCGCGTTCGCCCTGGCCGCCGCGGGCCTGCTGGACGGACGCGCCGCCACCACGCACTGGCGGTACGCCGACCTGCTGCGACGCCGCTACCCGAAGGTCCGCGTGACGCCGGACGTCCTCTACGTGGACGGCGACGACGTGCTCACCGGGGCGGGCAGCGCCGCCGGGCTCGACATGTGCCTGCACCTCGTCCGCAAGGACCACGGCGCCCGGATCGCCAACGCGGTCGCGCGGCGGCTGGTCGTCCCGCCGCACCGGGAGGGCGGTCAGGCGCAGTTCGTGGCGGCGCCCGTGACCCCGCCGGGAGAGGACGACCCGGTGGCCCGGGCCATGACCTGGGCGCTCGCACACCTCGCCGAGCCGATCACGGTCGAGTGGATGTCCCGGGAGGCGTGCCTGGCGCCCCGCACCTTCATCCGGCATTTCAGCCGTCAGACGGGCACGAGCCCCCTCCGCTGGGTGATCGGCCAGCGGGTCCTGGCGTCGCTGCCCCTCCTCGAAGAGGGCACGGCCCCCATCGAGCGGATCGGCGCCGCCGTCGGCTTCGAGAGCCCGGTGACGTTCCGGCACCACTTCACCCGCGCGATGAAGACCTCCCCCTCCGCCTACCGCCGCACCTTCCGCTGATCAAACCCCGTCCGCCTGCGGCTCTCGGCGCCCCAGGATTTGAGTGCGATACTCCGGCGCATGCTGGTTCCACGTGAGAACGCCATGTATGTCGCAGAGCCGATTCCGCACCTGGTTCTGGTCGCGCCGCCGGGGCTGGAGACGCTGCCTCCGCTGACGCTGCGGGACGGCGTGGTCGGGCGGTGCGACGGCTGGAACCTGTTCGCGCGGCTGACGGTCTCCGTGGTCGACGGTCCCGGAGACGCCGGTTTCATGGTGCCGGGCGCCACGGACGAGCAGGAGGCCGAGCGCCTCGCCCCCCGGCTGGACGCCGTCCAGCGCGCGGGCGCGGCCGTGGTCATCGGCCTGCCCGCGCATCCGTCCGACCCCTCGCTGGAGAGCCTGGTGAGCGCACCCGGGGTCCGGGGCGGCACCGTGCCGGCTGTCGAGTCCGCCTAGCGGGAGGGGACGGGGGCCTGGCG
>NZ_SMKY01000614.1 GCF_004349235.1 Actinomadura darangshiensis | reverse complement strand
CCCCCGGCCGAACCACCAAACGGACGAGGGACCAGCGGGGGCGGAGTTAACGCCGGTCTTACGAGGGGGGCTCTAACGTGTGGTGCTCATGCGGCTGGAGAATGTCGCCTTCCGTTATCGGCGGAGGGATCCCTGGGTGTTCAAGGGGGTCACCTTGTCGCTTGCGGGCGGCAGTGTCACCGAGGTGACCGGGCATAACGGCGTCGGCAAGTCCACGCTGCTGCGGGTGATCGCCGGTCTGCGGAGGCCGCGTGCCGGGGTCGTCAAGGACCGTCCAGCCCGGGTGGGGTACGCGCCGGAGCGCTTCCCGGTGGATCAGCCGTTCAGCGTGCGAACGTATCTTTGCCACATGGCCGCCATGCGCCGCGTCCCCGCGGACGCGGTCGGCGAGTGGGCGGAGCGGCTCGCGTTCGATCACCTCCTCGAAGTGCGGTTGCCCGAGTTGTCGAAGGGCAGCGCCCAGAAGGTCGGGATCGCGCAGGCGCTCATGGCCGACCCGGAACTTCTGATCCTGGACGAGCCGTTCGCCGGGCTCGACACCGCCACGCGTGACGCGCTTCCCGAGTTGATCTCCGGGATCGCGGCGGGCGGCGCGACCGTCGTGGTCAGCGATCACCAGCGGTGCATCGAGGACATGCCTGGGATCGGCCGGCTGCACATGGCCGATGGCGCCGTGGCGCGCCTGTCGTCCGCCGGCCGGACCGAATGGGCCGTCCTCGAGGTCGAGGTGCCCGGGGACGAGGCCGACACCCTGGAGACCAAACTGCGCGCGGACGGCTACCGGGTGCGGAGGCGTGCGGGGTGATCGCGCTCGTCCGCTTCCAGGTCGCGGGATATATCCGCTCGCTGCGCGTCCTGCAGCCGCTGATCGTCGTGGCGCTCGTGGTGATGCTGGTCCTCGCCCAGGGGCCGACCGGCCCGGACGCGGCGGACCTCGCCGTCCAGACCTTCGGGGACGTGGCGGCGTTCATGTTCCCCGTCTGGGCCTGGGCCGCGCGGGCCCTGCTGGACACGCAGCCCGACGAACAGCGCGCGCTCACTGCCACCGCGGCCCGACGCCCGTCCGCACTCCCCTGGTCGGGCTTGCTCGCCGCGTACGGCATGAATCTCGCACTGGGCATCGTTGCATTGGCCGTCCCGCTCCTACAGGCCGTCCTGGCGGGGTCGCCCGCTCAAGCGGTGTTGGCCGGGTGTGCCCTGAACCTTCTCGTCGCCATCCCCGGAACGCTGCTGGGCGCCTGGACGAGCCGCGCCCTCATCCCCGATCCCGGCGTCTCCCTTCTCGCCCTCCTGGGCGGCGCGACCGCCCTGCTGCTCCTCGGCCTCGGACGACTCTCCTGCCTCTCCGTCCCGATGATCGGGTGGATGCGATCGGCACACGACGGCCCGGCCGCCTTCGTCTCGGACTTCCCCGCCATCGCCCTCCACCTGCTGGTGTGGTCCACGATCGTCGGCACCGCCTACCTGGTCACCACCCTCCGCTCCCACTGACACACAAACCCCTAAGAAGAACGACAGAGCCCGCAAAGGCGCGGCGGATCGCGGGGTGGGGTTGGTGGGGTGTGG
>NZ_SMKY01000613.1 GCF_004349235.1 Actinomadura darangshiensis | reverse complement strand
GCTCGCATGGTCGCTATGGCGCCGCCGCCACCAGCGACGGGCCCGAACCTGCCACCACGCCTGGCACACCTACGCCGAAACCACACCATGATCACCGCAGGTCAGGACCGAAATTACAGCTGCCGTATCTGTGCGGGGAGTTCGTAGTCGATGACCAGTTCCTTGGGCTCTGGCCGGTAGAGGATGCGTGACCGGTGCGGAAACCCGTCAGGGTAGGTGACCGCATCTAGAACCAGGGTGAAGTATTGGGCCACGGCCTCGGGGTCGCCGGCGTAGAAATCGCGCTCGAACTGTTCGACTTCGGCGTTGTGCCGTCGGACCTGCTCAGCGGCCTCGCTGACGCGGCCTTCGTGTGCGGCCCGCAGGTCCGCGAGTCTTCTCCGCCGGTCGGCTTCCCCCTGCGCATGCTGCGAGCGTCGTCGTTCGTGCTCCTGTTGCGCGGCTTCAAGTTCGCGCTCGTACCGCGCCCCCTTGCCGAGTAGCCGCCCCAGGGCTCCTGGCGGTAGAGGCGCCACGTCAGCGAACCTTGGCTCGGGGCTGGGCTGGTCCAACCCCTGCGGATCAAACGGTGGAGGCTCAAGGTCTCGTTTGAAGGAGGCGAAGGTCGGCGGCTGGTCGTCGATACCCAGGGCCAACAGGTTTTCGAGCTCGTGCACACGGGCGTCGAGATCGGCACCCATCTCCTCAGCCTCGGCCTGCCGCTGTGCGATGTAGAGACGCTTACGTTCACGTTCGTTGGCGGCGGCCTGCCGTTCGGCTTCGCGGCGGGCCTTGTCGCGTTCGCGACGGGCCCGGTGGGCTGCCTGCTGGTGGGATCGCTCCAGTTGCTGCTGAAGCCGTTGCCGACGCGCACGCTCGCGCTGTAGATCTGCCCACATCCCTCCACGTTTGGCCATTTGGACCTCCGCCAGATGTGCCGCCATCACCCGTACGTGCGGGTGTACCCGACGCAAATCCGCAACCGACATTCCAAACCGAGAGAGCGACGTAATGACCGACATCGGTCAGGTCGCCACATCTACTTCCGTCCCTTTTCCGTGCCTTGGAAGGACCGAAATGTTCCTCTTAGATTGTAGGCGGCGTTTTGTCCAGCCATTGACCTCGATTGTCCTTATGTGGTTTCTGTCTTCCTTTCTTGCTTTCAAGTGGTCCATGATGCGGCGCACCTGGCAGCGCGAGCAAGGGGAGCGGGCGTGGCGGACGCGGCAGGGCGCGCGGAACGGTTCTTGGAGGATGTTGACGCCGGCTCGCTGTCCTGGCTCAAACCACACAGTGGTCCGGCCGCGTTAACCGCCGAGAAGGTTCTGCTCGGCCACGGCGACTCGGCACTGGAGATCGCGGTCGCGTACTCCATCGGGCCGCCAAGAGCGGGCGATGTTCGGCGGTTGTGGAGACTGCGTCACGGCAACCGGCCCTCCCCGGTGCTGCTAGTGTCTCGCTCGAAAAGTTTCTTTCTGTTTGAGAGACTGGGGTATGCGAACCGCTGCCCCCTTGGCATTGCGTGATGGTGACGCGGACGAGCTGCGTCGACTTGAGTCGGCGCGCAGCGTCTCGGCGGGCCTGGCC
>NZ_SMKY01000612.1 GCF_004349235.1 Actinomadura darangshiensis | reverse complement strand
GGCCCCGCGGGGGTGCGGGCGCGGTGATGGTGGAGGTCATGACAGGGTTCCTCCGGTCTCTTCGGCGGCGGGGACGCGGCCCTCGCCCGCGGCGCCGCCGGCCCCGTCGGCGGGGCGGCGGCCGAGGCGGCGGGGGTGGAAGATCCAGGCGCGCATCAGCAGGAACCGGGCGAGGGTGGCGACGGCGTTGGCGGCGACGAGCGCGGCGACCTCGACGGCGCGGCCGGCGCCGGGCGCGGCGGCGTGCAGCAGGGCCAGGCCGCCGGTGGACAGGGCGAGGCCGAGCAGGAACGCGGCGCCGCCTTCGAGCTGCTGGCGGAGGGCGCGGCGGGTGCCGGTGACACCGAAGGTGAAGCGGCGGTTGGCGGCGGTGTTGCCGATGGTGGTGGCGACCAGGGAGACGGCGTTGGCCCACAGCGGCCCCATGGCCAGGCGCAGCAGGACGAACAGGGCGAGCTGCGCGAGGGTGCTGATGACGCCGATGACGGCGAAGGCGGGCAGCTGCCGCGCCATCCCGGCGGGCAGCCGGGGGCGCGGCCGGCCGCCGACGGGGGCGCGGAACGCGCCGGTGAGCATGCGGCGGGCGACGCGGGCCATGCCGCGCAGGTCGTCGCGTGCGGTGCGCAGGACGTCGACGCGGCTGTCGGGGTCGTCGACCCAGTCGACGGGGACCTCGTGGATGCGCAGCCCGTTGCGTTCGGCGAGCAGCAGCAGCTCGGTGTCGAAGAACCATTCCTCGTCCTCGACCGAGGGCAGCAGCGCCTGCGCGATCTCGGTGCGGGCCGCCTTGAAGCCGCACTGGGCGTCGGTGAAGCGGGCGGCGAGGGCGGTGCGCAGCAGCAGGTTGTAGCAGCGGGAGATGACCTCGCGGCGGGGTCCGCGGACGACGGCGGAGCCGCGGGTGAGGCGGGAGCCGATGGCGAGGTCGCTGTGCCCGGAGATGAGGGGGGCGACCAGCGGCAGGAACGCGTCCAGGTCGGTGGACAGGTCGACGTCCATGTAGGCGACGACGTCGGCGTCGCTGGTGCCCCACACGTGCCGCAGCGCCCGGCCGCGTCCCTTGGCCTCCAGCCGCACGGCCCGCACGCGCGGGTGCCGGGCCATGAGTTCCTCGGCGATCGGCCAGGTGGCGTCGGTGCTGGCGTTGTCGGCGACGGTGATGCGGAACGGGTAGGGGAAGGTGCCGGCCAGGTAGGCGTGCAGGCGTTCCACGCTCGCGGCCAGGACGCGTTCCTCGTTGTGGACGGGCACGACCACCTCGACCAGCCTGCCCCGCCCCCCGTCTTCACGTCGGGGCGGGGACTCCGCTGCGGGAGGGCCTTGTTCGGTGACAAGGTGACTCGTGACTCCGCTCCCCCTCACGGAGAGGGGGGCTTCCAACCCGGAGGTCGCGGTCCAGCCCGAACCGGCCCCTTGCGGGGCGGTGTGAACGTACCACGACCCGCCGGCGCCAACGGCCTCCTCGGTGCAAGTTCTCATGGGATCGAGGTTCGGCAGCGGATGTGGGAAGCCGCTGAGGCGCCGATTAACGCGGCATGAGAAAGGGCGGGTCTCAGTCGCGGGGCGCGGGC
>NZ_SMKY01000611.1 GCF_004349235.1 Actinomadura darangshiensis | reverse complement strand
CACCCCGGCCCCACGCTCGCCGCGCCCACCGAGTCCGCCCCCGGGCCGGTTCCGGTGCAGCCGGGCCCCACGGGCGCACCGGAACCGGCCCGGGGCGCCGGCTTCTCCCGCGCGGCCGAACCGCCGGGCGGGCCGTTCCTCTCCGTTCCCGACGAAGTGCGGACGCGCTCCGTGCCGCCCGCCGCCCGGACGCTGCGGCGCGGACCGGCCGTCATGACCGGCCTGCTGCTCGCCGGGCTGCTCGCGGTGCTGGACGTCGCGGCGCTCGCGATCCTGATCGCCAGGCCGTCCCTCACCGAGGGGCACCGGGGCGGGCTGCTGCCCGTGGTCGCGTCGTCGTTCGCCATCGTCGCCGTGGTCACGCTGGTGGCGGTGATCCTCGCATGGCGGGGCAGCCGTCCCGCCGCGTGGACGGTGATGGCCGCCCGCGTCGCCCGCGTCGCGATGTGGGGCGCGTGGGGCGCCCTCGTGCAGATCCAGGCGTCCGCGCTGGCCGGGCACGCCGTGCTGACCGCGATCGTCGTGGTGCTGCTGGCCCGCGGGCTGGCCAGGTCAGCCGCCTGACGCGGCGCGCTCGGACCACTCCTTGAGGTCGCGGCGCTCGATCGCGGCGGCCATCAGCCCCGGGAACGCGTCCGGCGTGCACGCGAACGCCGGAACGCCCATCGCGGCCAGCGCCGCCGCGTTGTCGTGGTCGTAGGCGGGCGCACCCTCGTCCGACAGCGCGAGCAGCACCACGACCTGCACACCCGCGGCCGTCAGCGCCGCGACGCGCTGGAGCATCTCGTCCCGCACGCCGCCCTCGTACAGGTCGCTGATCAGCACCATGATCGTGTCGGCGGGCCGCGCGACGAGCCCCTGGCAGTACGCGACCGCCCGGTTGATGTCGGTGCCGCCGCCGAGCTGCGTGCCGAACAGCACCTCCACCGGGTCGTGCAGCTGGTCGGTCAGGTCGACCACGTTCGTGTCGAACACGACCAGCGACGTCCGCAGCGACCGCATCGACGCCAGCACCGCGCCGAACACGCTCGCGTACACCACCGACGCCGCCATCGACCCGCTCTGGTCGATGGCGAGGACCACGTCCCGCTTCACGGCCTGCCGCCGCCGCCCGTACCCGATCAGCCGCTCGGGGACGAGCGTCCCGTGCTCGGGCAGGTAGTGCCGCAGGTTCGCGCGGATCGTCCGCTCCCAGTCGACGTCGGCGAGCCGCCGCGGCCGCAGCACCCGCGCGGACCGGTCGAGCGCCCCGCCGACCGCCGACCGCGTCTTCTGCGCGAGCCGCCGCTCCAGGTCCCGGACGACCTTCCGCACCACCGTCCGCGCCGACTCCCGCGCCTTGTCGGGCATGACCCGGTTCAGCGACAGGAGCGTCCCGACGAGGTGGACGTCGGGCTCGACGGCGTCCAGCATCTCCGGCTCCAGCAGCAGCCGGGTGAGGTCGAGCCGCTCGATCGCGTCCTTCTGCATCACCTGCACGACGCTCGACGGGAAGTAGGCGCGGATGTCGCCGAGCCACCGCGCCACCGAGGGCGCCGAATCGCCGAGCCCGGCGCTCCGCCGCCCCGGCCGCGACCTGCCAGGCCG
>NZ_SMKY01000610.1 GCF_004349235.1 Actinomadura darangshiensis | reverse complement strand
GCAGGGGCGTCTGGGGCGACGGGTGCGTGGGGCTCATGGGAGCTGCTTGGGGACGACTGAGCGGCCGCCGGGGTTTCCGGCGGCCGCTCGGCTTGCGGGTCACATCTTGCGGAGGACCGCGACCACCCGGCCGAGTACCGACGCCTCGTCGCCGGGGATCGGCTCGTAGGCGGGGTTCTGCGGCATCAGCCAGATGTGGCCGTCGTCCCGGCGCTTGAACGTCTTCACCGTGGCCTCGCCGTCGATCATGGCGGCCACGATGTCGCCCTGCTCCGCCACGGGCTGCTGGCGCACGACCACCCAGTCACCGTCGGCGATCGCGGCCTCGATCATCGAGTCACCGGTGACCTTCAGCAGGAAGTGCGTGCCCTCGCCGACCAGCTGCTTCGGCAGGGTGAACACATCCTCGACGGCCTCCTCGGCGAGGATCGGCCCACCGGCGGCGATGCGGCCGACCAGCGGCACGTACGCGGGCGTGGGCTGGGCCGAAGACGACTCGAAGGCCTCCTCGTCCGTCCGCACGGGCGTCGCCCCCGGCACCCGCACCTCGACGGCGCGCGGCCGGTTGGGGTCGCGCCGCAGGAAGCCCTTGCGCTGCAGCGCCCGGAGCTGGTGCGACACGCTGGAGGTGCTGGTCAGCCCCACGGCCTCGCCGATCTCGCGCATCGAGGGCGGGTACCCCCGGCGCTGGACCGAGTCGCGGATCACCTCCAGCACCATGCGCTGGCGCTGGGTCAGGCCCGTCTCGTCCATCGGCCCGTCGGGCAGCTCCCGGACCTTGCTCATCGCTCGTCGCCTCCCGGCGCCTCGATCCGTCACTCCTTGTCATGGAACGCTATCGCGTCTCGGCTGGATGATCAAACAATTGTTCGAAGATGCGCTCGCTTTTTGTCGGCGTCCCCTGGTAGAACATCGTACAGGCGTTCGATCGAAAATGCATTCGACATCGAGGAGGGCAGAGATGTCGGGTTCACCCCAGAGTGACCGTCCCCCGATCCGGTTGACCCGCCGCGGGCGCGCCGTCCTGGTCGGCTTCGCCGCCATGGTGACGCTCGTCCTGCTCTGGCTCACCGTCGGGCCGGGTGCCTTCGCCGGCGCCCGCGAAGGCCACACGCCGTCCCGTCCCGCCAAGACGGTCGTCGTCGAACCCGGCGACACCCTCTGGGACATAGCCTTCACCGCAGACCCGAGAACCGACCCGCGCCTCGTCGTCCAGCGCATCATCGACCTCAACGGCCTGGGCGGCGACCCCACCGTCCACCCAGGCCAAGAACTCCGCCTCCCGGCCGGCTGACGACTCCCGGCCATGCATGCCTCCTCGCGCCGCTTACGCCGAATCCCCTAGGGCGGCCCGCCCCGCCCGCAGAATCGCCCGCTCGGGGGTGGCCTTCTGGCTGCCCCGTCCACCCATCCCTGGACACACGCTGGGTGACGCCGAGAGACCACGGTGAGAACGGACTCATCCTCACCTGACCGTCCGCGGCGAGCTCATGCGTCCCGTCTTCGGGGGCGGCCCGGTCCGTTGGTGCGCATGCCCGGGGGTGTCCTGTTGGTCGAGCGGCTGTCCGTGGGGGAAGGGCCCGGGAG
>NZ_SMKY01000609.1 GCF_004349235.1 Actinomadura darangshiensis | reverse complement strand
GAGCCAGAGGCGGCAGCCTCTCCAGTTCGCCCCTCTTCCGAGCCGGTCTCCTCATTGGTCGCGGCCCGCCCCGCCTCGCCCAAACCGTCGCCGTCTTGCGCGAAACCTCGCCCCGCATCATCGCTATGAGCCCGCCCGGCGCCGACCGCGCTCTCGCGTTCGCGTTCCCGTTCGAGGATCGGTCCCGCGCCGGTGGTCTGCCCGTGCCCTGCGGTCGTGGTCTGCGCCTGCCCTGCGCTGGCTGCGCTGTCGCGGTCCTGTTCGGCGATCTGGCCCGCGTCGCTCTGCGCCTTCGCCTCTGTTGCGTCATCGTCGGCGTTGCCTGGGGTGGACGCCGATGGTGCGGTGGCCGAACCTTCCGCGCCACTCGCTTCCACGGCGGGTGCGGGGGTCTCGGGCTGGGGGGACGGTGCGGTTTCCTCATCGGGGACCGAGGCGGCCGGGGTTGTCGGCTCGGGAGCGGGGACCTCGGAGGGTGCCGGAGTGTCGTGGGCGGCTTTGTCCCCCGCGAGGTCGTCGCGGCGAGAGTCTTTGTCGCGCATTGGTCCCGTCTCGGGCGGGGCCCTGGTGAGGGCACATGGTTTGCGTGGCTCGTCAGTGTAGGGAGGCGGCTGAGCACGGGGCAGCGGGGAACCCCCTTTGTTAGATGCGCGAGACGCTCGTTCTGTTGACAGAGAAGCGGAAACCCCCGGCCTTTCGGTTCCGCTGGTTTTCCGTACGATCGGTGCCGTGAACGCGGGGTGGGTGATCGACGGACGGTTCACCATGCTCGATCGGATCGGGATGGGTGGAACGAGCCGTGTGTGGCGTGCTTATGACCATGCTGAGCGCCGCTACTGCGCGGCCAAGCTCGTCCGGCAATCGGGGCCCACATCCATGCTGCGGCTCGTCCGCGAACGGGCACTGCGGCTGGCGCACCCGCATGTGCTGACGCCTTACGCCTCCTGCATGGCGTATGAGGATGTGCTCCTGGCCATGGACCTGGTGCGCGGCGGTTCGCTGGAGACGCTGCTCGGGGACTACGGCAGGCTTCCGCCCGAGTACGCGGCCGAGGTGCTCGATCAGTTGCTGGCCGCGCTGAGTCACATTCACGCGGCCGGGGTCGTCCACCGGGACGTGAAGCCCGCCAACCTGCTGTTGGAGCCGAGCCCGGTCGGCGCCCCACACGTCCGGCTGGCCGATTTCGGCATAGCGCTGGAGGACGAGGGGATGCGGTTCACCACGACCGGATTCACCGTGGGGACGCCGGGATACCTGGCACCCGAGGTCCTCGACTGGAACCGGCCAGGCCCGCGCCAGGACCTGTACGCCGCCGGCATGGTCGCCTGGCGGATGCTGACCGGCGCGGGGGACCCCGAGCCCCGTCAGCAGGTAGGGGCACCGCCTCCCGGCGTCCCGCCCACGCTGTGGAGGGTGATCGCCCACCTGTGCGCACCCGATCCGGCTCACCGTCCCAACGACGCCGACGCCGCCCGACGCTCCCTATCCGCATGCCACCGGGAACTGCGGTTCCCCGTGCGCACACTGGACGGGGAGCCCCTCCAAATCTTCGACCACCTGGGCCCGCCACCCCGCTGAGCACGCCCAGACC
>NZ_SMKY01000060.1 GCF_004349235.1 Actinomadura darangshiensis | reverse complement strand
AAGAGACAGCCCTCCGCCCGCCCGCCCGATACCGCCCGGTATGACGATCATGTCGGGCGGGCGGTTCGGACCGGTCAGCCGGGTATGCCCGCGATCGCCGGCGGGCCGGCCGGGACTGCGGCGCGCAGGGCGGCGACGACGGCGCGGATCGCGGGGCGGCGGGCCGCCTCCTCGCGCCAGACGGCGTAGACCCGGCGCGCCAGCGGGGCCGACAGCGGGACGACCGCCACCCCGGGCGGGACGTCGCAGCGGCCGAGGCGGGGCAGGATCGCGTTGCCGAGCCCGGCGGCGACCAGCGAGAGCTGGGTCGCGAACTCGTAGGCCATGTGGTCGATGTTGGGCTCGCTGTCGATGGCGCGGAGCGTCCGGATCAGCCAGTCGCAGCAGATGCTGTCCTGCGAGGAGCTGATCCAGGGGTCGCCGGCCAGCTCCTTGAGGTCGATCGTGTCGCGGCCGGCGAGGTCGTGCGCGTCGGGCAGCGCCACGTCCGCGACGTCCTCGCAGATCACGCCCTTGTGCAGGCCCTCGGGGAGCGGCAGCGGCTCGTTGTTCCAGTCCTGGACGACGGCCATGTCGTAGTCGCCGCGCAGGACGAGCGGCATGCTGCGCATCGGGTCCTCCTCGCGGAGCAGGACGCGCAGGTCGGGGTGGTCGCCGCGGAGCCCGTGCAGCGCGGCGGGCATCAGCCCGCGGATCGCGGTGGGGAACGCGGCGACGGCGAGCTGGCCGACGACGGAGCCGCGGTGCGCCTCCAGGTCGGCCTGCGCCTGCTCGACGAGCGACAGGATCCGCTCGGCGTGCGCGACGAGCAGCTCGGCGGCGTCGGTGAGCCGGACGCCGCGCCCGTTGCGCTCCAGGAGCTTCTGGCCGGTCTCGCGCTCCAGCTTCGCGAGCTGCTGCGAGACGGCGGAGGTGGTGACGTGCAGGACGTCCGCGGCGGCGCTGACCGAGCCGTAGGTCGCGACCGAATGCAGGGCGCGCAGCCGTTCGAGATCAAGCATGAAGCAATACTAAAGCGAGATGTCAAGAAGTTCTCGCTTGTCCTAAAGCGACTTTTTCCTGACGATCGGGGCATGAGATCGCGCCACGTCCTGCTGGCCACCCTGATCGCCGCGCTCTGGGGTTTCAACTTCGTCCCGATCAAGGTGGCCCTGGACGACCTGTCCCCGCTGCTGATGGCCGCGCTGCGGTTCACGGCCGCCGCGCTGCCCGCGGTGTTCCTCGTCCGCCGGCCGCCGGTCGCCGCCCGCTGGTTCGTCCTGGTCGGCGTCCCGCTCGGCGTCGGGCAGTTCGGGCTGCTGTTCATCGGCATGACCATGGGCATGCCCGCGGGGCTGGCGTCGGTCGTCCTCCAGGTGCAGGCGGTCTTCACGGCGCTGTTCGCCGGCCTGCTGCTGCACGAGCGGCTGGGCGCCCGGCAGATCGCGGGCATGGTCGTCGCCTTCTGCGGCGTCGCGCTGCTCGGCGTCGCCCAGGCCGAGGGCGGGAGCCCGGTCGCGGCGTTCCTCGTCTGCCTCGGCGGCGCGGCCGCCTGGGGCCTGGCGAACATCGCGATGCGGCGGATGAACCAGTCCACCAGGAAGCCGGTGGACGCGTTCGGGTTCATGGTGTGGATGTCGCTGGTGCCGCCGATCCCGCTGTTCGCCCTGTCGCTGGTCTTCGAGGGGCCGGGCGCCGTGCCGGACGCGGCGCGGAACATCTCGCTCGCCGGCCTCGCCTCGATGGCGTTCATCGCCTACATCTCCACGCTGTTCTGCTTCGGCGTGTGGGGCTGGCTGATGCGCCGGTACGCGGCCAGCACGGTCGCCATGTACTCGCTGCTCGTCCCGCCGTTCGGGCTGCTCTCGGCCGGCGTTCTCCTGCACGAGCACGTGGACGCGACGCGCCTCGGCGCCGCCGCACTGATCATCGCGGGGGTCGCGGCCGGGAGCGTCCGGCCGCGGTCGCGCATCCGGATCGCTCCGGCCGCCCCGCAGGCCGCCGAAACGAGGTGACACCCATGCGCGGAATCCACGCGTCGCTCGTGACGCCGTTCACCCGCTCCGGTGCGGTGGACGCCAAGTCGCTCGAACGCCTCGCCGTCCACTGCCTGCGGAACGGGGCGGACGGGCTCGTCGCGCTCGGCACGACCGGCGAGGCCGCCATGCTGAGCGCCGCCGAGCAGCGGACGGTCCTGGAGGTGTGCCGCGCCGTCTCCATCGAGCACGGGACCCCGCTGACGGTCGGCGCGGGCACGATGGGCACCGAGGACTCGATCCGGCAGGCCCGCGAGCGCGCCCCGCTGGCCGACGCGCTGCTCGTCGTCGTCCCGTACTACCTGCGGCCGTCCGACGAGGGGATCATCGACCACTTCGCCGCCATCGGCGCCGCCGTGGACGTGCCGCTCGTCCCGTACAACATCCCGTACCGGACGGGGAGGCACCTGCCCGCCGAGACGCTGCTGAAGATCCTCGACCTCGACTGCGTCGTCGGCATGAAGCACTGCGCGGGCGGGATCGACCAGGACACCCTCGCCATGCTGGCCTCCAACCCCGGCAAGGCCGTCCTGGGCGGGGACGACGCGTACATCTACCCCATGCTCCAGCTTGGCGCGTCCGGCGGCGTCGCGGCCTGCGCCTGCCTCGCGCCGGCCGCCTACGTCGCGATGGCCCAGGCGACGCGTGACGGGAACGCGGCGCGGGCGCTGGCACTCCACAACGCGCTGCTGCCGATGACGTCGGCGCTGTTCAGCGAGCCGTCCCCGTCCGTGCTCAAGGCGTGCCTGGCCGAGGAAGGGCTGATCGACGATCCCGCGGTGCGCGCTCCCCTGCACGCACCGCGTCCCGAATCGGTCGCCGAGGCCCTGCAGGCGTTCCGGGCCCTCTAGGACGCCGCCTGCGCGGCGGCGCGGGCCGCGTGCGGGAGGGCGTCGAGAACGCGTCCCAGAGCCTCCTCGTCATGCGCGGACGACAGGAACCACACCTCGTACGCCGACGCCGGCAGGTACACGCCGCGCTCCAGCGCGGCGTGGAAGAACGCGGCATACGCCTTGGTGTCCTGCCGCTGCGCGGCTGCGAAGTCGCCCACCGGCGCGTCGCTGAAGAAGACGGAGAACAGGTTGCTCGCGTTCTGCACCGAGTGCGGGACGCCCTCACGCTCCAGCGCCTCCGACGCGGCCTTCGACACGATCTCCGCCGAGCGGTCGATCGCGGCGTACACCTCGTCCGTGGCGTGCCGCAGCGTGGCGATCCCCGCGGCGGTGGCGAGCGGGTTCCCCGACAGGGTGCCGGCCTGGTAGACGGGCCCGGCGGGGGCGAGGTGGTCCATGATGTCGGCGCGCCCGCCGAACGCGGCGGCGGGCAGCCCGCCGCCCATCACCTTCCCGAACGTCATCAGGTCGCCGGGCACGCCCTCGATCCCGAACCAGCCCGACCTGGACGCCCGGAACCCGGTGAGGACCTCGTCGACGACCAGCAGCGCCCCGTACCGCTCGCACAGCCGCTTCAGCAGCGCGTTGAACCCGGCCAGCGGCGGGATCACGCCCATGTTGCACGGGACGGCCTCGGTGATGACGCAGGCGATGTCGGTGCCGTGCTCGTCGAACGCCGTCTCCACGGCCGCGACGTCGTTGTAGGGCAGGATCAGCGTGTCGGCGGTGGTCGCGCCGGTCACGCCCGGGGTGTCGGGCAGCCCGAACGTGGCGACGCCGGAGCCCGCCGCGGCCAGCAGCGAGTCGACGTGCCCGTGGTAGCAGCCCGCGAACTTCACGATCTTGGTGCGGCCGGTGAACCCACGGGCCAGCCGGATCGCCGACATCGTCGCCTCGGTGCCCGAGTTGACCAGCCGGACCCGCGCCGCCGGCGTCCGCCCGACGATCTCCTCGGCGAGCTCCACCTCGCCCTGCGTGGGGGCGCCGTAGGAGGTGCCGCGTCCCGCCGCGTCCCGGACCGCCTCCACGACCGCCGGATGCGCGTGCCCGAGGATCATCGGGCCCCAGGAGCACACCAGGTCGACGTACTCGTTCCCGTCGGCGTCCGTCAGGTACGGGCCGCGGGCGGACGCGATGAAGCGGGGGGTCCCGCCGACGGCGCCGAAGGCCCGCACCGGCGAGTTGACGCCGCCGGGGACCACCGCGGCGGCACGGTCGAACAACTGCTGGGAAGCATCGGTGGTTGTCACTTTTGTAGTCTCTCAGTTGCAGTTCGGCGACTTGCCTTGACCTCGCGCCGTACGTGCCGATATTCCACCAAGTACGACATCGGAGGGATGGGCTTTCACCGTGGTGAACGGCTGGACGGTCCCGGGCTTCACCCACGAGCGGGAGCTGGGCGGCGGAACCTCGGGCCGGGTGGTGCTGGCGGTCGACGACCCGACCGGCACGAAGGTCGCGATCAAGTACCTCGACGGCGCGCTGGCGGCCGACGAGGCGTTCCTGACGCGCTTCCGGGCGGCGGCACGGCCGCTGTCCCAGCTCGAGGACCCGAACGTGGTGGACTTCTACGACTTCGTGGAGTCCGCGGACGGCGCGGCGATCGTGATGCAGCGCGTCGACGGCGTCAGCCTGCGCCGCGTCCTCGCCGCGCAGGGCCCCACCGGGCCGCTCGCGGCGCTGTCCATGCTGGGCGGGACGCTCCTCGGGCTGGCGGCGGCGCACGAGCGCGACATCGTGCACGGCTCGATGCGCCCGGCGAACGTCCTGGTGGACGGCGAGGGCAACGCGCGCCTCACCGACTTCGCGACCGCGCCCGCGGGCACCGAGGCGCAGCACGGCCCCCAGTACGCGGCCGCCGAGCTGTGGGACGGCGCGCCCGCCACCCCCGCCACCGACCTGTACGCGGCCACCGCGATCTTCTACGAGTGCCTCACCGGCCATCCGCCGTACACGGGCCGGAACATGGCGCGGCAGCACCGCGAGGCGCCGATCCCCGCCGACGAGGTGCCCGGGCCGCTGCGCGAACTGATCCACCACGGCCTGGCCAAGGAGCCGGACAAGCGCCCGAAGTCGGCCGCCGACTACCTCGCCGCCCTGGAAGAGGCCGCGGTCTCCGCGTACGGGCCGTCCTGGGAGGCGCAGGGCCGCGGCCGGCTCACCGAGCTCGCCACGCAGGCCGCCCAGCAGCCGGAGCCGCCGAAGCCGAAGCCGTCCCGCAGCAGCGGCCGCAACCCGATCGTCGCGGGCGCGCAGGGCGGCGGCGGATCCCGGGCGCGCTGGATCCTCGCCGCCGTCGCCGTGCTGGTCGTCGCCGCCGGCGGTGCGGGCGCGATGACGCTGCTGAACAACGACGACAAGCAGCCGCCCGAGCCGACGCCCGCGCAGAGCAGCACCCCGCAGCCGACGCTCCCGGCCGGCGGCGTCGACCCCGCGCCGCTCATCGCGCGGATCGACCAGGCCACCGCGAAGGCGCCCGGCGCCGCGTTCAGCTACCGGCAGACGGGCTGCTGCGGCTTCCCCGTCACCGGCCGGGGGACGTTCGGGCTGGTGCAGGGCGCGTCGCCGTCCTACACGATGAAGATGGCCGGGACGGGCTCGGCCCGCAAGGCCGTGCAGGCCGTCGTCGTCCAGGACCGGCTGTACGTCCGCGCCGGCAAGAAGTGGCGGCCGACGCAGCTCGGCGGGCGCGGCTACCCGGCGGTGGCCGACCAGGTGCGGCAGGGCTCGTCCGTCGCGAACCTGACGACGCTGCTGCGGTCGGCGACGAGGCTCACCAGGTCCGGCTCGATCTACCAGGGCGAGGCGCCGGCGGCGAAGCTGGCGCAGAGCCCCGGCATCGGCCCGATGTACGCGCGGATGTCGCAGGAGACCGGCGCCCAGCAGATCGCCTTCGCCATCAAGTTCGACGCGGGCTTCCGCCCGGTCAAGTTCTGGGTGCGCGCGGGGCCCGAGAAGGGCCGCAACCAGACGCAGCGCGGCTCCTACAGCCAGTGGGGCCGCAAGCCCGCCGTCAAGGTGCCGCGCTAGACGCCCTCACAGGCGTCCGAGAGGACGCCCAGGAGCCGCAGCGGGTCCGGGAGCGGATCCCGGGACGGCGGGCGCAGCCACGCCGCCTCACGCCCGTTCGGCAGCACGGACGGCGGCGCCACCACGTAGCTGTCACGGCAGTGCCACCGCATCCCGGGCGTCTCGGCGACGTCCTCCGGGGAGCAGTCCAGGTGGCAGGACCACCACTCGGCCTCGTCGGCGGGCGCGCCGCGGGTGGCGACGAAGAACAGGTGCCGGTCGCCCCCGAAAGAAGCGACCGGACCGACGGGAAGGTCTTCCCGCTCGATCCGGTCGAGGGCGATGGTCCCGGCCGCGGCCGGTACGTCGAACACGTCGAACACCCGGCCCGTCGGCAGGATGATGTTGGCCCGCGGACGCTCCGACCACCACCGTTCGATCACGTCCGCGTCCACCCCGGCCTGGTGCGCCCAGGCCGCCGACACCGGATGCGCCGCCGGGTCGGGACAGCCGATCCGGTCGCACGAACACGCTCTGTCACCGCCCACGGGTGGATGGGCGCCGGGAAAGCACGGCCATCCCAGGCCGGCGTACTCCCGCGCCGCCGCGGCCATCCGGTCGCGCGCCGCCCGTTGCCGCTTGTTACCCGAGACCGCCAGCATCTCCGCCCCCCAAAGCACCAGGTCGCACGTGTTCCCTGGTTAACGATGATGCCCGCCGGCCCCAGCAGCTCGCGCGTCGACCCCCGAAAACGACCCTAAGTGACTAGAGGCGCCTCGCCACCTCGGTGGCCCAGTAGGTGAGGGTGATGTCGGCGCCGGCGCGGCGGATGGACAGGAGCGACTCCATGATGGTGCGGTCGCGGTCGATCCAGCCCTTCTCGGCGGCGGCCTCGATCATCGCGTACTCCCCGCTGACCTGGTAGGCGACGACGGGGACGTCGACGGCGTCGCGGACGCGCCGCACGATGTCGAGGTAGGCGCCCGCGGGCTTCACCATCACCATGTCGGCGCCCTCGTCGAGGTCGAGGAAGACCTCGCGCAGCGACTCGTCGGCGTTCGCCGGGTCCTGCTGGTGGGTGGAGCGGTCGCCGAACTGCGGCGCGCACTCGGCGGCCTCGCGGAACGGGCCGTAGTAGGCGGAGGCGTACTTCACCGAGTACCCCAGGATCGCGGTGCCCGAGTACCCGGCGCCGTCGAGCGCCTCCCGGATCGCGGCGACCTGGCCGTCCATCATCCCGGACGGGCCGACGACGGCGGCGCCCGCCTCGGCCTGCGCCAGCGCGATGGAGGCGTAGCGCTCCAGCGTCGCGTCGTTGTCGATCTCGCCGGACGGCGTGAGGAGGCCGCAGTGCCCGTGGTCGGTGTACTCGTCCAGGCACAGGTCCGTCATGATCACGGTGGCGTCGCCGAGGTCGGACGACAGGTCGCGCAGCGCGAGCTGGACGATGCCGTCCGGGTCGTCGGCGGCGGAGCCGGCCGCGTCCTTCTCGGCCGGGATGCCGAACAGGATGAGGCCGCCGACGCCCGCCTCGGCCGCCTCGTGCGCGGCCTTGCGGAGGCTGTCGCGGGTGTGCTGGAACACGCCCGGCATGGACGCGACCGGCTGCGGCTCGGCGATGCCCTCCTTGACGAACACGGGCAGCACCAGGTCGGCCGGGGCGAGCCGCGTCTCGGCGACCAGCCGGCGCAGCGCGGGCGTACGGCGAAGCCGCCGCGGACGGGCGGCGGGGAACTGTGCGGACATGATCCCTCTGCGGTGTGTGGGAGGCTACTTCCGGCGCCGGGCGCCCCGGCGCATCTGGCTGGGCTTGCGAAGCGGGTCCCCCGCCTCGATCTGGGCCGCCCTCCGCTTGGCACCGTACTCCGCGAGCGCGTCCGCGAGGGCGGATACGGACGGCTTCTCAGCCATAACGTCCACCCGCAGCCCGTATTCCTCGGCCGTCTTCGCCGTCTGCGGGCCGATCACGGCGATCACCGTCACGTTGTGCGGCTTGCCCGCGATCCCGATCAGGTTCTTCACCGTGGAGGACGAGGTGAACAGCACCGCGTCGAACCCGCCGCCCTTGATCGCGTTGCGGATCGGCTCGGGCGGCGGCGCGGCCCGGACCGTCCGGTAGGCGGTCACGTCCTCGCACTCCCAGCCGAGTTCGGTCAGCTTCGCGATGAGCACGTCGGTGGCGATGTCGGCGCGCGGCAGCAGCACCCGGTTGATCGGGTCGAGGTCCTCGTCGTAGGGCGGCCACTCGCTCGCCAGGCCCTCGCCGGACTGCTCCCCGGACGGGACGAGGTCGGGCTGGATGCCGAACTCGACCAGCGCGGCGGCGGTCTGCTCGCCGACCGCGGCGACCTTCAGGCCGGCGAACGCGCGGGCGTCCAGGCCGTAGTCGACGAACTTCTCCCGGACGGCCTTCACCGCGTTCGTGGAGGTGAACACCACCCACTCGTACCGCCCGGTGACGAGGCCCTTCACGGCGCGTTCCATCTGCTGCGGGGTGCGCGGCGGCTCGACGGAGATCGTCGGCACCTCGTCCGGGACGGCCCCGTACCCGCGCAGCCGGTCCGACAGCGACGCGGCCTGCTCCTTGGTGCGCGGCACGAGGACGCGCCAGCCGAACAGCGCCTTCGTCTCGAACCAGGACAGCTTGTCGCGCCAGTTCACCACGTCCCCGACGATGATCAGGGCGGGCGCCTCCATGCCCTTGGTGTCGGACGCGAGCCTGCTCAGCGTGGAGACGACGGTCTCCTGCTCGGTGGTGGTGCCGAGGCTCGTCATCGCGGCCGGGGTCGAGTCGGGGCGCCCCACCGCGATCAGGCCCTTCGCGACCTCCGCGACCGCGCCCTCGGCGCCGAGGACGACGAGGGTCATGTCCTGGGCCGCGTAGCGCTCCCAGTCGACGCCGCCCCCGGCGGCGTCCACGATCCGGACCTCGCGGTTCTTGGCGTCGGTCAGCGGGATGCCCGCGTACCCGGGCACGCCCGTCACCGCGGACACCCCGGGCACCACCTCGAACGGGACGCCGGCCTTCGCCAGCGCACCGCCCTCGGCGGCGAGGTTGCAGGCCGTCCCCGGGTCGCCGGGGAACAGCCGGACGACGCGGCGGCCCGCCTTCGCGGCCCGCGCGGCGAGCTTCACCGGGTCGCCCTCCGCGGTGTCGACGATCTCCGCGTCGGGACGGCAGTGGGACAGGATCTCGGCCGGGCAGTGCGCGCGGCTCACGATCACCGTGTCGGCGCGTTCCAGCTCGGCGGCGGCGCGCAGGGTCAGCAGCGCCGGGTCACCGGGACCCATGCCGACGATCGCGACCGTCCCCGGGCCGGCGGTCCGGCGCGGGGGCGGGTCGGCGGCCCCGGTCTTGTTCGTGCTCTGCTCGGCGGCGGTGGTCTTAGCGGCGGGGCTCAATCGCGCTCCCCCATCAACTGGTCGGCCCCCTGCGCGAGCAGCCGGGCCGCGAGGTCGCGTCCGAGCTGCTCGGCGGCATCCGGGTGGCCGCTTGCGGACAGCCGCACCTGCCGGCTCCCGTCGTACGCGGCGACGGTCGCGGTCAGATGCAGCTTTTCATCTACTTCGGCAGCGTATGTTCCCACGGGCGCGGAGCAACCCGCCTCCAGCACCGCCAGCACCGTCCGCTCGGCGGTGACGGTGCGCCTGGTCGGGGCGTCGTCGACCGTTCCAAGCAGGGCGCGGAGGTCGTCGCGGTCGGCGCGGCACTCGAGGGCGAGCGAGCCCTGCCCGGGAGCGGGCAGCATCTGGTCCGGCTCGAAGACCTCGGCGACCGCGTCCAGCCGGCCGATCCGCTTCAGGCCCGCGTGCGCCAGCACCACGGCGTCCAGCTCGCCGTCGGTGACCTTGCGCAGCCGGGTGTCGGCGTTGCCGCGGATCGGGACGATCTCCAGGTCCGGGCGGAGCGCCCGCAGCTGCGCGACCCGGCGCGGCGACCCGGTGCCGATCCGCGCGCCGCGCGGCAGGTCGGCGAGCTTCGCCGGACCGCACAAGGCGTCGCGCGGGTCGTCGCGGGCGGGCGTCGCCGCGAGGACGATCCCGGGCGTCTCGGACGTCGGCAGATCCTTCAGCGAGTGCACCGCGAAGTCCACCTCGCCGGACAGCACCTTGTCGCGGAGCGCGTTGACGAAAACGCCGGTCCCGCCGATCTGGGCGAGCAGGGCCTTGGAGACATCACCCTGCGTGGTTACCCCGACCAGCTCCACGGCATGCCCCGTCAGCTGCGCCAACGCGTCCGCGACGCCCTGCGACTGGGTCGTCGCCATCAGGCTCTTGCGGGTGCCCAGCCGCAGCGGGCCCCTGCTCGCCGTACTCACGTGTCGTCTCCTTCGCGCACCGGGACCGCGTCCCGGGCGCTGACCGCCCGGACGCTCGCGGCCTGGGCGTTCACCGTCTCGACGTTCACACCGTCCGACAGGGCGGCGTCGCCCTGCGCGGACACCGGACTCACACAGTCGGCCTCGGCGCAGTCGGGGTCGATGCCCCCCGCGCGGGCGTCGGCCTCGCCGAGGTCCGCGCGGGCAACCGCCTCCGGGGCCTTCGGGTCCAGGTCGAACAGCTCGCGGAGCGCGTCGGCGTAGGAGTCGCCGCCCGGCGCCGCCGCCAGCTCCTTGACCCGGACGGTCGGCGCGTGGAGCAGCTTGTCCACCACGCGCTTGACGGTCTGCTCGATCTCCCGCCTGGCCTTGCCGTCCATCTCGGGCACCCGCCCGGTCAGCCGGCTCAGCTCGGCCTCCACCACGTCGGCGGCCTTGCTGCGCAGCGCGACGACGGTCGGCGCGACGGCCGCGGCGCGGGCCGCGCTGAGGAACGCCTCGACCTCCTCGGCCACGATCCGCCGGACGGCCTCGACCGCCTCCGGGCCGATCGCCTCCGCGGCCTCCTGCGCGGTCCGCAGGTCGTCCAGGCCGGCCAGCCCGGCGTCGTCCAGGTCGGCGACGGTCCGCTCCACGTCGTGCGGGAGGGCCAGGTCGAGGAAGAAGCGGCGGCGGCCGTCCGACCCGACGCCGCGGGCCACCAGCCGCGCGGTCGTCAGCACCAGGCCGGCGGCGCCGGTGCACGACACCACCAGGTCGGCCTCGGCGATCGCCGCGTCCAGCGCCGCCAGCTCGATCGCGCGGGACGGGACGTCCAGCGACCCGGCGAGGCGCACCGCCCGCTCGTGGGTGCGGTTGGCGACCACGACCTCGCGCGCCCCGGCGCGGCTCAGCGTGGCCGCGGCGAGCGAGCTCATCGAACCGGCGCCGACGACCAGCGCGCGGACGTCCGCGAGCGGCCCGAGGTGCCGGGCCGCGACGTCCAGGCCCACGCTGACCAGCGACGCGCCGGCCTGGTCGATCCCCGTCTCGTGGTGGGCGCGCTTGCCGACCCGCAGCGACTGCTGCAGGACGTCGTGCAGGTCGCGGCCCAGCGTGCCCTCGTCCTGCGCGAGCCGGAACGCCTGCCGGATCTGCCCGAGGATCTGTCCCTCGCCGACGACCATCGACTCGAGGCCGCACGCCACCGCGAACACGTGCTGGACGGCCCGCTCCTCGTAGTGGACGTACAGGTGCCGCGACAGGTCGTCCATCGGGACGCCCGAGTGCAGCGCCAGCAGCTCGGAGATCGCCGAGACGCCGCCGTGGAACTTGTCGACCACCGCGTAGAGCTCGACCCGGTTGCAGGTGGAGACGATCGCGGCCTCGGCGACGTTCGGGGAGTCGTGCACCGCGTGCAGCAGCTTGACCAGGTCGTCCCCGGCGACCGCCGCCCGCTCCAGCACCGCCACCGGCGCGCTCCGGTGGCTGAGCCCCACGACCAGAATGCTCATCTGCCGTCTCCCGCGTCTCCGCTCATGCCGCCCATGTCATGCTTCCACCCGCTCTACGTACTGCGCCGCGCCGGGTGGCGCGTCGCCGGGAGGCAGCGGGGCGAAGCCGTCCGGGCCGCCGGCCTTGCGCTGCTCGTGGAAGGCGAGGATCTGCAGCTCGATGGACAGGTCGACCTTGCGGACGTCGACCCCGTCCGGCACCGAGAGCACCACGGGGGCGAAGTTCAGGACGCTCGTCACACCGGCGGCCACCACGCGGTCGCACACCCCCTGGGCGGCGCCCGCCGGGGTCGCGATCACCGCGATGGACACGCCGTGCCCGGCGATCATGTCCTCCAGCCCGTCGATGTGCTCCACCGTCATGCCGGAGATCTCCTGTCCGACGATGGACTCGTCAGCGTCGAGAAGGCCCGCCACGCGGAAGCCGCGGGACGCGAAACCGCCGTAGCCGGCCAGGGCACGGCCAAGGTTACCGACCCCGATGATCGCGACGACCCAGTCCTGGGTGAGTCCGAGCTCGCGGGAGATCTGGTAGACGAGGTACTCGACCTCGTAGCCCACCCCGCGCGTCCCGTAGGAGCCCAGGTGAGACAGGTCCTTGCGGAGTTTGGCCGAGTTGACCCCGGCCGCCGCCGCGAGCTCCTCGGAGGAGACGGTCGAGACGTCCCGCTCCTGCAGCCCGGTGAGGGCCCGCAGGTAGACCGGGAGCCGCGCCACGGTGGCTTCGGGGATGCCGCGGCCCGCACGGTCGCGGTGGCGGTTCTGTCGAGGTGTCACGGCCTGCTCTTCGGACTCGACGCTGGGACGGGGTGCGAGGCCCCTGGCCCCCGGCTCGCACGGCCGGCTGCCGGCCGCCCGGTCGCGGCGCGGCCGCCGCAGGGCTGTCCACCAGGTTAAGCCTTTGTGAATACGCGCACAAAGTCACCCCCCGCTCGCGCGGACCCCGGGCACCCCGGACGGCACCGCGAAAGGCCCGCCCATCAGGGACTTTCCGGCCCGCGTTGGGTACCCCGCCCGGCCGCCGGGTGTGACCGATCGGACATGCCCGTCCGGGCGGCTAGCGCAGTTCCGCGATCGCCGCGCGGAGCCGGCCCTCGTCGACGCGCCAGAAGTCGTGCTGGACGCCGTTGATCAGCGTGACCGGGATCTGCTCCCAGTACTGCTCGGTGTCGCGCTCCGACCGGGTGATGTCGCGCTCCTCCCAGCCGACGTCCAGATCGCCCGCGACGCGCTCGATCACCGCGCGGGCGTCGTCGCACAGGTGGCAGCCGGGCTTGCCGAGCAGCGTGATCATGATCTCGTCCGGCATGTCACCTCCCGGGGAACTCCGGCGCGGGCAGCGGCACCTTCGCCGGGCCGAGCTTCAGCTCGATCACGTTCGTGGCGAGGACGTGGGTGCGCGACTCCGCCAGGAAGCGCTGCAGGTGCGGCTGGCGGCGGTGCGCGGCGAACGCCGCCTCGTCCCGGAACAGCTGGTAGAAGATCCGCTGCGTGGGGGCGCCCACCACGTCGTGGGAGGCGAAGACCAGCGTTTCGGGCTCGGTCGCCAGGGCCGCCTTCACCAGGTCGGTGGCGAGCCGGTCGAAGGCGTCCTCGCGTCCGTCCAGCAGCGTGTAGACGGTGATCTGGCCGCACGCGTTCGCCAGCGGGAGGCCGGACCCGCCGGGGACGTCGACGGCGGTGGGCCCGGCGGGGTTGCCGGGGAAGGCCGCGCCGACGGGGAAGCCCGGCTCGGGGATGCTCGTGTTCTCCGGGAAGCGCAGCTCCTCGGCGGACGGCTCGGGGAAGCGCAGCTCGCCGCGCCGGGCGTCCGGCGGCGGGGTCGGCGCCGGGACGGGCTCCGGCTTGGCGGCGGGCGGGTAGCCCTGCTCCTCGTAGCCGGTGGCGGGCTCGTCCCGGTAGTCGTCCCCGTACTCGTCGTAGCCCTCGTCGTCGTAGACGGGGATGGTGCGCATCGCGCCGTACCAGACCAGCCCGGCGGCGGCGCCGAGCGCGATCACCGCGAGCGGCGCGGGCAGGAACCCGCGGGTGCCGCTGACGACCAGCACGCCCGCGAGCGCGACCAGCGCGATCGGGATGAGCAGCTCGCCGGCCTCCTGGTCGCGCTTGCTCGCCAGCCACGCGGTCACACCGGTGCAGCCCGCGAGCGCGATCACCGCGACGACGTGCGCGCCGTCGATCAGCAGCAGCGGCAGCGCGTCGTAGGTGTCGCTCGGTTTCGGCAGGCTCTTGGACAGCGACCCCTTGAGCGGGTCGAGGATCAGGATGACGATCGCGACGACCGTGTAGGAGATCGCGAACAGCCAGGCGGCGAACCGCACCTGCACGTACCGCGCGATCAGCTCGATCATGCCGAGCGCGAGCCACACCGGCCCGATCAGCGCGGCGCCGAGCTCCAGCACGCGGAACAGCGGGCCGTTGAACCCCATCAGGAAGCCGACGACCATGCACAGCAGCGCGAGCGTCAGTCCGACCTGGGTGAACGACCAGGCGATGAGGTAGAGCAGCCGGTCCTTGTAGGCGCGCTGAATGAGCAACCCGGTGGCCACTAAGGCACCAAGGGTCGCAAGGAGCGCGAGAAAAGCATCGACCATCGCGCCCCATGGTGCCCGATGCCGGGGGCGGAAGGGTAACCGTGCCCCTGATCGGGGCCCGCGAATCCCCTGAACGCGCCTGAACGCGCCATTGCCTCTCGTACCTTTCGGTATCTAGAGTGGCAGATCACGCCGGAGGTCGCGTACGCCCCGAGGAGAACTGCATGAGCAGCTTGCCCCTCGATGCCGGGGTCGTCCCGCTTCCTCGGCATTCCCGGGGCACGCTCGTCCGGCCCGCCCACCGGACCTCGGACAAGGCGGCCGACCGGGCCGAGGTGATGAAGGCCCTTGTATTGCGGGCGCGGGACGGCGACGCCGACGCGTTTGGCTCCCTCTACGACCACTACGTCGAGCTCGTCTACCGGTACGTCTACTACCGGGTCGGGACGCATTCGCTCACCGAGGACCTGACCAGCGAGACGTTCCTGCGCGCCCTGCGCCGCGTCCACGACTTCCACTGGCAGGGCAAGGACTTCGGCGCCTGGCTGGTGACGATCGCCCGCAACCTCGTCGCCGACCACTTCAAGTCGGGCCGGTACCGGCTGGAGGTCTCCACCGCCGAGCTGGTCGAGCCGGACCGCCCGCAGGAGGGGCCGGAGCGGGCCGTCCTGGACGCGATGACCAACCGGACGCTGCTGATCGCCGTCCGGCAGCTGGGATCCGAGCAGCAGGAATGCGTCGTGCTGCGGTTCCTGCACGGGCTGTCGGTCGCCGAGACCGCGCTGGTCATGGACAAGAAGCCCGGTGCGATCAAGGCCCTGCAGTACCGCGCCGTCCGCTCCCTGGCCCGGATGCTCCCGGCCGACCTGCGCGGCTGAGCCGGCCGATCCGGCCGGCCGGAATAGGTGATTCGTTGATGACCGGGGCGTAACCCGGCCGGGCGTTCGCTCGTTCTTGCGGGCAGGGAGCGCGTGCGCGCCTGGAGTCCGCAAGGGAGCGGCCAGTGAGAACCGGGCAGTGAAGACGAGACTGGGAAAGATCACCGAGCGGGAGAACGCGCTCACCCGGCTGCGGGCGAGCGACGCGGGTCCCGATCCGCGGTTCCGCGCCGAGCTGCGCGAGCGGCTGATGGCGGCGGCGGGCGACCGGAGTGAGGACCGTCGCAATCACGGCCGGGGGGACGGCCACGGGGAGGCGGTTGACTAGGCTTCGCCTCATGCGGCGATTCTGGCAGCGCGACAAGGACGCGGACCACAAGAGCGCCGGGGAGGCCGCCGCGGCGGCGGCCGAGCTCGGCCCGCTCCCCGCGCCCGATCCCGCCGCGGCGGCGTTCTTCGACGTCGACAACACGATGATGCGCGGCGCGTCCATCTACTACTTCGCGCGCGGCCTCGCCGCCCGCAAGCTGTTCACGATGCGCGACCTCGCCATGTTCGCCTGGGGGCAGGCCGCGTTCCGGCTGCGCGGCACCGAGAACTCCGAGCACATCGGCAGCGCGAAGGAGGCCGCGCTCGCGTTCGTCGCCGGGCAGAAGGTCGCCCAGATCGTGAAGCTCAGCGAGGAGATCTACGACGAGGTGATGGCCGACCGCATCTGGCACGGCACCCGGACCCTCGCCCTCCAGCACCTCGACGCGGGCCAGCAGGTGTGGCTCGTCACCGCGACGCCCGTCGAGGTCGCCCGGACGATCGCGCACCGGCTCGGCCTCACCGGCGCGCTCGGCACCGTCGCCGAGACCCGCGAGGGCCTCTACACCGGCCGGCTCGTCGGGAACCTGCTGCACGGCCCGGCGAAGGCGGAGGCCGTCCGCGCCCTGGCGCAGCGCGAGGGCCTCGACCTTGCACGCTGCTCGGCCTACAGCGACTCGATCAACGACCTGCCGATGCTGACGGTCGTCGGCCACCCCCACGCGGTGAACCCGGACGCCGAGCTGCGCGCCCACGCCAAGGACCACGGCTGGCCGATCCACGACTTCCGCACCGGCCGCAAGGTCACGATGGTCGCCCTCCCCGCCGCCGCGGGCGCCGGCGCCCTCGCGGGCGGCGTGGCGGCCGGCATGGCCCTCCGCCGCCACTACCGCACCTGAGAGCGGGGCGGCGCTCACGATGCCTGCTCGGCACCGGTCATCATGGCGATCCAGCTATGGGGGGCACCGGCGCCGAGCATGGTGCCGTAGACGTCTTCGCCCGCGGCTTCGGCGGCGCGCGGGAACATGGCCTGCTCGTAGGCGGCCAGCGCGGTCTCGGCGTCGCCGGGATGCGCCGTGATGGCCTGGCCGAGTTCGGCGCCGTCCAGCATGGCCAGATTCGCGCCTTCGCCGTTCGGTGGTGCGAGGTGGGCGGCGTCGCCGAGCAGGGTGACCCCGGGCGTTCGAGCCCAGCGGTGCCCGACCGGAAGGGCGTGGAGGCGCCGCAGGACCGGCGCGGTGTCGCTGTCGGTGAGCAGCGCGGTGAGCTGCGGTGCCCAGCCGTCGAACTCCGAGACGACCTGTGCCGCTACGGCTGCGGCGTCGGCGGGATCGGTGCCCGCGAGCCAGTCGAGCGGCTTGACGAGCTGCGCGTAGGCGTGCAGGGTCCCGTCGCCCTCCCGCTGAACCAGGAATCCCTTTCCCGGTGCGAGGGCGAACAGCGAGCCGGCGCCGACCGCTTCAGTGGCGGCGCGATGACGGGTGGACCCGGCGAACAGGAAGGTCTCGACGGAGGTAACGCCCACGTACGCCGGGGTGGCGGCGGACACCACCGGCCTGACCTGTGACCAGGCCCCGTCGGCCCCGATCAGCAAGCTCGTGACGGCGGTGGCGCCGCCGGCGAAACGCACCTCGTGGCGTCCCTCGCCGAGGGCCCGCACACCGGTGGCCTTGTGCCCCCACCGGACGACGCCGTCCGGAAGCGAGTCCAGCAGTATCTGCCGCAGCTGACCGCGCTGCACCTCGGGACGCTCGCCCGTCCCGTCGTCGGGCAGGTCGAGCAGTACGGTTCCCGCCCTGTCCAGCACCCGGTAGGACTCGCCTCCCTCCAGGACGAGGCCGCGGAACTCCTCGATCAGCCCGGCCGCCGCGAGGGCCCGCTGGCCGTTCCACGGATGGATGTCGAGCATGCCGCCCTGGGGGCGCGCGGCCGCCGAGTCCTCGGCCTCATGGACGGTGACCGAAATGCCGTTGACGTGCAGGACGCGCGCCAGGACGAGTCCGCCGAGGCCGCCTCCGACGATGGTGATCGGTTCTTGGATTGTCACTCCAACGACGTTAGCACGAGTTTGGAGCGGCAATCCAAACATGGCATGATGGAGCTCATGGCGACCAAGCCCCGACGGGCCCCCCGACGTACGCAGGCGCTGTCCAAGGATGTGATCGTCAGGGCCGCCACCGAGCTCCTCGATGCCGAGGGCGAGAACGCCCTGACCTTGCGGGCGCTCACCGTGCGCCTGGCGACCGGGTACGGGGCGATCTACCACCACGTCGCGGACAGGGACGACCTGCTCGGTGCGGCCACCGACGACATCATCGGCCGGATGGTGACCGGCCTCGCCACCGACGCGGAGCCCCGGCAGGCGCTGCGTTCCCTCGCACTCGGCCTGTTCGATGCGATCGACGCCCATCCCTGGGCCGGCACCCAGATCAGCCGAGAGCCCTGGCGGCCGGCACTGCTGGACATCTACGAGAGCATCGGCCGGCACCTGCGGTCGCTCCAGGTGCCCGAACGAGCGGTGCCGGGCTCCGCGGGCGTGCTCGTCAACTACATCCTCGGCGTCGCCGGGCAGAACGCCGCCAACGCCCGCGCACTCGCCGACGGCAAGACGGACCGATCGGCCTTCCTCGCCACCGTCGCCACGCGGTGGGCGCACCTCGACCCGGCCAGATACCCGTCGCTGCACAAGGCCGGGGCACATCTGCGCGACCACGATGACCGCGAGCAGTTCCTCGCCGGCGTCGACCTCATCCTCGCCGGCATCGAGACCGTACATCGTCCGGGCAAGGACGACCTGCCCTGATCCCCGTCCCGGTTCCGCTGCTCTGGATTCACGCCGGGGCGACCTATGCCTGTGCGGCGACGCCAAGACTGCGGGCGTGCGGATCGACCGCCTCCTCAAACACCGCCACTTCCCATCCACATGGTGACCGCCTCGTCGGGCCCGGCGTGGAGGAGAGGCCGACGCTTTCTCGCGGGCGCTGCGCTGTGACGGTCATCGTTCTCACCGCCATCACTGGGAGCTCGACGGTACTCGCGGGTCTCGCAGCGCTCCTCATGGCAGACCGGCGGCGAGCTGGATACGTCGGCCGACATCGCGCGATGTTCTGACCTGGACGCCCGCGCGCCGGATGGTGGAGCGAACCGGCACGACGCGCGGGCCGGTGGGAGCGGAGGCCGTCCGGGCCTGGCGCAGCGCGAGGGGCTCGACCTGGCGCTGCTCGGCATACACGCGATCCATCGCGTTTGGTCCGCACGCCTTAATCTGTCTGCGTGAGCATGGAGTTGTCGCTGTTGTCGCGGGTCGCGTGCCGGGGGCGGGACGTGACCAGTCCCCGGCTGCGCGGGCTTCTGGCGCTGCTCGCGGGCGAGCCTCGGGCGGGTCTGTCCGTCAACCGGCTGGTCGAGGGGCTCTGGCCGGACGAGCGTCCGGAGAACCCGGGCAAGGCGCTCCAGGTCGTGGTGTCCCGGGCCCGTTCGCAGCTGGGCGCCGACGTCATCGCCAGCACACCGGCCGGATACCGGCTCGGTCTGGGCGAGTCCGAGGTGGACGCGTCGGCCGTGCTGCTCGCCGCGTCCGCGAGCGCCCGATGCTCGCAGGACGGCGACCACGCGGCCGCGCTCGACCACGCCGAGCAGGGGCTCGCGCTCTGGGACTCGCCGCCGGAACCCGATGACGGCGACGATCCGGTGTCCGTCCTGCGCGCGGAGCGGGTCTCGGCGTACTGGACGCTGACGCGCTTCCGCGCGCTGGCTCTCGCGCGGCTCGGGCGGCACGCGGAGGGGTTCGACGCGCTTGTCCGGGTCGCCCGCGAGTATCAGCGGGACGAGGAGGTCCTCGCCGAGCTGCTGCGCTGCGAGGCGTCGACGGCGGGGCCGTCGGCCGCGCTGGAACGGTACGAGTCCTACCGGCGGTCGCTGCGGGACGAGCTGGGCACCGATCCGGGCACCGCGCTCCAGCACCTCCAGCACGAGCTTCTGCAGGAGGAGGCGCCGTCGGTGCGGCGCGGGGTCGCGCACGACCCGAACCCGCTGCTCGGCCGCGACGGCGACCTCGCCGCCGTCCTGGGCCTGCTGCGCACCTCGCGGGTCACCTCGGTCGTCGGGGCGGGCGGGCTCGGCAAGACGCGGCTCGCGAACACCGTGGCGCGGGACGCCTCGCAACGCACCGTGCACGTCGTCGCGCTGGCGGGTGTGGCGCGGAACGAGGACGTGGCGGGCGAGGTCGCGTCCGTCCTCGGCGTCGGGGAGTCGGCACGGGCCCGCGGACGGCTCGGCGGGCCCGGCGACCTTGTCTCCGGGATCGTGGAGACCCTCGGGCCGGGGCCCGCCCTGCTCGTCCTCGACAACTGCGAGCACGTCATCGATGGCGCGGCGAACCTGGCAGGCGCCCTCGTATCGATGACGCGTGATCTGCGGGTGCTCACCACGAGCCGCGCGCCGCTCGGCCTGTCGTCGGAGTCGGTGTACCCGCTGCCCGCGCTGGACCTCGCCACGGCCGCCGAGCTGTTCCGGCAGCGGGCGCGGGCGGCGCGGCCCGGCGTGGACCTGCCGTCGGGCGCGGTGGACGAGCTGTGCCGCCACCTGGACGGGCTGCCGCTCGCGATCGAGCTGGCGGCGGCGCGCGTGCGGGTCATGTCCGTGCCCGAGATCGCCCAGGGACTGGACGACCGGTTCGCGCTGCTGCGCGGCAACGTGCGCGACGCGCCCTCCCGCCACCGGACGATGCACGCCGTCGTCGACTGGAGCTGGAACCTGCTGTCCCCCTCCGGGCGGGCGGCCATGCGGTCGCTGTCGGTGTTCTCCGCCGGTTTCACCGTGGAGGCGGCGCGCCGTCTCCTGGTCGGCGGTGACGTCCTGGAAGTGCTGGAAGACCTGGTCGGGCAGTCGCTCCTGGAGGTGTCCGAGGACGGGCCAGGGACCCGGTTCCGGATGCTGGAGAGCGTCCGCGAGTTCAGCGCGTCCCACCGGGAGGCGGAGGGCGAGACCGAGCGCGCGGTCGACGGGCTCCTCGCCTGGGCCCGCGAGTTCGGCGCGGCGCATCAGGAGGCCCTGTTCGGGGCCGAGCCGTTCGGCCACGCCGACCTCGTCCGGGCCGAGCAGGACAACCTCCTCCAGGCGCTCCGCCACGGGCTCGCCCGGGAGGACGGCCCGGCCGTCGCGGCGGTCGCCGCCGTCCTCGGCGGCCTGTGGATGCTCGAATCCACCTACACCCGGCTGATCGTCCTGGTGGAGGAGGCCGCGGGGCCGCTCAGCCGGCTCCGTCCGGGACCGGAGGACATCGAGGTCACCCGGACGGCCCTGGCGCTGAGCGTGATGACCACGTTCCTGCTGAAGGAGACACGGGCGACGCGGGCGCTCGTCGCGCTGCGCCGCCTGCCGCCCGCGCCGCCGAGCAGCCTGATCCGCGCCATCGCGGTGCTCGTGGCCGCCGCACCCGAGATCCTCGGGCCGGACCCGGCCGTCCTCGGCGCGCTGCGAGCGAGCGGCGAGCCGTACCTCGCGGCCATCGCGAACTGCCTCGCCGGCTACATCAGCGAACACGACGGAGACGTGGCCGGAGCGCTCGCCTCGACCGAGGCGATGGCGGCGCTGCCCGGCGCGATGCGGAATCCGTGGCTGCGGCTGCTCGTCCACTCCCGCCTCAGCGAGCTGCTGATGCCGCTCGACCAGGGAGAACGGGCACTGGGCCACCTGCGGGTGTCACTCGACCTGCTGGAGCGTTGCGACTGGCCGGACATGTTCGGGCTGATGTGGGCGTTCGCGTCCGTCCACCTGTCGCTCGGCGAGTTCGACGAGGCGGAGCGATGGCTGGACAAGTCCCTCGTGCAGGGGCCCGGCGAGTCGTTCGGCACCGTCACGTTCAACCTCGGCACGCGCGCGGAGATCGCGCTCGGACGCGGTGACACCGACACCGGCCTGCTGCTGTGGCGGCAGGCCGTCGAACGGCTCGCGGCCGAGGAGAACCCCACGGTCGCGCCCGGCCTCGATCCCTGGACCCTCGAAGCCCACTGCACGGCCGTGGTCGCCCACGTCCGGCACGGGCGCGTCGACCTCGTGGAGGACGTCGTCGCCGAACTGCCAGCCAAGCTGTCGGCCCTGCTCGCCGAGCCGGAGATCCCGATGCCCGCGTTCTTCATGAGCCTCCCCGTCACCGGCGGGCTGCTGCTGGCGCTGGCCATGGTCGACCTCGCCCGTCCCGGGGCGTCCCCGGACGTCCGGACACGGGCCGCGCGGACGATCGCGCTGGCGGAGCGGCTGCACTACATCAGGTCGTTCCAGCCGACGATGTCGTCCGCGCTCGTCCGGCGGGCGGCCGAGGACGCCGATGGGCCGGCGTACGCCGACGCGGTGTCGGAGTACGCCGGCATGGGCCGCGCCGAGCTGCTGGACGCGGCCAGGAAGCTGGTCAGCGCGGCGCCTTCCGGTTGAAGATGATCTTCGACAGGACGTAGCCGGCGACGGCGAGCCCGGCGCACCACGCCAGGGAGGCCGCCGCGTCCCGCCCGTTCGGCGTGCCCAGCAGCAGCCCCCGCACCGTCTCGATGATCGGGGTGAACGGCTGGTACTCGGCGAACCACCGGATCCCGGCCGGCATCGACTCCGTCGGGACGATCGTGCTGCTGAGGAACGGCAGGAACTGGATGATCAGCGGCGTGTTGCTGGCGCCCTCCGGGTTCTTGGCCAGCAGCCCGAGCGTGACGGCCACCCAGGTCAGCGCGAACGTGAGCAGCAGCATCAGGCCGGCGGCCGCGAGCCAGTCGAGGACGCCGCCGCTGGTCCGCAGGCCCATCGCGACCGCGACCCCGATGACCGCGACGGTGCTCAGCACCGTCTGGATCATGCTGCCGGCGACGTGTCCGGTCAGCAGCGACGACCGCGAGATCGCCATCGTCCGGAACCGGTCGACGATGCCCTCGGTCATGTCCATGCAGACGGAGACCGACGTCGCCATGCACCCCGACGCGATCGCCATCAGGATGATCCCCGGCGCCACGTAGTTGATGTAGTCGTCCTTCGCCGCCCCGCCGACGCCCGCGCCGAGGGTGTTGCCGAAGACGCCGACGAACAGCAGCAGGATCAGGACGGGCATCATGATCCCGCCGATCGTCAGGGACGGGTACCGCAGCGCGTGCCGCAGGTTGCGGCGCAGCATCGTCGCGGAGTCGGCCGCCGCGTGCGTGAGCATGGTCATCGGGAGGCCACCTTCTCGTTCTCGGGCCGGCCGGTGAGGGCCAGGAAGACGTCGTCCAGGTCGGGGGTGTGCACGGAGAGCTCGCCGACCTCGATCGACGCGTCCTCCAGCCGGCCGAGCAGGGCCCGCAGCGACCGGACGCCGCCGTCGCTCGGCACCTGCAGCGCGAGCGCGTCGTCGTCGCGGGTCTGGGCGCCGAGCGTCCGCGCCGCCGCGTCGAGCGCCGCCGGGTCGTCGAACCGCAGCCGGACGTGCCCGCCGGGGACCAGCCGCTTCAGCTCGTCCGACGTGCCCTGCGCGACCAGCCGGCCGCCGTCCAGGACCGCGATCCGGTCGGCGAGGTGGTCCGCCTCGTCCAGGTACTGGGTGGTCAGGAAGATCGTGACGCCGCCCCTGACCAGGCCGCGGATGGTCTCCCACATGGTGCGCCGGCTGCGCGGGTCGAGGCCGGTCGTCGGCTCGTCGAGGAAGATGATCTGCGGGTCCCCGATCAGCGTCATCGCGATGTCGAGGCGCCGCCGCATGCCGCCCGAGTAGGTGAGGGCCGTCTTGTTCGCCGCCTCCGCGAGGTCGAACCGCTCCAGCAGGTCGTCGGCGGCCCTCCGCCCGGTGGCCTTGCCCAGCCGGTGCAGGTCCGCCATCAGGATCAGGTTCTCCCGGCCGGTCAGCAGCCCGTCCACCGCCGAGTACTGGCCCGTGACGCCGATCGCCCTGCGCACTCCGTCGGGGTCCTTCGCGAGGTCCCGTCCGGCGACGCTCACCCGGCCGCCGTCCGCGGGGATCAGCGTGGACAGGATCCGGACCGCCGTCGTCTTCCCCGCCCCGTTCGGCCCGAGCAGCGAGAACACCGTCCCGCGCGTCACCTCGATGTCGATTCCATCGAGGACGACCTTCTCCCCGAACGCCTTTCGCAGCCCGGTCACCTGAATGGCCGTCTGCCTCGCCTCAATGTCCATGCCACGAACCTTGGGGCCGGTCGCCTTCAACGCGGTTTCAGCCCGGTTTCACACACCCCGGTTTCGCACACCCCGGTCTCACGCACCCCGGTTTCACGCACCCCGGTTTCACGCATGGGGCAGTAACCACGCGAAAGGCCCCGGCCGCCGGAGGGCGACCGGGGCCCCACCCCCGCGTCTCGGCCGTCAGCCGCAGTGCTGGGCGGCCTTGTACAGGTGGGCGTGCTCGTCGTAGTAGTACGTCTCCGCGACGAAGGAGATGCACATCCCGCGGCCCTTCACCTTCACCGGGCCGGCGTACTGCCAGTACTTGCCGTTGTCCTGGTCGACGTTGACGCCCCAGTGGACGTTGTCCTCGGTCAGCGTCGAGTTGTACATGTACATGCTGATCTCGTGCTTGAACTGCGAGTAGTACGCCGTCTTGACGTTGACCGCGCAGTTGTAGCCGGTGCTGGAGTTGTAGTACAGGTACACGTGGCTGAGCGTGTTCACCGGCGACTTCACCGCGTAGGTGTCGATGAGGGAGCCGGAGCAGCCGTAGCCGCCCGCGTGTGCCGCGGGCGTCAGGGCCAGGGTGATTCCCACGCCGACGGCGAACGTGGTGGCCGCCGCCGCGATGCGCTTGCGAAGACTCATGGTGCCCGCCTTCCTCAGCAGCGTTCGCTGGTCTTGGCGGACGCACCGTCGGGAATCCAGCCGATCGCCTGCGTGCAGTGGGCGAGGGTGCCGGTGCCGAGCGACCAGACCGCGGCCTTCTTCGTCCGGCACTGGGTGCCTTCCAGCGAATGGGTGCTGTTGTCGCCGACCGCGGCGCACGCGTTCCAGGAACTGTGCGAGTTCCGGTAGCCCTCCCAGACGTACACGTAGGCCCAGTTCTTTCCGCACCCCTTGAACTGCTTCACCGAGGCGAACGTCTGGCCGCCCGAATTGATGTGCGCGGTGCTGCCGATCTGCACGGTGCTGGAACACCCCGGAGCGGATTCGGCGTGCGCGACGGCCGGGACCCCCACGACAGCGGGGACGGCGAGAAGCCCGGCCAGCGCCGTCTTCGCAACCTTCATGTGTCGACCCTTCTCCCTCAGGCAGGTCCGCCCAGCGCGGACGGCGCAAGCCTGGCATCGGGTCGCCGGTGTCCGGAACGGTGCCTGACAAGCTATGACATCGTCTGACACCCCGGACGGAGAGTCCGCAGCGCACAGGCGCGCGTCCGGCAGCTACTTGACGACGTTGACAACGAAGTAGATGGGTCTGGCGCCTGGCAGGAACTGCTGTCCGCGTCCGTCCACCATCTTCCAGCCGACCCAGCACGACCCGGGACGGCTCGGCGCCATGACGTGCACGCTGATACGGACGTGCCGCCCTGCCGCGGTGTCGGGAACGCGGACCTTTCCAGGAGTCAGGCAGGTCCCGTTATCGGCGGGCAGGTCGGCCCTTTGCAGGTATCGGTCGTGCCAGGCGACGGACCCGGCATTCCGAACCTCCCACGTTTTCACGAACCGCTGGCCGACCTTGACCGCCGTGCCGTCGGGAATGGTGACGTCGGCGACGAAGACACTTCTGTCGCCACTGATGAGAGGCACCGCGGGCGGCGACTCCCCGACCTCGGCGACGCGCGCCCCCGGATCTTCGTCCTGACCGTCCCGCAGGTACCAGGCGGATCCGCCGGCGATCAGCAGGCCCCCGCAGAGCGCGCCCGCCACGATGTACGTTCGCGGCCGCCTCCGGGCGGAACCGTCGGTGGCGCTGGGCATCTCGATGGTGTCTTCGCCGCCGTCGTCGACGGACTGCGCGGGCTTGGCGGGCCCGGGCTCGGCCTGCTCCGCCGCACGCTCGGCCTCACCGGCACCGGACGCCTCCGACCACTGCGCCCTCCAGTCGTCGACGTCGCCGCCGCACACCTCGACGAACGCCTTGGTCGTCGGCCAGCTCGGGAAGCGGTTGCCCTTCGCCGCGTCGTGCAGCGTCGTATGGCTGACCGTGCCCGACTCGGCGGCCATCGCCCGGAACGAGGGGTTGCCCGCCGCGGCGCGCAGGCACCGCAGCTCCCTGGCGAACTGTTCCTGTCGCTCTCGTCTTCCGTCCGCGGGCGAAACGGCCTCCGGCAAGGGTTACTCCAGTCCTGGCATCCGCTGACCGGACACGATGAGGTGAAGCAGGTCCCGCCGCGCGGCGCGCCTTCCCGGCCGCGCGGACCAATCCTGATCTTGCAGAAAACACCCTCGTCCCGCAACCACCATCAGGTAGCCGGCATGGGACGATCGAGACGGGATCGGGGACGATCGTGCCACCTCGCGCCACTACTCCCAGGTCACACGCGTCCGCTATCCGTAACGGCGGCTCCGTACCACCCCAGACCACGCCCGAAACCTTCCGCCAATGGCCGGTTCCGGCAATCACGTCGCCGCAGGGGCGGTGCCGTCGGCTATTCGCATGGTCCAGGTGTAGAACGTCGCGGGGTCACCGAGTGCGTCTTGCAGGGCGGGGGCGACGATGGGCGCGTTGGCGGCGTTGAGGAGGTCGCGCAGGCCCAGATACGCCCACTCCCAGACCATGGCATCGAAGTTGTAGGCGTGCATCAGCGGGGTGAGACGCCGCCGGATCCCGGCGACCTCCGCTGGAGGGAAACCGGCCTCGTGCAAGCGGCCGAGAGTCGCGCGTTCGCATTCGGGCCCGAGCCGGGTGTCGAGGAACGGTTCCAGCAGGTCGCCCCAGGCGTCGTAGCGGGATGCCCTGGCGATCCCGTGCCGGTGGCAGAACTCCTCCAACTCGGGCTTCTGGCGCCGGGGGACGAACAACGTCTCGCCACGCGTGGTCCGGATCTCGGGGTCGATGGCCTTCCAGTCGGCGTCCCGGATCCGTGCGGGCGTGACCATCCCGATGGGGTGCACCGTGGCGCCGCGGAAACCGTAGTCCTGGAAGCAGATGTGGTCCTCCGCGAAGGTCGCCTCCATCGGTTCAGCGTGGTCTCTCAGCGGCATTTTCGGAAGACGGCCGCGCTGTGAGAGGCGGGGTCAGGGTCGTGGCGATGAGGAGGGCCAGGAGGACGGCGATGGCGATGAGGCTCGCGGCCACGCCGATGCCGGGCGCGGCGAGGATCGTGAGCAGGACCAGGGCGGCCGCGGCGAAGATGAGCGCCGGACGGACGTTCGTGCGGCGCATCTGGGCGTGCAGCGCCCACAGCAGCACGAGGACGACGGCGACCGGGACGGCGACGGCGGCGACCACCGTCCGCGTGCTCGCCTCGATGTGCTCGCCCGCCGACGCGACCGCCGTTTCCAGGCCGGCGCCGATGGCGGCGAGCGCGGCGAAGATGAAGTAGTGGCCGTAGCCCCAGATGAACGACCTGTCGCGGCGCGCCTCCAGCCCTTCGCCGGCGGGCTCGGAGAAGTAGACCCACCAGAGCGCGAACAGGATGGCGAGCCCGGCGAGGGCGATGGTGATCAGCTTGCCGCTCACCCCGTGCTCGACCGAGTCCTGGACGGCGTTCGTCGCGGCGAGGACGCTCTCCCCCAGCAGGATGATCGTGAACAGCCCGTACCGTTCGGCGATGTGGTGCGGGTGCCACGTCGTCATGCCGGGCCGCTCCGCGATCAGCGGGACGGACAGGTCAAGGGCGGCGCAGACGAAGAACAGCCACATCGGGCCGCCGTCGGGGAGGGCGAGCCGCGACACCCAGAACACCTGGACGATCGACAGGCCCGCCGCGTACCGCAGCGCCGTGGCGCGTCCGGCGGGATGCGCGATGGCGGCCCGCACCCACAGGCTGACGAGGCCGACGCGCATGACGAGGTAGCCGATGGTGACGGTGGTGAAGTCGCCGTCGAACGCGTCCGGCACCCCGGCCGCGAGGACGAGAACGCCCGCCATCTGCACGAACGTCATGACGCGGTACAGGACGTCGTCGGTGTCGTAGGCGGACGCGAACCACGTGAAGTTCATCCACGCCCACCAGATCGCGAAGAACACCATGAAGAACGGCGCGACGGAGTCGCCGAGGTGCGCCTCTTCGGTGGCGTGGGCGAGGCGCCCGGCGACCTGCGACACCGCGGCGACGAACGTCAGGTCGAACAGGAGCTCAAGCGGGCTGGAGACGCGGTGCGGTTCACCCAGGTCGCGGGCGGCCATGCGGCTTCGGAGCGGCGGCATCCGCTCACTCTAGGGCGGCGGCGATCATGCCGCTGGAACCGCTGCGCTACTCGAACCGCTCCGCTAGAGGAAGGCGGGGCCCCGGTGGAGCAGCGTCTCGTACAGCATCTGCTGGATGTTCTCGCGGACGTGGTCGGTGATCTCGAAGACCGTCATCGGGTCGTCGGCCGTGTCGGCGCCGTAGTCGTCCAGCGTCATCGGCTCGCCGAACCGGATCACCCACTTGGACGGCAGCGGGACGAGCCCCGCCGGCCCGAGCAGCGGGAACGTCGGCGTGACCGGGAAGTAGGGGAGGCCGAGCAGCCGCGCCAGCGGACGCAGGTCGGCGATCTTCGGGTAGATCTCCTCGGCCCCGACGATCGCGCACGGGACGATCGGGACGCCGCCGCGCAGCGCGGTGCCGACGAAGCCGCCGCGGCCGAAACGCTGCAGCTTGTAGCGCTCCGCGAAGGGCTTGCCGACGCCCTTGAACCCCTCGGGGAACACGCCGACCAGCTCGCCCTTGGCGAGCAGCCGGGCCGCGTCCTCCTTGCAGGCGAGGGTGTGGCCGGCCTTGCGGGACAGGTGCCCGAGCAGCGGGATCTGGTAGACGAGGTCGGCGCCGAGCAGCCGGACCTGCCGGTCCGCGTGGTCGTGCAGCGCGACCGACAGCATGAGCGCGTCGAGCGGGATGGTGCCCGAGTGGTTCGCGACGAGGAGCGCGCCGCCCTCCGGGATGTTCTCCAGGCCCTCGATCTCGACCCGGAACCAGTGCTCGTAGAGCGCGCGGGCGAGCGGCAGCAGGACCATGGAGTTGAACTCGGGGTCGAAGCCGAACTCGTCGACCTCGTACTCGCCGGCCAGCCGGCGCCGCAGGAACGCCAGCCCGGAGGCGAGCCCGCGTTCGAGCGTGCTCCGCTCGGGCGGATCCTCGTCGGCACCGTCCTGGCGGACGGCGGCGAGCCGGATGACCTGTGCGCCCTCGTCGCCGTTCTCCTGGTGCGCGTTCATCATCTCCACGGCTCCCCTCTCAGGCACGTCCGAGCAGCCCGGCCAGTCCGCGGTGGCCGAGGCCCTGGGTGGCGGCGAAGTCGGCGAACGCCGCCTCGGAGCTGTACTTCGGACGCCATGCCAGCTCGTCCTGCAGGGCGGTTGTGTCGATGACCCGCCCGTAGGTGAGCCAGCGCAGCAGTTCCGGCGAGAACCCGGACAGGCCCGCGAAGCGGCGCCCCATGTCGCCGAGCACCGAGATCGACGGGGACGGGACGGGCAGGTACGGCCGCCCGGCGCGGCGAAGCGCCTGGGACAGCAGCAGCACGCCGTCCCCGGCGACGTTGAAGCAGCCGGGGTGGTCCTCGACCGCCATCCGCCGCAGCACCTCGACGCCGTCGTCCTCGTGGACGAACTGCAGCCGCGGGTCGAAGCCGAGCACCGTCGGCACGACCGGCAGATGCAGGTAGCGGCTGAGCGGCGAGTCGACCCCCGGGCCGAGGAAGTTCGCGAACCGCAGCACCGACACGGTCAGGTCGGAGCGGCGCCGCATCAGGCCGCGGACGTAGCCCTCGACCTCGACGGCGTCCTTGGCGTAGCCGGACTTCGGCGCCTCGACCGGCTCGTCGAGCTCGGTGAAGACGGCCGGGTCCATCGGCGAGGAGCCGTAGACGGCGGCCGACGACCGGACGACGAGCTTGCGCATGTCGGGCGAGCGCTGGCAGGCCGCCAGCAGCTGCATCGTCCCGATGACGTTCAGCTCTTTCACCTTCGCGCGCGGGAAGGACGAGGAGGTCACCAGGTTGAGGTGCACCACCGTGTCCACCGCCGCCGACGAGATGATCTTCGCGATGCCGGGCGTGCGGATGTCCACCCGGACGAACTCGGTGCGGCCGAGCGATCCGGCCGGCGGCACCGTGTCCACCCCGATGACCCGCTCGATGCCCGGGTCGGCCTGCAGGGTGTTCGCGACCCGCGCCCCCAGGAAACGGGACACGCCCGTGACGAGGACGACACGGGCCGCGGCGGCGGGCATGGAGGACACTGTGCGCCCCACCCCTCTACGGCTGGACGGCCGGCGAGATCACTTCTTGTTGCGGCGCTGGATGCGCGTCTTCTTCAGCAGCTTGCGGTGCTTCTTCTTGGCCATCCTCTTGCGGCGCTTCTTGATGACAGAGCCCACGGGACCTCGCTCGGCATATCGGGTGTTGTGCAGGAGACGAACGTGCCGCAGGCGAGCGTGACTCGATAAGCGCGCACGGTCCGACGCACAAGCGTACCGCCGTACCGATGGCGTTCATGCCGCGGCCTGCCCCCGAGCGGGGCCGACGGCGGTACGGACGGCGGCCGGCACCGCATGTCGCACGGCGCCGGGCACCGTTCCGTCCGGGCGGGCGCGGCCTGCGGCCGCCACCCGTCCGCTCGGTGTCCGGACCGTCCTGCCGGTCCTCGTCCTGCTTCCCCAGCTTCGGGACGGTCCGGGGGGTCCTTCCCGACGCCCCCTGCACGGCCGGGTATTGAGTTCGCGGCGGGGTCATCCCCCGCCCCTACCCGTTATCCGGCTTCGATGTACGCGTCGCGCAGGTAGTCGTGTACGGCCTGCTCGGGGACCCGGAACGAGCGGCCCACGCGGATCGCGGGAAGCTCGCCCGAGTGGACGAGACGGTAGACGGTCATCTTGGACACCCGCATCACCGCCGCCACTTCGGCCACGGTCAGGAACCTGACCTCGCTGAGAGGTCGCTCGCCTGATGTCATCGGACGCCCTCTTCCACACGTGCCGCGCACCGGCCCTTCGGGTGACTTTGATCACGCACGTGTACTTCCTCCAGCGTAAATCGCGTATCGGCAGTCGCAAGAGGGGAGTTCCGCCCATTTCCGTATCCGACCTGACCGGGGGGATACAGTGCTGATTCCTCACCCAGCGTGGAGCCGACGGTACAACGCGTGGCGCGACGAACGGTTGTCAACCGAAACCCCGCCTTGACCTGCGGTTCCGCAGCGTCCGACGGCTCCCGGCAAGCCCATGCGCCCCGTTACGGCAGTCCTGTCACACGGTGTGACAGAACGGACGGCGGCGAGGCCACCCCAGCCCCGGGGTAAGGGGAATCAGGCGGCCGGGTCGAGGCCCGCGTGATCAAGGATGTACGCGGTCAGCGGCGCGTAGTGGTGCGGGGAGACGCCGTCGTCGAGCGGGACGACCACGTCGAGCTTGCCTTCGGCGGCCCCCGCGAACAGCGCCGGGTCGTTACAGTCCGCGAACCCCACGGTGTCGATGCCGGCCTCTCCGGCGGCGCCGGCCCAGCCGTGATCGGCGATGGCCAGATCCGGCCAAATAGCGGGTTTATCTTCCACGCCGTCCACAGAGCCGGTAGAGGCCAGCTCCCGGAGCATGGCCTCCATCGGGTGCGGGTCGTGCGTGTGGTGCGTCCGGAAGTCCTCGCCCTCCAGCATCGCGACGCCGGGCCGCGCGTAGACGATGCGGCGCAGATCCGAGCCGCCGTAGCCGGTCTCGATCTCGTACGTCCAGCCGCCCGCCGGCGTCAGGATCCGGCAGCCCGCCCCCGCCAGCGCCCGCGCGACCGCCTGGTACAGCGGCGTCAGCGTCGCCGGATGACCGGTCGCGATGACCACGTTCTCCGTGCGGCGGGCCGCGCGGCCGATGCGCTCGCCCATCGCCTCAAGCGTGTCGAGCGTGATGTCGGGGTCGATGGTGTCGTCCCCGTACAGGTGCATGGGGTCGGGGTCGACGCCGCAGCGCTCGACCATCATCTCCAGCACCGACCGCTCCGTCCACGACGGCTTCAGCTCCAGGCCGAGCCGGTAGTACGGATTGCCGGCGGCCATCCGCCGGTAGTGCAGCAGGTTGTTCTGGCGCGGCGTGGCCACGTCGCCCGCGATCATCGTCCGGACGAGGTGGGCGCGCAGCTCGTCGCGCGTCGGCACCTTGCTCATTCGCACACCGGGCTCATTCGTCCGTCATCGGGTCGAGGCCGTGCTCGGGGAACACCGCCCGGCGCGTCGCCAGAATCGCCTGGTCCACGGGATTCGCCGGGTCGTACCCGTCCCCCCACCGGCTGACCTCCACCACGTCCGTCCCGTCCGTCATGCGGAGCGGGGCGATCTCCTCGGTCCGGAGCCGGACGAACGCGCGCCAGTCCTCCGGAGTCTGCGTGCCGGGCGCGATGGGCCCGCCCGCGGCCTCGGCCAGCAGGTGCGTCCACGCGCGCGGGACGACCTGGACCAGCTCGTAGCCGCCGCCCCCGGTGAGCACCCAGCGCCCGCCGGCGGTGTCGTGCGCGAGCCGGTGCAGCATCGAGTAGGCCGTGCGCTGCCCGTCCACGCTGAGGATGAGGTGCGCCAGCGGGTCGAGCGCGTGCCCGTCGGCGCCCTGCTGGGTGACCAGGACGTCCGGGCGGAACCGGTGCAGCAGCGGCGGGATGATCGCGTCGAACGCGCGCAGCCACTGCCGGTCGCCGGTGCCGGGCGGCAGCGAGATGTTGACCGAGGTGCCCCCGGCGCCCGTCTCGTCCGGGAAGCCGGTGCCGGGGAACAGCGTGCGCGGCGACTCGTGCAGGCTGATCGTCAGGACGCGCGGGTCGTCGTAGAAGGCGGCCTGGACGCCGTCGCCGTGGTGGACGTCGATGTCGACGTAGGCGACGCGCTCGGCGCCGTTCTCCAGCAGCCACGCGATCGCGATGGCCGGGTCGTTGTAGACGCAGAACCCGCTGGCGGCGCCGCTCATCGCGTGGTGCAGGCCGCCGGAGATGTTGGCGGCGTGCTCGGCGCGGCCCGTCCACACCGCCTCGGCGGCGGCGACCGACGCGCCCGCGACCAGGGCGGACGCCTCGTGCATGCCGAGGAACACCGGGTTGTCGGCGGTGCCGAGGCCGTACCCGATCTCGGGCAGCCCGGTCGCGCCGGAGTGCTTGACCGCCGCGATGTAGGACTCCTCGTGGACGAGCCGGAGCAGCTTGTCATCGGCCGCCTCGAACTCCGACACCCGCACGTTCGGACGGTCCAGCACCCCCAGCTCGCGGGCCAGCGCCATCGTCAGCTCGACCCGGACGGGGTTCATGGGATGCCCGGGGCCGAAGTCGTAGGAGATGAGCCGCTCGTCCCAGAAGATCTCCAGTCCGCAGTTCCCGGGACCGGAGGGCGGCGGCGATGCGGGACGGCTCATGACCTCACGGTATCGCGCGTACCACGTGACCTGGCCCACAGCGGTTACAGGCGGATGAAGCGCCCGCTACAGACCTGTGACGTGAATTACGCGCTGGAAACGGGCATACCGATAACAGGCAGAAATCTCCATCTGGGGGGTAAATGGACGACGGCCCGAGCGTTCGCAGCCGCGCGATCAGCAACGCGCTCCGCCTCGGCGTCCGCCCGTTCCTGCACTACCTGCCCGGCCATACCGCCGGCATCCGCACCGCCCGGTCGACCGTGGACGCCGCGTCCCTGCTCCTGCGGCACAGCTCGCACGTGCGGGTCGAGTCGGTGGACGAACCACCGCGGAGCGATGGCGACCGCCCGGTCAAGGGCGAGTGGATCGTCCCCCGCGACCTGCCCGAAGGGCCCGCCCGCGGCGCGATCCTCTACCTGCACGGCGGCGGCTACGTGGTCTGCTCGCCGCGCACGCACCGCCCGATCACGTCGCGGCTCGCCCTCGACACGGGCCTGCCCGTCCTCGCCCTCCGGTACCGGCTCGCGCCCGAGCACCCGTTCCCGGCGCCGCTGGAGGACGCCCTCGCCGCCTACCGGTGGCTGCTCGCGCGGGGCGTCCCGGCGTCCGGCATCGTCCTCGCGGGCGACTCGGCCGGCGGGCACCTGTCCGCGGCGCTGGCCGGGGAGCTGTGCCGGCTCGGCCTGCCGGGCCCGGCCGGGCTCGTCCTGTTCTCCCCCTGGGTCGATCTGACCTGCGAACTCTCCATCCAGGCGCAAGAGCGCGCCCGCGACCCGTACATCAGCGCATCGTCGGCGCGCCGGGTCGCTCGCCTCGTCGTGGGGCCGGCCGGATTCGACGACCCGCGGCTGGCCCTGCTCTCCTGCGCCTGGACGGACATGCCGCCCGTCCTCATCCAGGTCGGCGGCGCCGAGGTCCTGCGCAACGAGGCCAAGGCCTTCGCGGACGCCCTGAAGCGCGCGGGCGCCGACTGCGAGCTGCAGATCTGGAAGGGGCAGATGCACGTCTTCCAGATCCTGAACCGCGTCCTGCCCGAGGCCGGGGACGCGATGCGGGACGCCGCCCGCTTCGTCCGGACCGTCACCGGCACCGGCGCCCCGGAGGACCGGACCGCGGCCGCCTAGTCCCGGCGGTCCCGCTTCTTCGACAGCCCCGCCAGGAGAGCGGCGGCGTGGTCGGCCATGAAGCGCGGGACGCGCGCCTTCAGCAGCAGCCGGTGCAGAGCGGACGCCGGAAACGGCGGCTCCGCCGGACGGTCGCGCCGGTCTTCCATCCCAGACCCCCGAATTCCAAGATCAACTGGATGGTATCCGGGCGGACCGGGAATCGCGGGCGAAAGCCCGAACTTCTCCTACCCGCCGCGTGGGCTCGCTCACGCTGAGTCCCCAGCGGCGCACGCGGGCTAGAAGCGGCCGACCGGCTCGGGTTCGTAGGCCCCGTCGTCCTCCCGGCGGCGGCCGCGTCCGGCGACGAAGAAACCGGCGAGCGCGGCCAGCGCGGCGCCGCCCTCGCCGACGACGCTGACGGTCTTCTCCATGTACCAGACGGGTTCGTGCATGTCCGGCAGCGGTCCGAGCGCGCCCAGGTCGACGTAGTAGTAGAGGACGACGGCGCCGGCCGCGCTCGCCGCCACCAGGAACGCGAGCGCGTGCGCCCAGCGGCTCCCGTAGGTGAGGACGATCACGGCGACCACGCCGGCGACCGCGGCCTGCACGCGGAAGAGCAGGTCGCCGTCGATGGACCCGCCCTGTACGTAGGCCATGTCGGAGGCGAACATCCAGTGCACGATCGCGTCGGCCGCGAGGCCGGCGGCGACGATCAGGCGGAGTATGAGTCCCATACCCCTAACACGGACGGAACGCCGCGCCGGATCAATGTTAAAAGCTGAACTTCTCCCCGGATGTCCGGATCAGCCGCTCGCCAGCTCCCGGCCCCGGTTGCGGGCCGCCTCGATGGCCTCCAGGACCGCGGCGCGCACCCCGTGCCGCTCCAGCTCGGCGATCGCCGAGATCGTCGTCCCGCCGGGGGACGTCACGGCCTCGCGCAGCAGCACCGGATGCTCTCCGGAGTCGCGCAGCATGACGGCGGCGCCCACGGCCGACTGGATCACCATCTCCAGCGCGGCGGCGCGCGGCATGCCGAGCAGGATGCCCGCGTCCACCATCGCCTCGACCAGGTAGTAGAAGTACGCGGGGCCGCTGCCGGACAGGGCCGTCGCGCCGTCCTGCAGCGACTCGGGGATGCGCAGCACCTTCCCGACCGGGGACAGCAGCTCCTCGGCCAGCTTCAGGTGCTCCTCCGCCGCGTGCGACCCGGGCGAGATGACGCTCATCGCCTCGTCCACGTGGACGGGCGTGTTCGACATGACCCGGACGACGGGCACGCCCTCCGGCAGCCGCGTCTCGATGAACCCGGTCGTGATCCCCGCCGCCATCGATATCACCAGCCGGCCGGCCGGGACGTGCGGGCCCACCTCGTCCAGCAGCGCGCCCATGTCCTGCGGCTTCACCGCGAGGATGAGCGTCTCGGCCTTCGCGGCGGCCTCCGCGTTCGGCACGATCTCGATGCCGTACCGCTCGCGCAGGAGCACGCCGCGCTCCTCCCGGCGCGCGGTGGCGATCAGCTCGGACGGGCGGCGGCCGGCCCGGAGCACCCCGGACAGCAGCGCCTCGCCCATCTTCCCGGCACCCAGAATCGCGATCATCGGCATACCTTGACGTGGGGATTCAACGACCGCACCAGCCTAGCCGGGCTCTCCCCCAGTGGGGGGCGGCCCCCCACGCCCCCCGGAAGAGCGGCTCGGTCAGGACCGCCCGACGAGGGAGCGCATGAAGAACCGCAGGTTCGCGGGACGCTCCGCCAGCCGACGCATGAAGTACTGGTACCACTCGCGGCCGTACGCGACGTACACACGCACCTGCGCGCCCTGCGCGGCGAGACGGCGCTGCTCCTCCGGGCGGACCCCGTAGAGCATCTGGTACTCGAACGTGCCGGCGTCACGCTCGTTCAGGACGGTCAGCGCACTCGCGATCTCGATGAGCCTGGGGTCGTGCGTGGCCAGCATCGGGTAGCCCTTGCCCGCCATCAGGACCTTCATACACCGCACGTACGACCTGTCGACCTCCTCCTTGTCGGTGAAGGCCACCGCCGCCGGCGCCGCATACGCGCCCTTGCACAGCCTTACGCGCGACCCTTCGTAGGCCAATTCCGCACAGTGCTCCTCTGCACGACGCAGGTACGCCTGCACGACGGCGCCCACGTCCGGGAAGTCGCGCCGTAGTTCCTGCACGACCCCCAGCGTGTGGTCGACGGTCGTGTGCTCCTCCATGTCGATGGTGACCGTCGTACTGGCCGAACGAGCCGCGCCACAGATGCGCCGCGCGTTCTCCAGTGCGAGGTCTGCGTCGAAGGTCTGCCCAATGGCGGACAGCTTCAGCGACACCTCGGCCCTTGCGCCGAGCCCTGCGGCACCAAGGCGCTCCAGCAACTCGACATAGTGCGTGACGTTGGCCTCTGCACGGTCCTTGTCGTGCGTGTCTTCACCTAGGACGTCCAGGCTGACCAGGAGGCCCTCCCCGGTGAGCTCGCCCGTGACGTGCGCCGCGTCCTCGATCGTCTCCCCGGCGATGAACCGGCGGACGACGTCACCGGTGAACGGCGCGGTCTCCATGACCTTGCGCGCGCCATCGCTGCGCGACGCGACGAGCAACGCCTGACGAAGCACTGTGCGAACCCCTTGTCCCTGGGCCTTACCCGTCCCAGGTTATGCCCGGACGCTCACGACACGGTGCCGAGGCTGTTCCCACCGCCGTGCTGCTTGACGTATTCGGGCATCTGCGCGGTCTTGACCGCCTCGAACAGGGCCTTCGCCTTCGTCCCGTCCAGGAACACGACGCTCTGCTTCTTGACCATGCCGGTGCCCTTGTGCGGCAGCGTCATGAACATCACGTCCGACGCGCGGACGCTGCGCATGCTCAGCGCCAGCGACCGCAGATCGCCCGCCGACACGCCCTCGTCCACGCTGATCGACTTGGTCAGCGCGGACAGGAACCGGTCGAGCTTGAGCGGGTTGCTGAGCGTGCCCCGGGCCGCGCCCTGCTTGGCGAGCGCGCCGAGGAACGCCTGCTGCCGCCTGATCCGGTCGAAGTCGCCGTTCGGCAGGTTGTAGCGCTGCCGGACGAACAGCAGCGCCTCCTCGCCGTCGAGCTTCTGCTTCCCCGCCGCCCACCGCTTCTTGCGCGCCGGGTCGTACACGCTCTGCTTGATGTTGACGGTGACGCCGCCGAGCGCGTCCGTCATCGACTTGAACCCCTCGAAGTCGATCGCCCCGTAGTGGTCGATGCGGATGCCGGTGAGGCTCTCCAGGGTCTCGATCAGCAGCTTCGGCCCGCCGAACGAGAACGCCGCATTGATCTTCTGCTTGCCGTAGCCGGGGATCTCCACCCACGAGTCGCGCGGGAACGAGACGATGTAGGCCTTCTTCCGGTCCGCCGGCAGGTGCAGCAGCATGATCGTGTCGGTGCGCTGCTGCCCCGGCTTCCAGACCTTGTTCCCCTCCCCGGTGGTCGCCGCCGCGGCCCGCGAGTCCGACCCGACGAGCAGCCAGTTCTCGGTACCGGCGACGTTCGGCCCGGGGCGCTTGGCCCCCTGGTCCGGCATCACGCCCTTGATCCGGTCGATGTTGCCGTTGTAGGACGACTGCCGCTGCCACACCAGCCCGCCGAGCCCCGCCACGACCAGCGCCAGGAACACCCCGACGGCGATCAGAACCCGAGGCCACCGCCGCTTCTTCTTCCGCTCGGCACCGGGCTCGGCCCCCCAGAACGCGTTCTCGGAGTCCGCCCCGGACGTGCCCGGCGCGTCCGGAGCCTGGGCGCCGTCCGGCCGTGGCGCCTCTGCAGGCCCCTGCGACGCCTGAGAACCGGGAAGTTGGGGGGAGGTCATGGCGCGAAGCTACCAGCCCCCTCACCCGGAGATACCCCACTTCGCCCCACCTGTCCGATTA
>NZ_SMKY01000608.1 GCF_004349235.1 Actinomadura darangshiensis | reverse complement strand
CTCCCGTCCCGGCCACATGCGGCAAGTCAGCTCGACAAAAGCCGCCAACAGGCGCATCGTGTTCGCGCTAGTTGATCACTCTGAGAGAGGATCTCTGATGGCGCGTCACCCCCGGTCCATCCGCTCCCGGGCGATCCCCGGCCGGATGCTCCCGCTCGCCGTCGCCGCCGTGAGCGTCGTCGCCTTCGCGCCCGCCGCCTCCGCGGACGGGCACGGCCACGACCACGGGCGCTTCACCCCCGGCGCACCCGGTGTCGGCGACTCGTACTTCCCGCTGGAGGGCAACGGCGGCTACGACGTCCGGCACTACTCGCTCGACCTGCAGTACGACCCCGACTACGACCAGCTCGACGGCACCGTGACGATCACGGCGCGGGCCACCCAGAACCTGTCGCGGTTCGACCTGGACCTGTCCGGCATGGACGTGGAGAAGGTCTATGTGAACCGGCACAAGGCCAAGTACAAGCGGCAGGGGCAGGAGCTGGTCGTCACGCCGCACCGCGGCCTGCGGAAGGGCTCGGTCTTCCAGGCGGTCGTCAAGTACGGCGGCGTGCCGCAGACCATCGTCGGCTCGCCGATCGTGTTCGGCTCGCCGTACGGGTTCCTGCACACCCCGGACGGCGCGTTCGTCGGCGGGGAGCCGAACGGCGCCCGCACCTGGTTCCCGGTCAACGACCACCCGAGCGACAAGGCCACCTACGACTACACCATCACGGTGCCGAAGGGCCTGACCGCGGTCGCCAACGGGCGCCTCATGAACCACCGCGCCGCCACCGCGTCGCTCAGCCGCCGCAGCGGGAAGTCCCGCGTGGAGGTCTTCAAGTGGCGCGAGGACAGCCCGATGGCGAGCTACCTCACCACGATCGACATCGGCAAGTGGGACGTGAAGCAGGGCCGCACGCCCGGCGGCGTCCCGAACTACACCGCCGTCGACCCCGTGCTCCTCGCGAACCAGCCGGACGCGGTGAACTTCTTCTACGACACGACCAGCGAGGTCACCGACCTGTGGTCGAAGACGTTCGGCAAGTACGCGTTCGGCAGCACCGGCGCGATCGCCGACGACGCCCGCTTCAACGACCAGCCGCTCGGGTTCTCGCTGGAGACGCAGAGCAAGCCGGTGTACTCCGCGGTGCGCAGCACCGGGACGATCGCCCACGAGCTGGCGCACCAGTGGTTCGGCGACGCCGTGTCGCCGCACCGCTGGAAGGACGTCTGGCTGAACGAGAGCTTCGCCACCTGGGCGGCCTGGTACTACACCGAGGTCCACGGCGGCAGCTCGGTGCACGACTCGGCCCGCGCCACCTACGCCGCCCGCCCGTTCCCCGACCGTGAGGGCCGGCCGTACTGGTCGGTGCTGACCGCCGACCCGCAGCGCGACACCATGTTCAACGACCGCGTGTACAGCGGCGGCGGCATGATGCTGCAGTTCCTCCGCGAGAAGATCGGCGACGACAAGTTCTTCACGGTCCTGCGGACGTGGTTCGCGCGGCACAAGTACCGCAACGGCCAGACCGAGCAGTTCACCTCGCTGGCGCAGCAGATCGCCGGGCAGGACCTGAGCGGGTTCTTCAAGGACTGGCTCTACTCCCCCATCAAGCCCGACATCCCGCAGGACTGACCTCTCCCGGGACCTGGGA
>NZ_SMKY01000607.1 GCF_004349235.1 Actinomadura darangshiensis | reverse complement strand
GGCTCTTCCAAGATTCCGGTGGTGACGGGGTGTGCTTATGTGAGGAGTATCCGTTTACGGAGTAGCGGGAGGGCGGCGCGTCCGTAGTACTGCCGTTTGAGGTACTTGATCTTGTTGACGACGCCCTCGGTAGCGCCGTTGCTGTAGGGCAGGGCAAGCGCGGCGGCCACGGCGTCGTGGTCGATGAGCAGGCCTTCGGCGAAGGACCGCAGCGCGGGCAGGTGGGGGTCGTTGCGAGCCTTGTCGATCCAGGAGTCCAGGCGTGTGGTGTGGACGTCGAGGTCGCCGTCGTGGTCGGCGGTGAGCAGCATCGCGAAGGAGCGCACGTGGTCGGCGGCGGCTTGCAGTTCGGGACAGCCTTGGAGGGTGTCGTGCAGGCGGGCCTGGGAGGTGGTGGAGAGTTTGGCCGGGTCGGAGGTGATCCACATGGCCAGGCGGCGGGGCGAGGGCGGCGGGTGCTCGATGTTGGCGCGGCCCTGATCCAGGTAGCGGTACAGCAGGCTCTGCCCGCCCTGGTATCCCATCGCCTTGATCTCGCCCAGCAGCGCCCAGGTGGTGACCGACGGTTCCTGCTCACGGCGTTTGCGCAGGTAGTCGCGGAACGGGTCGACCACAGTGGTGGAGTACTTCGGCCCGTGGATCAGCTGCTCGGCACGCTCGGCCGCGGCGTACTTCTTGACGGTGTTGCGCGACAGGTGCAGTCGCCGCATGATCTGCCCGTGCGAGGCGCCCTGGGCGAGCAGGGCGTGCACCGCCTTGTGCCGGGCCCGGGTGCGCCGCGCGGTGGGGCCCTCGCCGCGTGCGGCTCCGGCGCCGGGGTCTGTGAAGCAGGCGCGGTGTGCGGTGGCGGTCTTCTCCACCGCCTCGACCAGGTTCTTCCAGACATGCCAGCGGTCGGCGACCTGGATCGCCTGCGGGGCGCCGTCGCGTGCTGCGGCCGCGTACGCCGTTGACCGGTCCCGGCATACCACTCGCACGGTGGGGTGGGCCTTAAGCCAGGCCTCCAGCGTGACCGCGAGCCGGCCGTCCAGGACGTCGAGGCGCTGGTGGGTGAGTGCGTCGATGATGACGGTGGCATAGCGATGCGAGCGTTTGAGCGCGAAGTCGTCGACCCCGATCGCCTCCGGCACCGGCGCCTGCGGGTCGGGCAACGCCATCAACGCCGCCAGCACCGCGGTGCCCGACAGCACCACTCCCGTCGCCGCCAGCAGGGACGAGGCGCCTCGCCCCGCCAGCGCGATCCCGAACTTCGCGACCAGCCCCGCTAACGGTGGGGTGCGGCGGGCATACCGCTCGACCAGGCCGGGGATCTGCTCGTGGAAGGTCCGCCGCGGGCAGTCGTAGTTGCGGCACACCAGCCGGCGCAACGTCACCTCCAGCACCACGGGAGTCCGCCCGGCAGGCGCGTCGGCCAGCCGCCGCCGGTAGTAGCCGTGCACCTTGTCGGTCATCGTCTGGCACACCGGGCACGGCACCGGATCACCCCGAGACCGGCCGATGATCACCACCGTGCCGTCCTCGCGAACCACCCGCTCGACCTGCACATCCGCCAGATGAGGGAACACGACATCCACCATGTCACGGTCACACGCGACCTACCGTGACACCCAGATCCACTCACGTAGCCAACGACACACCTTCAGTTACCACCGGAATCTTGGAAGAGCC
>NZ_SMKY01000606.1 GCF_004349235.1 Actinomadura darangshiensis | reverse complement strand
CGGCGGCACCGAGCCCGACCAGCACCCGCACCGCGAGCACCTCGTGAACGGCGACGCCGCCCTCGACTTCCCTGTCGCTCACCACCCCCCGACAATCTCACGCCCCCTCGGGTGGGGTGGGTGTCGCGGCGGGGGCGAGGGGTGCAAATAAGAAAGGCAAGGAGTCGCACTCCCTGCCACTATCAATCTATAGCGCACCCCGGGGCTTGCGGCAAGGCCCCGGTCGTACCGCACAATCGTCGGCGCAGGGCCACGACCTGCGGAAATCGACGGGGGTATTCATGATCGACGTGATCGTCACCGGGGGCGGGCCGACCGGGATGATGCTGGCGGCCGAGCTGCGGCTGCACGGCGTGCACGTGCTCGTGCTGGAGAAGGAGGCGAAGCCGGTCGAGTTCGTCCGCGCGCTCGGGATGCACGCGCGGAGCATCGAGGTCATGGACCAGCGCGGCATCCTGGAGCGCTTCCTCGCGCACGGCAAGAAGTACCCGCTCGGCGGCTTCTTCGCCGGCATCCCGAAGCCGTCGCCCGACCGGCTGGACACCTCGCACCCGTACGTCCTCGGCATCCCGCAGCCCGTCACCGACCGCCTGCTGGCCGAGCGCGCCGCCGAGCTCGGCGCCGAGATCCGGCGCGGCTGCGAGCTCGTCGAGGTGAGCCAGGACGAGGACGGGGTGACCGCCGAACTGGCCGACGGCACCCGGCTGCGGTCGCGCTACCTCGTCGGCTGCGACGGCGGCCGCAGCACGGTGCGCAAGAGGCTCGGCGTCGGCTTCCCCGGCGAGCCCACCAGGTCCGAGACGCTGCTGGGCGAGATGCGGGTGACCGAGGACCCGGAGACCCTCGCCGCCGTGGTGGCCGAGGTCCGCAAGACGAACCTGAACTTCGGCGTCGGCCCCGCCGGGGACGGCCTGTACCGCGTCGTCGTGCCCGCCGACGGAGTGGCCGCGGACCGCAGGGTCCCGCCGACCCTCGACGAGGTCAAGCGGCAGCTGCGGGTGTTCGCCGGCACCGACTTCGGCGTGCACTCACCGCGGTGGCTGTCCCGCTTCGGTGACGCCACCCGGCTGGCCGAGCACTACCGCGTCGGCCGGGTGCTGCTCGCCGGCGACGCGGCGCACGTCCACCTGCCGCTGGGCGGGCAGGGCCTCAACCTCGGCGTCCAGGACGCCTTCAACCTCGGCTGGAAGCTGGCCGCCGAGATCAACGGCTGGGCACCGGACGGACTCCTCGACAGCTACCAGACCGAGCGGCATCCCGTGGCCGCCGACGTCCTGGACAACACTCGCGCGCAGAAGGAGGTGATGTCGACCGACCCGAACGCGCAGGCGGTCCGGCGGCTCCTGGCCGAGCTGATGGACTTCGACGAGGTGAACCGGTACCTGATCGAGAAGATCACGGCGCTGCGGGTCCGCTACGACTTCGGCGAGGGCCACGCCCTGCTCGGCCGCCGGGTCCGCGACGTCCCGCTGAAGCGCGGCCGCCTCTACGAGCAGATGCACGCCGGCCGCGGCCTTCTCCTGGACCAGACCGGCCGCCTCTCACTCACCGGTTGGGAAGACCGCGTGGACCATGTCGTAGACGTGAGCGAAGACCTGGACGCCCCCGCCGCCCTCCTACGCCCCGACGGCCACGTGGCCTGGGCAGGCGAGACCCAAGCAGACCTACAAGCCCACCTCC
>NZ_SMKY01000605.1 GCF_004349235.1 Actinomadura darangshiensis | reverse complement strand
GATCAGCCCAGCCCCGGCGACGCCGCCCCCCTCGTCAGCCCCGTCGCCAGGGCGATGAGTGACGTGCCCCGGTACACCCCCCAGCAGCTCGGCCAGACCGCCGGCGACAAGGCCCGCGCCCTCACCGCGGCTGACCTTGCCGACTTCACCCGCGCCGCCGCCCGGATCGGCGAGGGCTACTCGTTGCGGAACCGGTTCCTGATGTGGATCCAAGACCCGAAGGTGAGCCACGTCGCGGGATTCCGCGCCTGGCGGCAGCAGAGCCGCCGAGTTCGCAAAGGTGCCCATGGGCTGGCGATCCTGGCCCCGATCACCCGCCCCAGCACCGACGACCAGCCCGAGCGCCAGTCCGGCCACGAGCCGGACGGAATGGCGCATGCGCCCGCGGATGGGGGCGGCGGGGATCAGCCCCGGCGGATCGCCTCTTGCAAGGTCATCTACGTGTTCGACATTTCCCAGACCGAGCCTCTGACTCCTTGCCCACGCTGCGGCCAGTCGTGCACCTGCCCGCCACTGGTCCCGCACGGTGTGGGCCCGCCCGCATCCGGCGAGGTGACCGTCATGCTGGATGCGCTTATTGTCCCCGACGACGCTGACGGTGACGAGTTGCCGTGACGTCCTTCGCGCGGCGCCGACCAACCGGTCGGCCCTCCGCCTCGGTCGTCGAGCCGTCCGCCCGCGCCATGTGGGCGGTCGGCTACGGCCCTGTACCCGGCAGCCTCGGGCGAAATGCGGGCGGCCGACGAGCCCGACCGCAGCGAAAGGCGTGTCCGGCGGCTCCCTCCGGAGCTGGCTGCTCGGCCGGGAAACCACCGGTCGCCTCTTCTGTTGCGCCGAAGTCTCTGATCAAACACACCAACCAGCACCACCCAAACTGACGCAAAAGGAGACGTTGTTCATGGATTCGCTCGTGGGCCTTGGAGTGTTCACCTTCGACGAGAGCACCGTTCGCACCTGGCTGGCCGATCCCGACTCCGCCCGGTCGCCCTGGCACTTCCCCTGCGAGGCGCCCACCTGGACCCCGTTGGGCCCTGGCGGCGAGGACCAGACGACCGAACTGATCGCGGCCGCACAGCAGCATCACCACCTCACCGGCCCCGGAACGCTGTCGCTGCTGTTCACGCCCGACGCCGACGGGGACGCCTTCCGCTTCCTCGTCGAACTCACCCTGACCGGCGGCCCGCTGCTGTGCCTGGCCTCCCCCGCCTACTCGTGGGAGACGATTGCGCCCGAGCAGGAAACCGGTATCGAGGCTGCCGTGACGGTCCTTGGCCGCGGCACCAGCGAGGCCAACACCGCCCTACGGCAACTCCACCAGCTCAGGTGATCCCGTGCGGACATCCCGGCGATCTAACCGCTGCGGTGGGGGCGGCGGGCGACGTTCCCCCTTCGGCATACCAGCGGAGCTCATCGCGACGCTGCTGGTCGACTTGATCCGCCAGCCGACCTGGTCCGCCAGCCCGGCTCGGCCTCAACCTGCGGGGGACGGGCCCGCCCATCAATCGCCACCGCTGTCGGACGATGGATCCCGGCGCCCCGTGCGGCCCCCGTACGCCCTATGCGGCCCCGTGCGGCCCCGTGCGGCCAAGGGGGCGGTCATGGCCGCGCGTTCACGGCCGGGCGTTCAGCATCCCCAACGACGGCCCGGACGGCCCGCCGTCTGGTGGGCGGGCCGTCCACAGCC
>NZ_SMKY01000604.1 GCF_004349235.1 Actinomadura darangshiensis | reverse complement strand
GAGGACGAGGCCTCGGCCGGGGCTGTGGACTTCGACCGTGGTGATGGCGGCGGCGTACTGCTCGGAGGATCGGGCACGGCGGGGCGTGGAGCGGGTTTGTTCAAGGGGAGCGGTGAAGGCGAGAGATCCTTGCGCCCTTCCTGGGACTTCCGGTCGTAGCGGTCGGCCCAGCGGCGATATTCCCGGCCGCGTCCTGATCGTCTGCGAGACTTCTCGTACATCGCCTGCCAAGCCTCCTTGCATTTGTGCGCGGTGTACCAGTCGCCGATGCTCACGGCGTGCCGGCAGGCGGGGGACATGGACCTGCGCGGCTCCGGTTCGGCCCGGTCGGCCGCCTCGGAGGGAGCCGCTGCGCCGATGGTGATGGCGCCTGCCACGGCGGTACATCCCAGCAGCCCGCAGGTGCAGCGGACCCAGTCGCCGATCACGATGGCAAGTCTGGGATGTGCCAGAAAACGGTTCATCTTCGCCCCGGGGGATCGCGTCGGTCACCGTGAGAATGCCGATCGTAGTCACTTTGGCTACGGAGCGTTGAACATTGCTCACAGTCGGCTTGGCGGGCATGCGCCGCCTGGAGCCATAACCGCTGTGGCCGAAATGGGGGCCATATCCCAACTCATTATGATTTGCCGGTGTTCTATCCGGCCGTCGAGTGTCCGTGCTGCCAGGAAGGCGAAATGCGCCTGTGACCCCGGCTGACGTGAGCTTCAGCGAGCGCGCTTTTGTGTCTCGCAGGAATTGCCCACGTATGATCCGCACACGCTCGTGTCCATTGGGGAGCCCTCAGTTCGGCATGTTCGCGTGACGCTGCGGTTCGAAAAGTCTCACTCGGCGTCACCGCGGGCAAGAAGGCTTGGGGGCACTGGACCCAACGTGGTCTCTGCGGAGAGCTCTGCTCAGCGGTCTTGCCATGGGTGGAGCCGCAGCGTCGCCGCAGTATGCGGGCCGGGTAGGTCGGACGGCTCACTGTGGTCTGAGGTGTGGCCGGTGAGTCGTGCGGCTCGTCATCTCCGACGCGCGCCGTGACCTGAGCTGGCGCTGCGGGGGGTCGATGCCCAGCGGCCGCGGCTGACAGCGGCGCCGGGCCCGTTACCTGCACAACCTGATCGCGCGCATCCCCAAGCGCCCGCATCCGCGGTGGCGGCGGCCTCCGGGTGGGCGCCCTTCTCGACCGTTTCACCGCCGAAGAGATCTGCGGCCTAGCACCCTCCGGTCGTCAACTCACATGTGCCCGGTGTTCCTGGCGATCGTCGGCGCGGTGCTGCTGGACGGCGGGCACCTGTGACGATCCGCCCGGCTGGCCTGCCCACTCTCGATAGGCCTGACCCTTGATCGCGGCGTCCCGCCGCGTGATCGTCGCGAACGGCGGCGTCGACGACGGCCGTACCCGAGGCGAGGAGCACGTGACGGAGGTGACCGCCATAAGGGGCCCGATCGCGGCCTAACTGGTCGGACGCGGCCGGGCAGTTGAAGAGGCCCGACGCCCCGGACGCGGTCGAGTGGGCGGTCGTGGTCGAGCCCTCGGAGATGTGATCGGCGGGCGTGGTCGGGGAGCTGGGGCGTGGTCGTGAAGGCGGTTGTGGTCGAGGCTGTTGAGGATCGGTCGGCGGGCGCGGCCGGGGACTCGGGCGTGGTCGGGGAGTTGGCTGGACGTGGTCTGTGGGTGAGTCCGTGGAGGGGGTTTGGTAGG
>NZ_SMKY01000603.1 GCF_004349235.1 Actinomadura darangshiensis | reverse complement strand
GGCCACAGCCCTGTCCCGCAGGCCGGGCCAGGCACACCCGGCACCGCCGAGCCATCGCATGCGCCCCTCACCCCAACGTCAGAGCAGCCCCTGGCACCGCCCGGGGGTGCTGAACCGCGTGCGCCAATCAGCATTGAGTGGCAGGAGGCCCCTGCAGAGGCGCCGGGCCCAGCCCACGCGCCACGCGCTCCAATGGACGCGAACGACGCATTCAGGCCCGCGCACCAGCCGAGCATGGACGGGCCACCGAAACTTGTCTTCCGGACGCCTCCGGGCGCCGGGCCTGGCCCAGCCGGACATACCGAAGCGCCCTGGCAACCCTGGGCGGACGGCCCACCGCAGCCGAGGCCATCGCGAACTCCACGACCCAGGCGCGCGATCGTCCCCAACTCGGACGGCTCAGGCTGGCATTGGGGTGAAGAGGAAGACACCCTCTGACCTCCGGACCCTCACCTGCCGCGAACCTGGTAGAGCCCACCGCAGGACCGGCCGCCCCCGGTCAAGAAATCTCGCTAGCACCCGTCGGAGTTCGGCTCGCTCAAGCGACGTAGTTACGACGTCTCATCAAAGGAGCGAGTCGATGATCTCCAGCCCGCGTCCCACGCCGTCCTCGTCCCGGATGCGCCGGCCCAGTTCGCTCGCCCGGTCGGCCATCCCCTGATCCTGGACCGCCCGCCGGATCTTCGAGGCGAGTCGCGGCACGGTCATCTCGCGGAACGGCAACGGAGCAGGGCCCGCCCCGAGCGCAGCCACACGCTCACCCCAATACGGCTGGTCACCGAAGAACGGGCACACCACGGCCGGCACACCGGCCCGCAACCCTGCCGCGGTGGTCCCGGCGCCCCCATGGTGAACGACGGCCGCCACCCGGGGAAACAGCCACGAGTGCGGGACGTCCTGCACGGCGAACACATGCTCGTCGGAACTCGCCGGGTCACCCTGCACGATGCCTCGTACCCCCGCGAGCTTCAGAGCCGTCCGCACCACCATCCCGGTCATCTCGGCGTCCTTCGGCACCATGCTCCCGAACCCGACGTAGACCGGGGCCGGGCCGGCCGCCAGAAACTTCGCAAGCTCCTTGGGAGGCTCCCACTCAGGCTCATCGAGAAACCAGTACCCGGTGAGATTCACGTTGGACGCCCAGTCCTTGGGCCTCGGAACCACCGCCGGGCTGAAGCAGGCCAGTACCGTCCCACCATCGGTTCGCTTGCCCCTCAGCGGCAGCCGCCGCAGTCCCAGCGTCTCGGCCCGCCACGGGTTGATGAAGGGGCGGGACAACTGCCAAGCGACCTGATCGACAGCCAGGAAGCTCGCCCGGTTCGACCACCGACCGAAGACGCGCGCCTGCGGAACGAACGGATGCGGAAACGCGCCGGTCGGCTCGCTCGGCTGAAAATGAATCAGCGCCCACGGAACCCCGAAATGTTCACCAATATGCCGAGGAAGGAAACCGAGTGTTGGCCCCAGAATCAGATCCGCACCTTTACAGGCGTCCAAACACTCCGCCAGCAACCGTTCAGCCATCGGCCCCAGGATTCGCCGGAATCCACCAAGGAACTTCACTGGATTACGCCCGCCGGCCAGCAACTCCTGCCCGGCCTCCGACTCCAGGATCTCCGTGGGATCGGCCGTCAGCGGCGCGAGCTCCAGCCCCGCCGCGACGACCATCGGCGAGTACCGCGCACTCGCCACCAGCCGCACCTCGTCCCCCCGGGCCCGCAG
>NZ_SMKY01000602.1 GCF_004349235.1 Actinomadura darangshiensis | reverse complement strand
CAGCAACCACCAGCGCACCCAAGCACTCGCCCCCTGGCTGCAGCACTACAACACCCAACGCCCCCACTCGGCCCTGGGCGGCAAGCCACCCATCACCCGACTGACACCAAGATCATGACCGAGTACAGCTAGAGCGCCCTCCGGCCGCCCGACCCGTGACCGGTGGTCGGGCTTCGAGCGGCGGGGGGCTGGGCGCCCTCCGGCCGCCCGACCCGTGGGCGCGGGTTGAGGTGGGAGGGCGAGGTGCCCGGCGTTTCTGTCTGTCAGCGGGAGTAGCGGCGGCGGTACCAAGGGCGTCGTGAGGGTTTGGCCGTCGCCTCGGTGATGGACAGGGCCAGGTGGCCGCCCTTCGTGAAGTAGACGGTGACGTCATTCGTGTCGGCCGTTCTCCGCTGCGGTGCGGTCTTGGCGCCTTCGGCGCGGACGGAGCCGAAGCGTGCCTCGCGGGTCACGCCCAGGGTGGTGGCGGTGACGTGCACGTCCCACCGTCCCGGTTCGAAGGCGGCGGGGTCGGCGACCGCCTCGAAGCCGTCCTCGCGGGGGTCGGCGGGGAAGCCGTGCTCCTTGCCGGACGTCCGCTCCCGCAGGATGACGTCCACGGCCGTCCGGTTCGTCTCGACGCGCTGGAGGGCGGCGGCGCCGCGGATGCGCACCTTCCTGCCCTGCCAGGCGACCGCGTCCAGCCGGTGCTCGACGCCGACCTCGGTGGTGATGTCGGCGTCCTGCCGGGGGACGCCGCGCAGGTACGGGTACATGGCGTAGATCCGCCCGCCGACCACGACCGCGCCCGCCGGGCTGCCCTCCACCTCGTCGCGGATCAGCCGTTCCAGCTCCTCGCGCAGGCCGTGCTGGATGCAGAACGCCCGCAGCCGGACGGACGCGGGCATGGCGGCGCGGGCGGCGTCGCTCAGCCCCTCCTCGCCGATGACGCGGCGGGTGCCGTCGACGAGCCGCTCCCGCTGGAGCCCGTCGAGGCTCAGGTAGCGCTGGTCGTACACGCGCAGGACGTCGCGCAGGACGCTGATGGTGCTGTCCGAGGTCACGGGTCATCTCCTGATCGGCCGGGGACACCGGTCACGTTATGGCTCCGGACGGTCGCGCACAGTGAAATTCCGGCGGTGTGTCTCCGTGGATGCATACTCGGTATTGCCTCGACCATACGCGGTATGCATACTTGGTAGGTATGTCGATCCGTCATGGCCTGCTGGCACTGCTGTCCCAGGGGCCCCGCTACGGCTACCAGCTGCGCGCCGAGTTCGAGTCGTCCACCGGCGCGACCTGGCCGCTCAACATCGGGCAGGTCTACTCCACGCTGTCCCGACTCGAACGCGACGACCTCGTCACCCGCGTCGGCGCCGACGACGAGGGCCGCTTCGTCTACCGGATCACCCCGGCGGGCGAGGAGGACGTGCGGCGGTGGTTCACCACCCCGATCGCCCGGTCCGACCGCCCCCGGGACGAGCTGGCGATCAAGCTCGCGATGGCGGTCACCACACCGGGCGTGGACGTCGCGCACGTCGTGCAGGCCCAGCGCACCGCCACCCTCCGCACCCTGCAGGACCTCACCCGGCTCAAGGCCGACCAGCCCGCCGTCCCCGCCGAGCAGGGCGACCGCGCGTGGCGGCTGGTCCTGGAGTCGATGATCTTCCAGGCGGAGGCCGAGGTGCGCTGGCTCGACCACTGCGAGACCTACGTGACCCGCGCGACGCCCGCCCCCGCCTGTCTCTTATAC
>NZ_SMKY01000601.1 GCF_004349235.1 Actinomadura darangshiensis | reverse complement strand
TCCCCCGCCACGCCCCGCTCCGCGTCCCTCGCCGCGTCCCCCGCCTCGTCCAAGATCGACTGGCGGGCGTGCGGCGAGGACGGCAAGGCCGAATGCGCGACGCTCCAGCTGCCGGTCGACTGGTCCCGGCCGGACGGCCCCACGTTCGGCTTCGCCATCGCCCGCCGCAAGGCCCTCGACCCCGCCCACCGCGCCGGCACGCTCGTGTTCGGGCCGGGCGGGCCCGGCGACTCCGGCGTCCAGCGCGTCACCCAGGTCGAGAACGGCATCGAGCGGTTCAGCGACCGGCTCCGCCGCCGTTTCGACATCGTCAGCTTCGACCCGCGCGGGATCGGCGCCAGCCATCCGGTGACGTGCTCGGCCGACCTGATGAAGTCCGCGCCGTCCCCGATGATCAAGAGCGCGAAGGAGTTCGAGGCGACCCTCGCCCACAACGAGCGCCTGCGCGCCGACTGCCGCGAACGCACCGGCCCGCTCTACGACCACGCGGACACGCTCAGCACCGTCCGGGACGTGGACGCGATCCGTGCCGCCCTCGGCGAGCCGAAACTGACCTTCCACGGCAGCTCGTACGGGACGCTGCTGGGCGAGATGTACGCCGAGACGTTCCCGAAGCGCGTCCGCGCGATGGTGCTGGAGAGCGTCGACGACCACAGCATCACCGACACCGGGCAGTTCCTGACGTCCGAGCTGGTGGCGGCGCAGGACTCGTTCGAGCAGTTCGTCACCTGGTGCAACCGGACAAAGGACTGCGCCTTGCACGGCAAGGACGTCCGCGCCATCTGGCGAGACCTCCGCGCCCGCGCGTCCCGCGGTGAACTGCCCGACCCGTCCGACCCGGCGACCGCGCTGCCCGAATTCGGCCTCGTCCTGATGGCCTACAAGAGCTTCTACGGCCCCGACTGGGCGGAGCTGGCCAAGAACCTGGCCGCCCTGAACGCGTCCAAGCCACCGAAGCCCGCAGCGAAGCCCGCGGCGTCACCGGCCTCCGAGGAGACCGCCACGGACCCGTTCACGGCGCAGTTCTGCTCCGACTGGAGCCTGCCCGTCCGCGACTACGACCAGTACGCGCAGCTCATGCGGCGGACGGAGAAGGTCGCCCCCGACATGACGTTCGCGCGTCCCGTCGTGGCGGTCTCCGCGTGCCTCGGCTGGCCGCAGCCGGTCCGCAACCCGCAGCACCGCCTGGACGTCCGCGGAAGCGCGCCGATCCTGCTGTCCAACGCCGTCCACGACCCGGCCACGCCCTACGCCTGGGCGAAGAACGTCACCCGCCAACTCGGCCGGACGGGACGCCTCCTCACCTACGAGGGAGCCGGCCACGGCAGCTACAACCGAGGCCCCTGCATGCAGAACACGATCGACGCCTACCTGATCACAGAGAAGCTCCCGCCCCGCGGCAAGACCTGCCCCGCCCAGTAGCGAGAGCGCGCAGTAGGTCTGCGGGGCACCGTGGTGAAGAAGCGGGTGGACGGTCAGTAGAGGAAAGGGAGGGTGATGTTGTCGGTGGCGGTCAGGTCGGCGCCTTGGGTGCGGCCCATCAGCCAGGCGAGGAGGGACGTGGCCGGGCCGGTGACCAAGTGGTCGCCCTGGCCGTGCTCCTCGCCGGTGTCGGTGGCGCGCAGGCGCAGGTCCGGGGCGTTGTCGCGGCGGGCGTAGGACGCGGTGACGCTCGCGAGCATGCGGGTGGTGAAGCCGGCAGGCCAGTCGCGGTGCGTGAAGCCGGCGTCGAGATCGGCGTGGTGGACGAGGACCTCGGTGAGGCGGGCGT
>NZ_SMKY01000600.1 GCF_004349235.1 Actinomadura darangshiensis | reverse complement strand
CCCCTTCCGCAGGCGCCACCCCTCCCGCAGGCGCCACCGCCTCCGCCCGTTCCGCCGCCCACGCCGGAGCCGCAGCCCGCGCAGGCGCCGTCGGCCGTGCCGGAGCCGTCCCCGAACGAGGTCGGCTATCTCGACCGGTGCCGGCTCGTCTGGGAGGACGCCAGCCGCTCCCTCGCCGCCTTCCACGCCGCCACCGAGCACGCGCTCACCCTCCGCAACGACGAGATCGCCGGGCGAAAGCCGCGCGGGCGCTTCGAGCAGCTCATGGCGGAGGCCGACCGGCGGCTGCGGGCGGACGCGGCGCAGCTCCGCGAGGAACTGGCCCGGGTGGAGCCGCAGGTCACCCCGGAGGCGGCGCCGTTCGACGCGCCCGCCTGGCTGACCTGGCGGCCGCGCGCCGACCTGGCCGAGGGGATGCTGCTCGGCAGGCTGTCGGCCGCCGAGCTGCCCGGCCTGCGGGTGCCGCTCGTCCTGCCGCTGCCCTGGCGGCGTGCCGTGTGGATCTCGCGCGGCACCGTGCCCGGCGACTCGGCCGCCTACGCCTGGTCGCTGGTGACCCGGTTCCTGGCCGCGGTCCCGCCCGGGGTCGTCGGCCTGGACGTGATCGACGCGGTGGGCCTGTCCGGCGCCGGCTGGCTGCACGGCTTCGACCCGGCCACCACCGCCCGCCTGCTCGGCGGCGGCGTGGCCACCGGCCCGGCGGCGGCCGACCGCCTGCGCCGCCTCCTCGACCTGGTGGACCTGCGCCTGATCGGCGGCGAGGACGACCGGCCGTCCGCCGATCCGCCGGTGCGCCTGGCGATCATCCTGGACGCGGGGGCCGCGCTCGAAGGCGAGGACGCCCACCACGTTCTCCGCCTGGTCGAGGACGGTCCGCCGGCCGGCGTCCCGGTGATGCTGGTGGAGACCGACGCGTCCGCCGCCGAGTCCGTGCGCGCGCTGCGGGTCCGCCAGTCCTGCAACGACCTCCCCTCCAGCGAGGGCCCCGTCGCCGACTCCTGGGTGGGCGCGGAGTGGACCCTGACCCCGGAGGTCCTTCCGGACGCCGGTGCCGGCACGCACGCCCCGGCCCTGTTCAGCCACGTCCTCGCCACCCACGCCCGCAGCACCGCCCCCCACGACTGACTGGGCAGCTTTCGAAAGGTTTCGCGGGAAGCGTGGATGCCTGACGCCGTGAATGTTCAAGAATTGGACGAGCGGATCATTCGGTCACTGTCTTAGCAGGTCGCTGCCGAAATGGAACGGTCTAGATTCGAAGGCCGCTCCGAAATGTTTCGAAAAGAATCGTTGACACTGTCGTAACGCCGCGCGCATACTCGCTCCCGATCGGCCGTTTCGCCGCGGGATCCGCCACCGGCCCGGCGGATCGCCCGGCGGGACGGCCTGGCTCCCCGCCAGTGCTCTCCCGAGGAGGAAGCATGCACGAGCACGACCACGCAGCCCGCCCGATCAACCGCAGGAGCTTCATCGGCGGCGCCGGTGCCCTTGCCGTGGCGATGGTCGCGTCCGCGGCCGTGCTGCCCGGCACCGCGAACGCCGACACCACCATCACCACGAACCAGACGGGCACCAACAACGGGTACTACTACTCGTTCTGGACCGACGGCGGCGGATCGGTCTCGATGACGCTGAAGTCCGGCGGCAGCTACAGCACGAACTGGAGCAACGTCGGGAACTTCGTCGCGGGCAAGGGCTGGAGCAACGGCGGACGCAGGACCGTCAACTACTCCGGCAGCTTCAACCCGTCCGGCAACGCCTACCTCGCCCTGTA
>NZ_SMKY01000005.1 GCF_004349235.1 Actinomadura darangshiensis | reverse complement strand
GGTTCGTGCGGAACAACTGCTGCCTGTACTACCGGGTGCCTGGTGGCGGGATGTGCGGTGATTGCGGGCTCGCGCGTTGAATGTCCGGGGTGTGAGACGGAAGCCCAAGCAATGAGACGTTTGCAGTAGAGTGCGCGCATGGCTTCGCGCAGCATTCGTCTGGCCGTCATCCCGGGTGACGGGATCGGCCCCGAGGTGGTCGCCGAGGGGCTGAAGGTCCTCGACGCCGTGTCCGGCGACCTCACGTTCGAGCAGACGTCCTATGATCTGGGCGCCGCCCGCTGGCACCGGACGGGGGAGACGCTGCCCGACTCGGTCCTGGACGAGCTGCGCGAGCAGGAGGTCATCCTGCTGGGCGCCGTCGGCGACCCCAGCGTGCCGAGCGGGACGCTGGAGCGCGGCCTGCTGCTGCGGGCCCGGTTCGAGCTGGACCACTACGTCAACCTGCGCCCGGTGAAGCTGTTCCCGGGCGTCGACACCCCGCTCGCCGGGGTGGCCACGGACGACATCGACATGGTCGTCGTGCGGGAGGGCACCGAGGGGCCGTACACCGGTGTCGGCGGTGTCCTGCGCAAGGGCACCCCGCACGAGGTCGCGACGCAGGAGAGCGTCAACACGGCCTTCGGTGTCGAGCGGGTCGTCCGGTACGCGTTCGAAGTCGCCGCGTCGCGGCCCCGCAAGTCGCTCACGCTCGTCCACAAGGACAACGTGCTCACGTTCGCCGGTGACCTCTACCAGCGGGTCCTGAAGCGGGTCGGGCAGGAGTACCCGCAGGTCACGACGGACTACGTGCACGTGGACGCGGCCACGATGTTCTTCGTGAGCCGGCCGCAGCGGTTCGACGTGATCGTCACCGACAACCTGTTCGGCGACATCATCACCGACATCGGCGCCGCGATCGCCGGCGGGATCGGGCTCGCCGCGTCCGGGAACGTCAACCCCGACCGCACCGCGCCGTCGATGTTCGAGCCGGTGCACGGCAGCGCCCCCGACATCGCCGGGCAGGGCAAGGCCGACCCGACCGCCACCGTCCTGTCCGTCGCCATGCTGCTCGACCACATCGGCGAGGGCGACGCCGCCCGCCGCGTCGAGCAGGCCGTCTCGGACGACCTGGCCGAGCGCGCCGCGCTGGGCGCCCGGTCCACGTCCCAGATCGGCGACGCGATCGCCAAGCGAGTATCCGGCTAGGGGCGCGCCTCTCTGCCAGGACAGGGAAGACTCCGGGCGTGCCCTCGCGGCGCGCCCGGTTTTCCGTATGCGCCGCGCGCGTGAGGAGCAGGTCTAGACGAAGTACGACAATAGGGACTAGGAAGCCGATGCGGCGATGGGGCCGCCTGGGCGATCCGCGAGAGGACGAACGGCGATGAGCGACACCCTGGACTTCGAGATCACGCGCACCGAGCGGCCCGCGACCGCCGCGGAACGCGCGCGGATCCTGGCCGATCCCGGCTTCGGCCGGCACTTCACCGATCACATGATCACGATCAGGTACTCGGCGGAGCGCGGCTGGCACGACGCGAGACTCCAGCCGTACGGGCCGATCCCGATGGACCCGGCCTCGCAGGTGTTCCACTACGCCCAGGAGCTCTTCGAGGGACTCAAGGCCTACAAGCAGCCGGACGGCTCGGTCGTCACGTTCCGGCCGTACATGAACGCGGCCCGGATGAACCGGTCCGCGCACCGGATGGCGATGCCGGAGATCCCCGAGCAGCTGTTCGTCGACGCCGTCGAGCTGCTCGTCGGCACCGACAAGGACTGGGTCCCCGACGCCGAGGGGCACAGCCTCTACCTGCGGCCGTTCATGTTCGCCACGACCCGCGCGCTGGGCGTCAACAGCCCGGCGAACGAGTTCCTGTTCATGGTCATCGCGTCCCCGTCCGGCCTCTACTACCCGCGCGGCATCAAGCCCGTCTCGGTGTGGCTGTCGCAGGACTACACCCGCGCGGCGCCCGGCGGCACCGGCGAGGCCAAGTTCGGCGGGAACTACGCCGCCTCCTTCGCCGGCCAGGCCGAGGCCGTCGCGCAGGGCTGCGACCAGGTCGTCTGGCTCGACGCGGTGGAGCACCGCTGGGTCGAGGAGGTCGGCTCGATGAACCTCATGTTCGTCTACGGGTCCGGTGCGCGGGCGCGGCTGCTCACCCCGGCGCTCACCGGGACGCTGCTCGCCGGCATCACCCGCGACTCGATGCTCGAGCTGGCGCCCGACCTCGGCATCCCCACCGAGGAGGGCAAGATCAGCATCGACGAGTGGGAGGCCGGCTGCCGGTCCGGCGAGCTGACCGAGGTGTTCGGCTGCGGCACCGCCGCGATCATCAGCCCGGTCGGCCGGGTCAAGGGCCGCGACCGCGAGTGGACGATCGGGGACGGCGAGCCCGGCGAGGTGTCGATGCGGCTGCGCCAGGAGCTGGTCGGCATCCAGTACGGCACCCGTCCCGACCCGTACGGATGGGTCCACAAGATCGTCTGACCTGGGCGTTCGCGGGCCCCGGCGAGGACGTCCGCCGGGGCCATGGCGTCTCACCATCCGAGATGCATGTCCCAAGTCCGCGAACCATGTGGCAGACTGGCCGCATCATGCGCCACAGCCTCGTGATTATCGGCTGGCGCGCCGGCAGCAGCTAACGGGACATCGCCGGCGCGCAGACCTCTCACGTCCGTGAGGGGTCTTTTTTGTGCCCTGGCGCAGATCCCTTTGGGGGTTCCTCACATGCAAGGCGACGCATTCCACGTCTACGACACCACCCTGCGCGACGGCTCGCAGCAGGAGGGGCTGAACCTCTCCGTGGCCGACAAGCTCGCCGTCGCGCGGCACCTGGACGACCTGGGCATCGGCTTCATCGAGGGCGGCTGGCCGGGCGCCAACCCCAAGGACACGGAGTTCTTCAGGCGGGCTCGAACAGAGCTCGACCTGAGGCACGCGCGGCTCACCGCGTTCGGCGCGACCCGCCGGGCCGGGGTGAAGGCGGCCGACGACCCCCAGGTCGCCGCCCTGCGCGACTCCGGCGCGTCCGTCGTGACCTTGGTCGCCAAGAGCCACGACAGGCACGTCGAGCTGGCCCTCCGCACCACCCTGGAGGAGAACCTCGCGATGATCCGCGACACGGTCTCCCACCTGCGTGCGGAGGGCCAACGAGTCTTCCTGGACGCCGAGCACTTCTTCGACGGCCACAAGGCCAACCGCGCCTACGCGCTGGAGGCCGTCCGCACCGCCGCCGAGGCCGGCGCGGACGTCGTCGCGCTCTGCGACACCAACGGCGGCATGCTGCCGGACGAGCTCGCCGACGTCGTCCACGAGGTCGTCGGGTACGGGGTCCGGGTCGGCATCCACTGCCACGACGACTCCGGCTGCGCGGTCGCGAACACGCTCGCCGCGGTGAAGGCGGGCGCCACCCACGTCCAGGGCTGCGCGAACGGGTACGGCGAGCGCAGCGGCAACGCCAACCTGTTCACCGTCGTCGGGAACCTGCAGCTCAAGCGCGGGATGAACCTCGTGTCGGACGGGCAGCTCGCCGAGATGACCCGCATCGCGCACGCCGTCTCCGAGGTCACCAACGTCGCGCCCGGCTCGCAGCAGCCGTACGTGGGCGTGTCGGCGTTCGCGCACAAGGCGGGCCTGCACGCCTCCGCCGTCAAGATCGACCCGGACCTGTACCAGCACATCGACCCGGCCGCCGTCGGCAACGACATGCGGATGCTGGTGTCCAGCATGGCCGGGCGCGCGTCCGTCGAGCTGAAGGGCCGCGAGCTCGGCTACGACCTGTCCGGCGAGAAGGCCAAGGCCGTCGTGGGCAAGGTCAAGGACCTGGAGTCCACCGGCTACACCTTCGAGGCCGCGGACGCCTCGTTCGAGCTGCTGCTGCGCGAGGAGCTGACCGGCGTCCGGCAGCGGCACTTCGAGGTCGAGTCGTGGCGGTCGATCGTGGAGCGCCGCCCGGACGGGTCCATGGTCAGCGAGGCCACCGTCAAGCTGCACGCCAAGGGCGAGCGGATCATCGCCACCGGCGAGGGCAACGGCCCCGTCAACGCGCTGGACAACGCGCTGCGCATCGCGCTCGGCCGGCTGTACCCGGAGCTGGCGCGGCTGGAGCTGGTCGACTACAAGGTCCGCATCCTGGAGGGCGCGCACGGCACCGACGCGCGGACCCGGGTGCTGATCGAGTCCAGCGACGGCGAGCGCGAATGGGGGACGGTCGGCGTCGAGGACAACGTCATCGCCGCGTCCTGGCAGGCCCTGGAGGAGGCCGTCACCTACTGCCTCCTCCACGCCGGCTACGAGGCCGGCTGATCGGGAATCATCGCGGCCGGGCGGGCATTATCGGGGCATGAGCACCGAGATCACCGACAACGCCGAGCAGAGCCGCTACGAGATCAGGCTGGACGGGGACCTCGCCGGGTTCGCCGAGTACGAGCCCGGCGAGGGCGCCGTCGTCTTCACCCACACCGAGGTCGACTCGGCGTTCGAAGGCAAGGGCGTGGGCAGTGCCCTGGCACGGGGTGCGCTGGACGACGTCCGCCAGAAGGGGCTCTCGGTCGTCCCGCTGTGCGCCTTCATCAAGAAGTGGATCGAAAAGCACCCCGGCTACCAGGACCTCGTCCGCTGATCAGTCGAGGCAGAACTCGTTGCCCTCGGGGTCGGCCATCACGATGTTGCCGAACTGGAGCGGGGGGTCGGGCTCGTAACGGGCGAGCCGGGTGGCGCCGCGGGCGGTGAGCCGCTCGGCCTCGGCCTCCAGGGCCGCCATGCGCGCTTCGCCCTGGAGCCCGGGGGCGGCCCGCACGTCGAGGTGCACGCGGTTCTTGGCCTGCTTGCCCTCCGGCACCCGCTGGAAGAACAACCGGGGCCCCGCGCCCTCGGGGTCGAGCACCGCCGAGGCGTCGTTGCGGTTCTCGGGCGGCACGCCCATCGCCTCCAGGGCCTGGTCCCAGGTCTCGAAGCCACCGGGCGGGTCCTGCAGCCGGTAGCCGAGGACCTCGGCCCAGAAGGCGGACAGGGCGGCCGGGTCGGCGCAGTCGAACGTGACCTGTATTTCGCGGGCCATGTCAGTTGGCTTCCTTTCGGGAGTGGGCGTGCAGGTAGAGGTCGCGGAGCAGGCACACCTCGGCCAGGTGGTGGATCATCTCGCGGTTGATGTGCAGGACCAGCGCCGCCATCGGATACCCAGCGTAAGATCCCTCGGCCTCTCCGCAGGGGCGGGCGAGGCCGGACTCGCCGAGCGACTCGACTCCGTCCACCCAGGTGGCGTACTCGGTGTCGAGCTGGTCGAGCGCTTCCGCCGCGGTCGCGGCGTATCCGTGCTCGTCGTAGCCGGTGGCGGCGCGGCCGAAGTGCGAGGCGCTGCGCATGGCGAGGACGCCGACGATCACGTGCCCGAGCCGCCAGGCGATCGTCGTCAGCGGTTCCGGGACGGGCGGCGGGAAGGCGAAGTCGATGGTCATCGCCCCTGATCCGGCCTGCACCGGTGCGCTACCGGTCCCGCGCGGGCGGACGTTCCAGCATCCGGGCGCCGGCTCCCAGAAGTACTCCTCGTCGGTGAGGCCGTCGAGGCGGGCCCGCAGCTGGTTCGTCCAGTGCCAGGTCAGCTGATCGCGGAGCAGGGGATTCCAAGCGTGGTCGGTCATGGGCCCAGCGTGGCGCCAATAGCGGACAGGATCGTTCCGTGATGTGTGCGACGATGTCCGCGTGACCGTCGAGGCGACGACCGAGCGGGTGCTGCGGCTGCTGGCGCTCCTGCAGCACCGGCCGTCCTGGACCGCCGCCGAGATCGCCGCCGAGCTGGGCGTCACCGACCGGTCGGTGCGCCGCGACGTGGAGCGGCTGCGGGCGCTCGGCTACCCCGTCCACGCGACGTCCGGCGTCGGCGGCGGGTACCGGCTCGGCGCGGGCACCCGGCTGCCGCCGCTCCTGCTGGACGACGGGGAGGCGATCGCGACGGCGGTGTCGCTGCGGCTGGCGTCCGGGGGCACGGTCGCCGGGGCGGGCGAGGCGGCGCTGCGGGCGCTCGCCAAGCTCGACCAGGTGATGCCGCCGCGGCTGCGCGCCGAGGTGCGGGCGGTGCACGGCGCGACCGAGACCCTGGTCGGGCCCGGGGTGCAGATCGACGCGGAACTGCTGGTGACGCTCGCGCGGGCCTGCCGCGACGCCGTCCGGGTGCGGTTCCGCTACGCCGCCCGCGACGGCGGCGAGCGCGAGCGCACGGTCGAGCCGGTGCGGATGGTCGCGACCGGCCGCCGCTGGTACCTGATGGCCTGGGACGTCGACCGCGGCGACTGGCGCACCTTCCGGCTGGACCGGATGCGCGAGGCGGCCGCGACGACCTGGCATTTCCGGCCGCGGGAGCATCCGGACCCGGTCGACTACGTGCAGCGGGCCGTGACCGCGGCACCGTACCGGCATCTGGCCCGGGTCCGGGTGCACGCCCCGCCCGACCGCGTGCGGGAGCTGGTGCCGCCCCAGGTGGGCCGCGTCGAGGACGACCGCGACGGCTGGTCCATGCTCATCACCGGCGGCGGGGACCTGGACTGGCTCGCCGTGCACATGGCCCGGCTCGGCTACGAGGCCGAGATCCTGGAGCCGCCGGAACTGCGGGAGGCGGCCGCCCGGCTCGCCCGCCGCCTCGCGGCCATGGCGGACCGCTAGACCGCCCGCAGCCGCGACTCGCCGCCCTCCAGCATCAGCCACGCCGACAGCGACGCCTCCTTCAGCCGCACCCGGACCCGCGAGTAGCGGCCCGGGTCGACCAGGCCGGGCGCCGGCGTGATCACCGTGTCGAACACGAAGTCGGACGCGACGAACGCCAGGTCGGCGCCCGTCTCGGCGACCCGCCGCTTCACCGCGGGCGCGTCCACCATCCGCCGCGTGGTGATGATGGACATGCCGGAGACGCCTTTCGGGCCGCGCTGCACCGGGCCGACGTGCAGTGCCGCCCGCAGCTGCAACCGGGTGGCCTCGGCGGCGCGCCGGTTGTGCCTGCGCAGCGCCGCCGCCAGGTGCGCGAGCATCGGGTCGACCACCGCCCGCGTCGGCGTGGCCGCCGGCACGATGACGAGCGCGCCGTCCCCGCGGTCCTCGTGGTACAGCCGGGACAGGTCCAGCGCGGACGCCCCGAACGCCTCGCCCATCAGGTCGTACATCGCGTCCAGGACGAACTCTCGGTCGGCGTCGGTGCGCGCCGGGGAGCTGAACGCGGTGATGTCGGTGATGAGGATCGAGCAGTTCCCCTGGGGCCCCTGGAACATCTCCGGCTCGCGCCGCTCGACCTGCCGCCGGTAGACCTGCCGTTCGAGGACGGCCTGGACGCGCGGACGCTCGTCCAGGAAGGCGCCGAAGTCGCAGGCGTCGATCCGCAGCGCCTGGACGTCGCCCTCCGCCGTCACGGTCGCGGACCGGTCCCGCACCGTCAGCGCCGCCCGCTCGCCGACCAGCTCCCCGGCGCCCCGGAACGCGACGATCCGCTGCTCGCAGCCCTCCTGCACCCACACCCGCGTCCAGCCGGACAGGATCACGATGACCTCCCCGGCCGTCCCGCCCTCGCGGCACAGGACGTCCTCCCTGCGGTACAGGTGCCCGCGCGCCCGCGCGATCAGGGCATGCCGCTCGTCCGGCGTCAGCGCGCCCCAGAACGTCTCCTCACTCCGCACGGCCACCTCGGCGGCGGGCGCCAGAACGGGCAGAGCCGACGCCTGCGGGGGACCGGACGTCTCCTGCAGCGTCCCCGCCCGCAGGTACTGGACGGCGGCGTTGGCCACGCTGACCACCACAAAGGCCAGGAACGTCAGAAACCCGGTGACCGCGGCGCTCAGCGGACCGTCCAGCACGTATCCCAGCCCCACGGCCAGGAGTGTCACGGGAGCCGTGACACTGGCGTCCAGCAGGCCGGCCCCGCCTTGCGAGGCCGTCCGCCTCCGCAGCCGCGCCACCCAGCGGTTCGTGCTCACGGAGTCTTCCTTCCCCCGGGAAGGTCCGGCGACCGCGCGCCGTCTCCTCGGCATTGACTCTGCCCCACGTCTCCCGCAACCGATGCTAAGACGACCCCCATACAAAGACCATACGAAAGATGTATGAAAGATGGTGAGTATTCTGTAACGAGATGGCAAGAACCATGCGATGCTGAGATTTCGGATGTTTCCCGGCCATCGGCCGGGGAAGTCTTCCATCTACACCCTGTACGTGGGGCATGGGTTCGCTGCACGATCGCCTGGCAAGCGGCGCGCGGCACCCTCCCCGTGGCGCCGAACGCAAGGTGGGCCGGGCTCCGCGCCCCGGATTGGAGAGAGCGCTCATGACGAACTCCCGGGCAGCCTCCGGCACGTCGGACGCCGACATGGACGCCGACGCCCCCGCGACGGCGGTCCCGCAGAGCGAGCGCGTCACGGTCAACCTGACCGGCAAGGCCGTCCAGGCCCTCCAGCGCCTCCAGGAGCAGACCGGCTACAACAAGACCGACTGCATCAACCGCGCCCTGATCATCGCCGGCGAGATCGAGAGCATGTCCCGCGAACCCGGCGCCGTCTACTGGCGCAAGACCCCCGACACAGACCTAATGCTCGTCCGCTTCGTCTGACCCCTCGCCTACCCGTTTCCCTCGGGGTCGGCCGGCGGGGATTCGCGTGGAGTGTCTTCTGGCGGCGCCAGACCAGGCGCCCTGAGCACGTCGTCCGGGACCTGGCGACGCCTTGTAGTGCGCTTCCAGGTCCTTCTCGGCGGGGAGACGGCGCCTGCCGGACGTCCCGTCTCCCGGGGAGAGGTCACCCGACTCGATGCGGCGGAGCAGGTCATCGGCGATGTCCCGCCAGCGGAGAGGCGTTGTTCTGGCCATCGGCTCAATCCTTCCCCAGCGGGGCGCCGGCGGCACCGGGGTGAACCCGGCCGGTCGTGGCCGCTCTAGGACGGCCACGACCGGAACGTTCCGGGTCAGTAGGTCCGCAGGGCGTCGAACAGGCCGTCGCGCGCGTTCGCCGAGCGGGTGGCCGGCGGCAGGTCCGAGTCGGTGTCGACCAGTTCGGCAAGGGCGACCGGGGACAGCAGGACGCCGCCGCCGAGGCGACGTGCGTCTTTGAGCACGGTGCGCTCACCCTGGCGGCCGGACACGAAGGTGCCTGTCCTCCAGCCGGTCCACTCGTCCCACACGTGGGCGTTGTCGCCGGTGATGATGGTCGCGTCGACAGGCCCCTTGGGGTCGAGCCAGGAGGCGTCCACCCGGATGCCCAGGGCTTCGAACGCCCGCACACCGCACGCGATGTAGGCGTGCGCGGTGTCGACTTCCGGGTCCGGGTGGTGAGCCAGGGTTAGCGAAACGGACATCTTGGTCCTTTGGTGGGTGATGGTGTCGTTGATGGGCGTGACGAGTCAGGAACCGCGTTCCCAGACCTCGGCGGGCACGTCTCCGGCGATGAACCGAATCCGGTTGGTGCCAGGTTTGTAGACGGTGATGGTGAGACGGAACGGCTCACCGCGCTGATCGTAAGCGGTCCGTGTGTGCTCGATCACGGCGAGACTTCCGCGGGAGAGTCCGAAGAACTTCAATTCCTCCTCTTTCGGAGGCCGGGCGTTGAACTCGTCTTCGTATCCGGTCTGGACGTGCCCGCGGCTCTGCAGGTAGGCGACGGTTCCTTCCTCGATGTCGGCGGACTTGAGGAGCGCCTGCGCCTCGATTGCGAGCTCGAGCTTGAAATAGGAGTGCTGGAGCGAGTTCGGTTTGCCGTCCACGAACCGTTGCTGGGATCGGCGGACCACCTGCGGTTGCGGCTGGTCCGGTGGGACCGGCGTGATCCCGAGCGCCTTCATGTGCACGCTCTCCGCGTCCTCGACCTGGACCTCGGGCTTCGAGGAGTTCGCCCGGTGCTCCTGGCGTTCCGCCTCGGCCACGAACGCCCTGCCCTCGCCGCCTCCGAAACCGCGTCCCGGCGCGTTCTCCTCGCCCAGGTCCGTGTGGTTCAGGGTGATGACGAAGGGAGCGGCGGGCTCGGCGACGAAGCTGCCCTTCTGCGGGACGGTGTCGACGAGCCCTTCCTGGCGAAGCTCGTTGACGGCCTTCTTGATCGTGTTGGGCGACACATCCCAGCGTTCTGCCAGCTCTTTCTCCGTCGGCAGCTGGGCGCTGGGCGCGAGTGCCCCCCGCTTGATCTGGTCTCGGAGGTCATCGGCGATCTCGGTGTATCTGGAGACTCTGCCTGCCATGACCACCTCTCATTGCAATCAAGGAAACTAGTTCCAATGATCAGGTTTTGCCCTACTAGTTCCGGGTTACACCACTAGTAGGACGGAAGCCGAGAAAGCTGACGTAGAAGGTTTGAAGGGTCTGATGCTACCGGGGCGATCACCAGGATTTCCAGGGATCGGCCAGTTGAGCAGCCTGATCGGGTTCACCTCCGCCACCCGCTGAGAGGAGCGTGGAAATGAACAGCATCGTTGCTTTCTGGATCGCCGCCCCCGCGGTGCTCTTCCTGGGCCTCACGGCCTGGGTCGCCTTCGTCGGCTACCGCACAAGGGAGCTGCAGTTCCGCAGCCGGATGGGGACTCCGACTCCCGCGATCGGCCGCAGGGGCACACTGGTCAACGTGGCGGTTCCGGCCGACCGGGCACTGCCCTCCGGCGGCGTCCAGTACCTACACACCGATCGGCTGGTCGGCGGCACCCCACCGGTGCGGACGGTCGAGCCGGTCCGGCCGGGCACATGATCCATCGACCGCCGCGGAGCGGAACGCTGACCTAGGGAGGGGTCGACGTGGGAGAGAACCGGATGGACACCGCGCCGAGCGCGCCGTCCCTGACCTCGGGAGCCGGACGGCGCCCGTCCAGCCCGGTAGCGGAGCCCACCGCGGCGGCCGACCCCTACCTGCAGCTCACGCCGGTTCCCGGCCCGCGCGCACCGCGCAACCCCTCCGCAGGGACCGCTGGGGCGGTGGTGACCGGGATCGCGGTCCTGGTGATCACGGCCGAGCTGGGGCGCCGGGCGGGGGCGCCGGCGCGGCTGATCGCCGTCTGGTCCGCGGGTGCCTGTGCCGTGGTGATCGCGCCTCGACTCCTGCCTCTTCCGGGCCTCCGGCACCGGCCGGTCCTCGCGGGCGTGGCATCGCCCGGAAACGGCAGATGACCCGGTGACCGGCCCGAGTCCGAAGGATTCGTGCTCGGGGAGTTCGTCTCCGGGGAGCCCGGCGTCCGTACAGTGCTGCGTGATCCCGTGCGGCTCGGAGGCGGCGTACTGCCGGATCCGGACGCCGTGGCGGATCTGCTGGATCGCGGTGGCGCGGGTGCTCCGGTGCCTCTACGCTCGTTCACCGCAGGTCACGACGGGTTCGAGGACGAACTCGCCCGCTACCGCCTGGATTGAGCCGCTCGTTCGATCGAACGAGGGAGTTTCCGCAGGTATCGGTGTGGTTGCGCAGGAATTCCGCGAAATACGGCGAAACCGGTGGCGGATTTCTGGTGAAGCGTCCACTATAGGGATCTGCACGGCACGTGTGAGGTTTCCGCGTGCCGTGTCCCAGTGAACCGACCTACCGGAGTGATCGTATGCCCGTCCGACCGTGGAGTCCCGAGGACCTTGGGCGTCCTACGGACGGGACCTGGGCGGACATGGCCTTCGGCCTCGGCGAGCTGTACGAGGGCGAAGGCGACCTGGAGCAGGCCGCCGACTGGTTCCGGCGGGCCGCCGAGTCCGGACGCGCCGACGCCGCGCTGCGCCTCGGCTCCGTGCTGGGGCGGATGGCCGACGCCGGATCCGCCGCCGACTCGGCCGAGGACCTGCTGGCCGAGGCCACCCGCTGGCTCAGCGGCGCCCAGGACGCCACCACCCCGGACGCCATCGAGCTGATCACCGACATGCTCAACCGGCAGCTGCGGCAGGCGGCGCGGCGCGGGCTCGAACCGGCCCCGGCGGCCTGACGGTTCCGTCCCGGTGTGAACCGATCCGCCGTATCGGTCGTCGGACTCCATGAGATCGACGACAGGGAAGGTGGACGAGTTGAGCGGCGAGGAGCCCGGGTACGTGCCCCCGGACCACAAGACGACCGCCGAGTTCCGCATCCCGGGCAGGGCCAAGGCTTCGGAAGCCGCGGCGACCGCGCCGGGCGCGCCGGCGGAAGCCGATTCCACCGTCGTCGACGCGGACTTGGACGACCTCCTGGACCCGGACGCCACGTTCCAAGACCTTCCGTCCGACGATCCAGAGGTCACTTTTCAGGACGGCCCGTCCGACGATCCTGGGGTGACGTTCCAGGACGGCCCGTTCGACGATCCGGAAGACGATGCGGAGGACACCGTCCAGGATGAGCCGGCCGATGATTCTGAGGCCGCGTTCCAGGACGGCCCTGAATACGCCCCGGATGCGGCGTTTCAGGACGGCTCGTCAGGCGTCACGTTCGAGAAGGTCACGCCTGCCGATGTGGAGGACGAGGCGCCCGTGACCGTGGTCGAGACCCCGGTCGCCGCCGACGTCCCCGTGGAGCAGGCCGTCCCTGCGCAGGCGGAGCCGGCGGCGTTCGAGCAGGGCGCGATACCGGCGCCGGTGTACTCGCCGGTTCCCGCTCCCGACCAGGGGAACGTCCACGATCAGGGCCCGTCCGCCGAGCAGGCGGCCGTGCCGATGCCGGCGGAGGCGCCCTGGACGGAGCAGTTCTCCTCCGAGGCGGAGACGACCGACCCCGGCCGGGCCGCCGCCTACGCGATGCCCGGAACGCCTCCCGTCCAGGAGACGATCCCTCCGCACGAGTCGACCGCCCCGCCGCAGGTCTTCGCCTCGCCGCCCGTCGGTCCGCCGCCGTCCGGCCGGGGCCGCTCGACGATCATGATCGCGCTGATCGTCGTCGTGGTGGTGCTGGCCCTCGCCGCGGTCGCGTACCTGCTTTACCCCGAGGGTTCCGACACGGAGGGGCAGGCCGGGAAGAGCGCCTCCCCTGCGGCGAGCACTCCCGCGGCGGAGGGCGGCGGGGCACCGGCGACGCCCGGCGAACCCTCGCCCGGTGCCGCACCCGCGACACCCCCGGCGTCCGGCGGCCCCTCGGCTCAGCCGCCCGGCGCGCAGCCGCCCATCTCGCCGCCCCCGGCGACCACCGCCCCGATCGGCCCGCCGGTCAAGGGCGACGGCATCACCTACCAGCTCGTCCAGCAGGACGAGGGGTACTTCGAGGGCAAACTGGTCATCACCAACCGCACCGACAAGCCGATGAAGGCGTGGACGCTGACGTTCAAGTCACCGCGGGCGGACGTGAAGAACATCTGGGGTGCGCGGCTGGTGCACGGCGGCACGACGGTCGAGATCACGAACCTGGACGGCGCCCCGGCGATCCCGCCCGGCGGGACATGGGACGTCCAGTACGGTGCGGCCGGGCCCGCGTCCACCCCGAAGGCCTGCGAGCTGAACGGCGAGGCGTGCGGCTTCTGAACGGCGTACTAGGCTCACGAACATGCGTATTGCCAGGTTCTCCACCGACGAAGGCATGTCCTTCGGTGTGGTGGAGGAGAACACCGTCGCCGCCATCGCGGCCCACCCGTTCGGTGAGCTGACGTTCACCGGGCAGCGTCTCCCGCTCACCGACGTCCGGCTCCTCGCGCCGATCCTGCCCAGCAAGATCATCGCGATCGGGAAGAACTACGCCGACCACGTCCGCGAGATGGGCGGGGACGAGCCGCCCGCCGAGCCGGTGCTGTTCGCCAAGCCGTCCACCGCCGTGATCGGCCCGGGAGAGGCGATCGCCTACCCGCAGAAGCTGTCCGAGCGCGTCGACCATGAGGGCGAGCTGGCCGTCGTCATCGGCCGGATGTGCCGCGAGGTCCCCGCGTCCCGCGCCGCCGAGGTCATCCTCGGCTACACCTGCGCCAACGACGTCACCGCCCGCGACCTGCAGAAGCGCGACGGCCAGTGGACGCGCGCCAAGGGCTTCGACACCTTCTGCCCGCTCGGCCCCTGGATCGAGACCGAGGTCGCCCCCGCCGACCTGGCGATCTCCACCACCGTGAACGGCGACATCCGGCAGGACGCCCGCACCTCCCTGCTGCTGCACGACATCCCCACCCTGGTCGAGTACGTCAGCCAGGTCATGACGCTGCTGCCCGGCGACGTCATCCTCACCGGCACCCCCGCCGGCGTGGGCCCGCTGCAGATCGGCGACGAGGTGACCGTCACCATCGAGAACGTCGGCAGCCTCACGAACCGGGTCATCGCCCGCGACTGAGGAGGCCATGTGTCCACCGGCTTCACCGACGAGGCGTTCGCGTTCTACGAGGGCTTGCAGGGCGACAACAGCAAGCCCTACTGGACGTCCCACAAGGAAACGTACGAACGCCACGTGCGCGAACCCCTGACCGAGCTGTGCGCCGAACTGGAGGAGGAGTTCGGCGCGGTCAAACTCTTCCGCCCGTACCGGGACGTGCGGTTCAGCAAGGACAAGACGCCGTACAAGACGCATCAGGGCGGCCACACCGGCGAGGGCTTCTACATCCAGGTCGACGCCGACGGCGTCATGGTCGCCGGCGGCATGTACGCGCCGACCCCCGGGCAACTCCGGGACTACCGCGCCGCCGTCGACTCCGAGATGTCAGGCGGTGCCCTCCAGTCCATCGTGGACGACCTGCGCGCCGCCGGCATGGAGATCGCGGGCGACCGCCTCAAGACCCGCCCGCGCGGGACGTCCCCGGACCACCCGCGTCTCGACCTGCTGCGGCACCGGTCCCTCTACGCCCACGAAGGCTGGCCCGCCGACCCGTGGATGGCCGACCGGACCGAGGTCCGCAAGCGCGTCCGGACGTCCTGGCGGCGCCTCCGCCCCCTCGTCGACTGGGGCCGCGAGCACATCGGACCGCCCGACTTCACCCGCTGAGCGCGTCCGCCCCAATCGTTTTGGTCGTTGTCCCAAGGTCCTGTATTCTCCTTGAGGCGCGAGCGACCAGCCGGAAACGGCTCGGGAGCCCGTACCTCACTGGGGTATGGTGTAATCGGCAGCACGAGTGATTCTGGTTCACTTAGTCTAGGTTCGAGTCCTGGTACCCCAGCTGCGTCCGCTGTAGCGGCGGACACGCGCCCCCGTCGTCTAGTGGCCTAGGACGCCGCCCTCTCAAGGCGGTAACGGCGGTTCGAATCCGCTCGGGGGTACACGGGTCGGCGTACTCGTTGGTCTTCGACCAACTCCGCCGACCTTTCGGTGTTTATCCAGGGGGACGACCCATAAAACGGCAATGTCGATACGGCGTTCCCCCGCGGCGACCCGCAGCCTCTCAGCCGTCGACTCCCGGCATATCCGCGCTCGACGGTCCGGCTTGACCTTCACACGGATGTGAACCCATACCGTCCTGGGGCATGACATCTGGAACAACCCGTAAGCGTGCATCGATCATCCACGGCTATGGCGCGACCCCTGAAGACCACTGGTTCGGCTGGCTGGCCGAGCGACTCCGAGCGGATGGCATCCCGACCACGATCCCTGCCCTCCCGAATCCGCTATCCCCAGACCCCGCACAGTGGACGGAAGCCGTAGCCCGGTACCTGGGACCGCTCGACGAGCACTCGGTCGTCGTCGCGCACAGCCTGGGCTGCCTGGCCGTGCTGCGCCATCTGCGCTCACTTCCGAGCCCTTGGCGCCTTGGCACTCTCGTGCTGGTCTCCGGATTCGTCGACCGGCTACCGGTGCTTCCGGACCTGAACGCCTTCATAGGACACGGCTGTGACGTTACGGGGATCAGCGACCACATCGACCGACTCACGATCATCCGGTCGGATGCGGACCAGTACGTACCTCCCGGCCACACCGCCCGCCTTGCCGACCAGCTCGGAGTCTCCGCACAGGTGGTCCCCGGAGCCGGTCACTTCCTCGCCTCTGACGGCGTCACCTCCCTACGCGAAGCCCACGAAGCCATCACCCCGTAACAACACTCGCTGCGGTTCGGCCACCACCACTGACTGGTGGAGCGGACGGTGTCACGCCTGAGCGGCCGCCACTATCAGCACCTCCGCCGCGACCCCGAGTAGTGCCCGGGTTGTCAGGGCACCGGCCGACCTGACGCAGCACCGGCTTCCCCCGTTCTGCGCGCGGGCATGGGCTCTCGACCTCGACGTCGGTAGGCCGCCGTTCATAACCAGGGGCGGACGGCGTGAAGGTGGGAAGTCGTCCTGCGCTCCTTGCGGAACCGGTTCGAGGTGGGGGACGGGGTCCGGTAGGCTAGGCGGAGCCCAAGCGGGAGACCGCGAAGGCCATGGTCCTGCCCCCGTCGTCTAGTGGCCTAGGACGCCGCCCTCTCAAGGCGGTAACGGCGGTTCGAATCCGCTCGGGGGTACCAGCGAAAACCGCAGACGCCATCCACGGCGGCCTGCGGTTTCTGCTTTCGCAGCCTTAGTCCAGGAGTTCTTCGGCGCTGGTGATGGTGGCTGCGCGCTGGAGCCAGCGTTCGAGTTGGTCGGTGTCACTGCATTCGCATATGCGTTCGCGGACGTCGTTCGGGACACTGATGCCCCGCGCGTCCAGCACGAGCAGGACCGACCTCGCCTCGCCCTCGGCTTTGCCCTCGGCTTTGCCTTCGGCGATGTGGCGGAGCGCGAAATCCGACTGCCACTCGTGGTTCTCCAGCTTCATGGTCTCCTCCAGGAGCTTTCGAGCGGCGTCGGAGAGCCGCGACATTATGTAGTCATTGTAGAGCGCACCGGTGTCGCCGCTGAGGGTGCCGAGCGCGGCGGACAGGCTGCTGACCACCGCCTGAGCATGCGGCCCGTCGGCGTGAGCGGGTGCGCTGAACACCGCCAGTTCGGGAAGTCGGCAAGCCCTGGCGGGGTCGGTGATGGCCGGAAGCATCCCGGGGTGGACGGTGAGGGGCTTGAGCACCCAATCGGGATGGCCCATGTCGATGGGGGCGGCGCAAGCCTCCGCGATCTTCTGATCGGGACAGAACACCAACAGCGACACCCCGCACTTGCGGCGCAGCCGCAGGAGAGCCAGGTATGCGGGCCAGCTGAAGAGCTTGTCCTCTTTGAATCTGAGCTGCGACTCGACGACGACGCCGAAACTGGGCGCTTCGGGGTCGTCCAGCAGAACGGTGGCGTCACAGCGCAGCTCAGCCGGGTTGAGGCCGGCATACGACTCGGACGTCAGAGTGACGCGGCCGTCGGGCACGTCGAGCCCGAAGACGTTGCGCAGAATGATGGGGACGAGCTGCGGCCGGTTGCGCACCATCTCCAGCGGCAGCTCGTGATCTGTCGTAGGCACCCATGGAAACTAACAGTAATCATTTGATTGCATAGTGTTTACCGGTAGGTAGTGTCCGTCCAGGGTTTGTGAGCTGGTGCGTCCGGACGTTTCAGGACGTTCGGCGCTTGCGCCTGGTCCCGCCGCGCATGCCGAAGACGAGCACGCCGAGCGCTCCCAGCACCAGGATCAGCAGGCCGGTCTTTCCGGTCACGAACGAGCGGACCGTGTCGGTGGTTCGCGTCATCAGCCCGACCTTCGGAGTTGCGGCGGTCTCACCCAGCCAGATCATGCCGTCCGGCGTCGACGACGGGTGCTTCAGCGAAGCCTTGGCCGTCTCTGGCAGCTTCGGGTGCTGCTCCTTCATCTGCGCGGCGCTGATCGGCTTCGTGTCGAGCTTGCTGAAGTCGACGCCCCCGTACACCATCGTGTGCTTGTACCTCGTGCCGCCCTGGTCCGTGACCTGTGTGTACGTGAACTCGCCGTCCTTGATCGAGTGGACGTATTGGTCGTACACCTGCTTCGGCCGCCAGTCGCCGTCGAGCACGGCCGGCCCAAGGTTGCCGGAGTCGATGAGGCGGTCGAAGGACGTCCGGTGCCCGTCCTGGTGCCGCTTGCGGATCCACTGCGCGATGACGCGAGCCAGAAACGCCCGCCGCAGCGGCGCGTACTCCGGCGAGGTGTTGACCGCCTTGACGATCTTCGGTACCAGCATCTTCTGTTCCATGCGCTCGTTCCGCGCGATCGTCTGTGAGTCCGCGTTGCACGAGTACTTGCCCGTGTTGCTGATGTGCATGGCCTGGGCCTTCACATCGAGTTTGGCCTCCAGGACGTACAGCGAGTCCCCGTCCTCACGCACCTCGACGTCCCCCGGAATGATCCACATCCGGGACGTGTAGCAGTTCCCGGCCAGCGAGTCCCAGTACCGTTTACCGAAATCGGTCTTGGGATCCACCAACTTCCCCGAAGTGCGCTTCATCTCCCAGTCAGCCTCAAGCAACGCCCGCCCAGCATTCGTCTTCCCAAGCTGAGGATCAATGATCCGATCAGGCTCATCCGGATTAAGATTCACCCAGAACTTCTGCGGCTTCAACACCAACCACGTCCGCAAATCCGCCGCACTGTTCGTCACCGCATCAAGCCCAGAATCGAAGTCCTGCGTCAACCCAGGTGCGGCCGCCTTGCCCGAGAACGCATACTGCACGCCCCCGGCCTCGGGATCATCAGACATGTACCGCATTTCAACGGTAGAGAAATCAACCCCGCCTAGATCGCTCGAACCAAGCGCCTTTGCCAGCCCGCCCACCTTTTCCGGGGGGCATGGGGAAGTGAGGGGTAGTGCTGTCAACGCCGCCGTCAGTTCGTGTTCACGCACCTGTCTCGTGGAAAATGCCCCGTCGGGGCATGCCATGTCCCATTGTTGAGATGGTGCGTTACTTGCGGCCGCCTTTTTCTCTGCTGTCAACTTGTCCGCCGTCAGCGGAAGTATCGTCGCGGTGACTAGTTTGCAATTAGTGGAGTCCTCCGAGCGGACTTTTCCAAAGTAGGTGGTCGCAGCACGTTTTCTTGCGGGCTTGGTAACGGTGTTGCAGATGTCAAGGCAGAAGCCGTACAGGCTGGCGGCTCCAATGAAGAAGTTGCCGTCCTGCATCAAATTCTCGGCCGATTGACTGGCTTCGGTGACTCCGGCGGGAGTGTCTGGAACCAGTTTATTGGATATGAATATCTCAATTAGAGCGATCTTCATTCGACGTTTTGCGGCGACCTCGGAGTGAATCGTGGGATCCTCGCCGTGGACGCTTGTAATGGCGGTTTCGAGCAGTGGTCGACTTGAGGGTACCTCGAGTTCGTCAAAAAGTGCCTGATTGCGGTCGGGTCCTAGGAGCCTGGTTTCATAGTGATAATTCCCCTCGATGTCGGAGTTGGCTTGGACGTCGCGCGTCGCTCGGTACACCTCCATGGCTGTGGAGGCGGGATATGTGTGACCGTTCAACTTTACGTTCCGCAGTCGGCTCAGATCGAACCAGAACACCGCAGTATTTCCGATCGATTTGGCGCTCAGTGATCCGGATTTATAGTTTCTAAAATAGTTGTGTCGCAGGAGGACTCTCCGAAGCATTGCGTCACTGACCATTTTTTCGGCGCCTTTGTTCATCGCTTCGGCGTTTTGTGGATCGCTGCCGCGGGGAAGCGCGAAGTTGACATCGTCCTGGCTGGACGGTACCGGCTTGGGAGTTGGTGACGGCTTTGGTGCAGCCAGCGAGGGGGTTGTGATGCTCAACACGGCGACGGTTGTGACTATCAGGAGGCCTGGGTGGTGCCGAGGAGACGGATGATAGTTCGATCGCGGTTTGTTGAGCTTAATTCGCATTTGAGCCTCACTGACTGCCTGCGAATGTCGGGCGGCGAGGTCGGGCGGGGCTTTCGATGGTCGGTCAGTAGGGCTGATCGTGATTCGAGGATTGCGGTGGGGGTGGAGGCTGGTGGGATGGAGTGGAGAGTCTTAGGGTGGTGGCAGTTAGGTAGGTGGATAGGGCATGGCGAGAATTGGTGGGGCCGCCGGTTATTGTGGTGGCTCGTTTTAGCGAGCGGGCGGCGATTGCGCCTAGGGCGGCTATGGTCAGAGCGGTTACTATTGCTACGCCGGCCAGGGAGGTTGAGGTCGAGCATTTTTCGCCCATGCCCAAGTTGGGTTTGTTCAGGCTCAGGGTCGGCTTGTAGCCGTAGCTGATGTCGCAGGCTGAGGCTGGTTGAGGGGTTGTTGGAAGGACGAGGCAGGTCAGGAGGGCGGAGCCTATGGTGAGGCGGGCCAGGGTTGCCAGGAGCTTTCTTGTCATTGCTCGGCTCCGGTTTTCAGGTTCATGACCTTTGTCTGGAGGTCGGCGGCCTGCTTGTGGGTGTGCGGGTCGCCGGATTGCTGGTGCTGTCGGCGGCGGGCGGCCAGGGACAGTTGGGTCGTCTGGATTTTGTGCAGGGTGCGGGCGGTCGGCAGGCCGTGGTGGCGCCAGGTTTGGTACAGGGACCACAGGCGTAGGGACGGGTCCATCAGATAGGGGGCCTCGGCTCTGGTTATGGCCGGGCCTGCTGAGAGTTCCGCGGAGATGGCGGCTCGGGCTTCGGCGGCTCGGGTGCGGAGGCCGGTGCGTAGGAGTAGGGCGGCCGTGATGATGAAGGGGGCCTGGGGGAGTAGCCAGAAGAACGGGGAGGCTATGAGGGTGTCGGCGGGGGAACCGGCTGTGACGTCGGCCTGGTGGGCCAGCCAGGGGGCTAGGTTTTCGGTGCCTATGGCGCCGCCTATTGCGGCGGCCAGGCCCAGGTAGGCGAAGCGTTTGTTGTGGTGTTGGGCTGCTAGACCCATGGCGGCGCCTAGGACGGCGCCGAAGGCTACCTGGCTGCCCAGGAGGCCGATCGACTGGCGGATCCAGAATTCGAAGCCCGCAGTTGCGCCGTTGATGGCTCCGAGGGAGCCGAAGAGTTTGATGAACAGGACGCTTTCGACCAGGTTGTAGCCCAGGCCGATGGCGGCTCCGAGGATCAGGCCGGTGACCAGGTCCAGACGGTGGCGGAACATTGCCGTGAGGACGAGGATGCCGCCTGCCAAGACCAGTGCGTTCACCACTTCCATGTGGAGGAGGAGGAAGTCGGTTACGCGGTACTGGGTTTTCAAGAGGGCGTTCATGTCGTTGTGCGCGCCCTTGGCCATGTAGGCGTTGACGGCGCCGAAGAGGAGACCGCCGTAGGCGCGGGAGAGGCCGAAGACGAGCAGGGCGCCCCAGCCGAAGCCCGTGAGGAGCATGGAGAGGGGCATTCGGGCGAAGCGCTGGCCGTGGTGCAGGAGCCAGAGGACGAATGCGGTCCCTGGGACGCAGATCAGCGCTTGGAGCGGGTAGATCGCCACCACTGTCAGGGAGAAGAGGGCGACCGGGCCCAGGAGGGCCGCGAGGGTCGCCCAGGTGAGGTTGGCGGCGCGGCGGCCTTCGGGGCGGGTTATCGCGACGAATGCCTGGAGGGCCGCGCCTATGACGATGCCGGCTATGACCGTCCAGAAGACGGCCTTGGGCATGGCGAGGAGGCGGCCGAGGGAGCCGGACGTCTTCGGCAGGTGCTGGAAGATCGTCAGAGTCGGTTCGTTGTCCTGGAGCTTCGGGCGGGTGAGGTTGAGGAGCAGTTCCAGGAGGTAGAGGCCGATCGCAATGCGGGCGATCAGGAGGGCTCGCGTCCTGGCCAGGACGTCGGCGGGGACCTCTTCGGCGGTGGCCGGAACGGCCGCGCCGGCCGGTACCGCGGCGGTCACGGCGCACCGCCCGGGACCGGGGGCATGGACGGCATGTTCGTCGGCATCTGCGGCATGTTGGTCGGGAGTTGCGGCATACCGGTCGGCATCTGCGGCATGTCCGTGGGGAGTTGCGGCATGTTCGTCGGCGCGCCGGAGGGAACCGTCCGTCCCGGGATGGCCGGCATCTTGGGCATTTCGGGATCGTTGGCGCCGGTCAGATCGACCACGAGCGACGCTGCCAGCATCGCCAGGCCGATCGCGGCGCCGATCGTCAGGAGCCTCAGCTGAGGACGTGGCGTGTCGGTCTCGGTCATTCCTTCACCTGTGGACGCGGGTCTCGGACGCCGGCGACGTCCGTCGGCGCCGCGACGGTAAGCGCGGGCGGTATACGTCCGGAATACGGGCGTCCGGTAACGGCGGGAATGGTCGGCCGCGAGGTGGGGCGGGTATGCCCGCCGGGACGAGACCGTCCAGGAGGGGTGCGTTCATGAGCACGATGCGAGCCGTGCAGGTCGTCGGGTATCACGAGAATTTGCGGATGAGCGAGGTGCCCGTCCCGGAGGCCGACGGGCCGTTCGACGTCGTGGTGCGAATAGGCGGCGCCGGGGTGTGCCGCACCGACCTGCACATCCTTGAGGGGCAGTGGGCGGAGAAGTCTGGGGTCGGGCTGCCGTACACGATCGGGCACGAGAACGCGGGATGGGTGCACGCGGTCGGGTCCGCGGTGACGAACGTCGAAGAGGGCGACAAGGTGATCGTCCACCCGCTGGTGACGTGCGGGCTGTGCCGCGCCTGCCGGTCCGGGGACGACGTCCACTGCGCGAACAGCAGGTTCCCCGGGATCGACGGCGACGGCGGGTACGCCGACTACCTGAAGACGTCGGCGCGCAGTGTCGTGAAGCTGGACGAGTCGCTGGAGCCGGCGGACGTGGCGGCCTTCGCCGACGCCGGGCTCACCGCCTATCATGCGGCGGCGAAGGCGGCGCGGCGGCTGACCCCGCGCGACCGGTGCGTGGTGATCGGGGCGGGCGGGCTCGGGCACATCGGCGTCCAGGTGCTGAAGGCGATCAGTCCCGCCGAGCTGATCGTGGTGGACCGGAACCCGGACGCGGTGAAGCTGGCGGGCGAGATCGGCGCCGACCACGGGATCGTCGCGGACGGCGGGCATGTGGAGAAGGTCCTCGACCTGACCGGCGGTGAGGGCGCCGAGGCGGTCGTCGACTTCGTCGGCGAGGGCGGCGCGACCGCGGAGGGCGTGCGGATGCTGCGGCAGGCGGGCGAGTACCACGTGGTCGGCTACGGCGAGAACATCGACGTCCCCACGATCGACATCATCTCCGCGGAGATCAGCTTCATCGGCAACCTCGTCGGGTCGTACAACGACCTGGCCGACCTGATGGCGCTGGCGGCGCGCGGCTCGGTCACGCTGCACACGGTGAAGTACGCCCTGGACGACTTCCAGTCGGCGATCGACGACCTGGACGCCGGGCGGGTGCGGGGTCGTGCCATCCTCACGCCCGGGTGATGTAGCCCGGCGCGTTGGCCGGGAATGTCCGGTGTGTGGCGAAGCGCTGGTACGGGCCGCTGATGGCGGTCATGGTGCTGGTCACGGTGGACGTGCTGCTGGACGGCCCGCTCCGCCATCTCGACTTCGCCGTCCACGAGTTCTGCGACGCGCACGTCACGGGCGGCCTCCACGCGACGGCGCACGCGGTCACCAAGCTCGGCCAGCGCGGTGACCTGGTCGCGGTGATGGCCCCGGTCGCCGTCGTCGCCGGGGTCCGCGGGCGTTCCTGGCGCTGTCCGCTGATGGCCGCGGTGATCGTGGGCGGGCTGTCGCTGCTGCAGGTCGCCTTGAAGGAGGTGTTCCCCAGGACGTATCCGTTCGGTGACACCGATGTGCTGTTCACGCACGGGGACGCGTATCCGTCGGGGCACACTCTCAACGCGTTCGCGCTCGGGTGGGTCATTCTCGAACTGCTGGTGGTCGCGTTTCCCGCCGTCCGCCCGAGACTGCCGGCGGGCCGCCGCCGGACCATCGCGGTGGTGGCGGGCGCGGTCGCGGCGACGGCCCTCACGGTGGCCGACGAGCACTGGCTCACCGACTGCCTCTTCAGCCTCGCCCTCGGCCCGATCCTGCTCCACGGCCTGATCGTCCTCGACCCCTTCGCGAACCGGCGCTAGACCGTCCGGTCGTGCAGGGCGTTCAGCTGGGCGAGCTCGTCTTCGGTAAGGCGGATCGCTCCGGCGGCGATGTTCTGCTCCAGGTGGACGGGGTCGCCGGTGCCGGGAATCGCCAGTACATGCGCGCCCTTGTGAAGCGTCCAGGCCAGCCTGATCTGCGCGGTGGACGCCTCGTGCGCCCGCGCGATGACGTTGATCGCGGGTTCGTCGTCGCCCGACGCTCCGTCCTCGCGTCGGGTGCCCGCCATTGAGTAGAACGGGACGAACGCGATCCCCTGTTCGCCGCAGAGGCGCTGCACCTGATCCTGCTCGGGGAACGCGCCGATGCCGTACGGGTTCTGGACGCAGACGACCGGTGCGATGGCCCGCGCCTCTTCGAGGTGGCGCGGGAGGATGTTGGACAGCCCGAGGTGACGGATGAGCCCGGCCCGGCGCAGTTCGGCGAGCGCGCCGAAGCGTTCGGCGAATCGGTCGTGATCGTGGACGATGCGCAGGTAGACCAGGTCCAGGTGGTCGCGGCCGAGCTGGCGGAGGTTCTCCTCGACCTGGCCGCGCAACGCCTCCGGCGTCATCGCGTGCGGCGCCCACCGGCCGGCCGCATCGCGGGCCGGGCCGACCTTGGTGGCGACCAGCAGACCGTCCGGATAAGGGGCCAGGGCGCTGTTGACCAGCTCGTTCGCCGACCGCAGCGACGAGAAGTAGAAGGCGGCGGTGTCGATGTGGTTCACGCCGAGCTCGACCGCCCGCCGCAGCACCGCGATCGCCTGCCCGCGGTCGCGCGGCACGGCGTCCGGGACCAGGGCCGTGCCGGTCTGCGGCAGCCGCATCGCGCCCAGTCCGATCCGGTTGACGACCATGTCGCCCAGCGTCCAGGTGCCGGACGCCGCCGCGGTGGTGGTGGTGTTCGAGGTCATGCCGGAAGGATCGGCGTCGGCTCGGCCTGGGCGCAAATGCGGATCGCGGAGGGCCGCTGCCGGGGGGGCCTTCCGGCTGGTCCGGGACGGCGGGGCCGTCCGCGGCCCGGATAGCATGGGCAGGTCAGGGATGAGCAGGCGGATCACCACAGAAAGCCGTGATGTCACAGTTGCCGGTCACCAAGATCCACGGGAGTCGTAACGACATCCTGGTCATCGAGGGCGCGCCCGATGAGCGCTTTCCGGGCGGACGGCTCACCCGGGCGGTGGAGCGGCTCTGCGATCGCCGCCTCGGCCTGGGCTCGGACGGCGTGTACTTCGTCGCCGACGACGGTGACGGGACGGGACGCGCCTGGTTCTTCAACCCGGACGGCTCCCCGGCGCTGCTCTGCGGCAACGGGATGCGCGGGGCGGGCAGGCTGCTGCTGGACCGCTACGGCGCCGAGCAGGTCGTCCTGCACACCGGCCCCTACTCCTTCACGGTGCGCGACGCGGGCCTGACGCCGCACGGCGTGCGGCAGACCGCGGTGGAGCTGCCGCCGGTCGATTTCTCCCCGTCCGACCCGATCGTCGCCGGCGCCGCGGCCCCGATGATCGACCAGGCTCTGACGGCCTACCACGCGTCGCTGCCGGTGAGCGCGGTGGCCGTGCCGAACTCGCACCTGGTCAGCGTCATCGACGCCTATGACGAAGGCGACCTGGTGAAGACCGGCCTGCGGGTGGCGGACACGCCGGAAGTGTTCCCGCTCGGGGCGAACGTCAGCTTCGTCCTGCCGCTGAGCGCGGACATGTCCGAGGTCTACGCGCAGACGTACGAGCGCGGCGCCGGGCTGACGCAGAGCTGCGGCTCCGGCGTCGTGGCGTCCCGCGCGGTGCTGTCGAGGCTCGGCCGGATCGCGCCGGACGTACCGGTGCGCGTGCGCAACCCGGGCGGTGTCGCCCGGTCGTGGCTGCGGGAGCGGGACGGCCGGTGGCAGCCGATCCTGGAGGGCAACGCCACGATCGTCTACCGCGCCGAGTTCGACCCGGACGACCTGACCGGCGACGGGCCGCCGGCGTTCACGCGGGAGGACGACGACGCCGAGACCGCCGCCTTCGACGCGCTGTACCGGGAGCACCGCGAGGTCCTCGCCGCGGCGGGCGTGAACCCCACCGTCTGACCAGGAGGGCCGCCCGGCCGACACCGCCGAGAACGTGATCTTGTGCGGGCCGGGTGGTGAAGACTGGGCACATGGAGTTCTTCGTCTACCACCGCGACCGGCCCGGCTCGATGCCGCTGCGCTACGAGCTGCTGGAAGAGCACTGGTCCTACATGGACCGGTTCGCGAAGGAGCTGATCGCCCGGGGCCCGACCCTGATGGCCGATGACGCCGAGACGGCCACCGGCAGCGTGCACATCGTCGACCTTCCGGACGCGTCCGCCGCCCGCGCGTTCGCCTTCGAGGAGCCCGGCTACCAGGCCGGCGTGTACCGGGACGTGCTGCTGCGCCGGTGGCGCAACAAGCTGGGCCGCACGATGTGGGACTTCCCCGGCGGGCGGACGGACGGCCGCCGGTTCCTGGTGCTGGGCTTCGGCGCAGGGGAGGCCGCCGACCTCGCCGTCCCGTCCGGGCGAGACGACCTGATCGCTTACGGGCCCCTGCTGTCGGACGACGGCGCCACCTGGGTGGGGACGGCGGCACTGGTCCGCGCCTCGGACGAGCACAAGGCAGGCGCCGTCCTCACCGAGGACCGATACGCGTCGATCGAGGTCCACCCCTGGGAGTTCGGCGGACGCCGCTGACCGGAAGGTCTCAGGCGATGGGGACCGTGGCGTCGACGCTGCGCTGCTGCTGTGGCGGGCGGGCCGGCATGAGCAGTGTGAGCACGATGGAGATGGCGGCGAAGCCCAGGACCCACCAGAACGTGTGCCCGTAGGCGCCGGCCAGGCCGTCGGGCGTGATGCTCTTGGTGTCGATGAGATGGTTGATGCGGTTCTGCAGCACGATGATGAGGACGGCCGAGCCGAACGAGGACCCGAGCTGCATGATGATCCGGTTCGCCGCGCTCGCCCGCGGGATCGCCGCTCCCGGTATGTCGCGGATCGCGGCGGCCATCGCGGGGACCATGACCATGCCGATACCGGCGCCGCTGAGCACAAGCGCGCCGCTGAGCAGCACCTCGTCGGTGTGCGTCCCGAGTTGCGTGAACACGATCGAACCCGCGGCGGTGAGCGTCAGTCCGCAGCTGACCAGCAGCCGGGGGGCCGCCCTGTCGGCGAGCCTGCCGACGGCGAACAGGGAGACGGCCATGCCGAGACCCTGCGGAGCCAGCAGGAGCCCGGCCTCCAGCACGCTGTGCCCGCGAGCCTGCTGGTAGTAGAGCGGCAGGACCCCCACCGCACCGAACAGGGCGACGCTGGCGAAGAACAGCACGGTGGATGAGGACAGGAAGCTGCGGACCTTCAGCAGCCGCAGATCCAGGATCGGGGCGTCGGTGCGCAGCGCGTGCACGGAGAACGCCGTGAGCAGGGCGAAGCCGATGACCAGCGGGAGCACGACGTGCCGGTCGGCGAACGATCCGTACCTGCCGGCCTCGGTGAGCGCGAAGACCACCACGGCGCAGCCGGGGGACAGCAGCAGCAGGCCGAGGACGTCGAGCCGTCCGGCGTTCGGTGACCTCCTGGTCGGCATGGTCCGCCAGGCGAGCACGACGGCGGCGACGCACACCGGAACGTTGATGAAGAAGATCCAGCGCCAGTTCCAGTCGTCGACGATGACGCCGCCCAGCACCGGACCCAGCACCGGGCCCAGGGCCGAGGGGACCCCCATCACGCCCATGACGCGACCCAGCCGTGATGGGCCGGCCTCTTGGGCGAGGATCGCCATGCCCAGGGGGAGGACCATGCCGCCGCCCAGTCCCTGGACGAGGCGGAACGCGATGAGAGCGGGCGCGTCCCAGGCGATGCCGCACAGCACCGACCCGAGGAGGAACACGGCGATGCTGGTGATCCACATGGTCCGGGCGCCGAAGCGGTCCAGGGCCCAGCCGCACAGGGCCATCACCGCCGCCATCGCCAGCAGATAGCCGGTGGTGATCCACTGGATGGTGAGCAGTGACGTGTCGAACTCCTTGAGCAGGGTGTTGTAGGCGATGTTGGTCATCGTCGCGTCCATCTGCATCATGATCGACCCCAGCGCGACCGTGATCATGAGGGTGACGAGGCGGGCGGGCAGGCGTCCGCCGACTGCTTGGGTGGTGCCTGTGGTGGAGGTTTTCATCGGTCCTGCCGATCCGGATCGGCGGGCGGGATCGGCAGGCCGGCGGCGAGCTGCCCCAGCGCCTCCCGCAACAGTGGTGTGAGCGGGGCCGGCGGATCGGTCCGCAGCCACTGATCGGTGGCCACGTGGACGGCGGCCGCCACCGCGGCTGCGACCAGCCGCGGGAACAGGTCGCGATCGATGTCGGTTCCGGTGCGCTCGGCGACCGCCGCGGTGAACTCGTCGTCGGCCGCCATGCCGGCCCTCAGCGCCTCGGCCTGGAGGACCGGCTCGCCGGCGATCAGCCGGATGGCGGCGAGCGTGTCCGGAGCCGGGCTGTCGTGCGCCCTGCCCGAGTCCGCCAGCGGTGCGAGGACCGCGTGCGTGATCGCTTCCCACAGTGGTTCACTGGCCGGGCGTTCCCGCAGTTCCCGGGCCGATCGCCGCATCCGGTCGACGTGACGCGCCGCGAGTGCCTCGTACTTGCCGGCGAAGTAGTTGTTGAAGGTCCGCGTCGACACTCGAACCTCGGCGGCGATGTCCTCGACACGCACGTTCTCCAGCCCGCGCTCGATGGCCAGCCGCACCGCCGCCAGTGTCAGCGCCTCCCGGGTCGCCTGCTTCTTCCTTTCCCGCAGCCCGGGCTGCGGGCGGTCTTCGCGTGCACGATCGTCGGCCATGCCCGCACGCTACAAAATTCTTTCTGAATCAGCAAATTTTCTGGTTTAGCAATATTTTGGACGGGTCGCTGCCGGCCTGATCGTTAGACTTCGGGAGCGCGGTTCGCCCAGCGGACGGGAGCCCCTTGTGGATCGACCGGGTGGAATCGACCGCGGGACGCTCGCCGGTCACATCGCCGGCGATGTCGATCGGGTGGCGCCGCTCCTCGCGCGGATACTGCTGGTCCGCGCGGTGCTGAACGTCCGGCACCACCGCTCCGGCCATTCGCTCTGGGTGGCGAAGGACATGGCCGCCGACTGCCGGGACGAACTGGAGGAGGCGGGCGCGGCAACACGGAACCTGGCCCGCGTGCTGGCCCCCACCCACAAGGTCGACCGCGACCTCACCCCCGCGATCACCGCGACTGATCGGCTGAGCTCGGCCGTCAGAAGCGAGGGCGACGCCTACGCGAGGTACTCGCTGGCCACCGACCCCGATATCGCCATTGACAGGGAGCGAGCCGACAAGCGGGGCGACGAGTGGGAAGCGGAGAGGGGCAGCGTCCGCGATGCCCAGCGTGCACTGCCCGCGGATCTGGGGAGCGGGCAGTCCGGGTCGCTGCTGCTGGACCGCGCCCTCGACCGTGTCTTCGAACGGGGCATGTACTACCAGGCCCGCCACTACCTGTTCAGCCGGGAGCCTGAGCGCGCGTGGCGCCGCCGGGTCGCCGGCGTCCTGCACGACGCGGCATGCGTCCGGCTGGCGCGCGGCAACGAGGCGGCCGCCGGGGATCTGGCCGCCCTTGTCCGCACTGGACGGCGGGCGCTCGACGGCACGGCACCGAGCACATGGGCGCGGCAGGCCGCAATCCGCCTCGAAGAGATCGGGGGCCCGGTGTTCGCCGGACGGGAACCGGCCACGGCCGACAAGGCCACCGCGATCCGGCTGCTGGCACTGTGCCTGGCCGGCGAATCGGAGAACTCGGCGGTCGGCGACCCGTTCCGCAGCGTCGTCATCGGAATCACCTTGCTGGAGTCGGATACCGACTGAGCAAGCTCTTAGCGGATGGCTGGAAACAGGTTGCGGTCAGGGGCGGGCAGCCAGTGGCCCCGCGTCGCGAACGCACGGTAGTGGTTCTTCACGTGGGCGATGAGCCGGGGCAATGCCGGGTGGCGGTTCGCCTCGTGCCACATGAGGGACCAGGGATAGACCGGCGTGGGATCGGTGACGGAGATCTGGGCGATATCCGGGTGGCCGGGATACTGCGCCTTGTTGCCGAACGTGATGAGGTCCGCCGAGGCCCCGACCTTCTCCATGATGTGGTCATGGCCGAACACCGGGCCGGACGTGTCGATCCGGACGCCGAACTCCTCGCTGAGGAAGCGGTAGTACTCGGCCCATTCGCTGCCGGGGGCGTTGCCGGGCATCCACGCCGTCAGGCCCGCGAGTTCGGTCATCGGCACGCGCCTGCGTCTGCCCAGCCCGTGCCGGCGGCCGGCCAGGATGGGGATCGGCTCCAGGCAGGCCGGGATGCGCTCGATCCCCGGCGGAAGAGGCCCGGTGACACGGCCGAACGCCGCGTCGACCGAGCCGTCGGCGAGCGCCGTCCACCGTGAGACGCTGCCGCGGGAGACGACGATGTCGACCTCGGCGTCGCCGGCTTCGTAGAAGTCCCTGACCATGTCGACGGGGGCCGCGGCGCGGGCGAGTACGTCGATGCGCAGGGCGCGGTGACGTGCACGCAGCATCGCGGTGGCATGGTCGGCGAGGCCGATCAGCGCTCGGGCCTGCGGGAGGAAGGCCGCACCGTCCTCGGTCGTCCCGGCTCCGGCGCGGGCGCGGTTCAGGAGCGGGACGCCCAGGTCCGACTCCAGCCTGGCGATCCGCTTGGACACGGCCTGCTGGGTCATGCCGAGGCGGTCGGCCGCCCCGGTGAACTGCCCGTCGTCGACGACGGCGAGAAAGGCCCGGACCGCGCCCAGATCCAGCTCCATCCACAACTCCTGGTTGTCTTCCACCGGTGTGTCGGCTGTTGGACACCTCGCGGCGAACTCCGGTCAGATGAGCACGCCGAGCATGACGCGACAACCATCAGGAGTACAAATGACCTCGTCAGACGCCTCCCCTGTGAGCCGACCCGAACTGGAGATCCCGTTGTCGGGGGGCAAGATCACGGAGGGGGTCGTCCGTGTCGGGGACACCGTGCGCCGGCCGGTCGGGCCGCACTCGCCGTTCGTGCACCGGCTGCTCCGGCATTTCGAGGACGCCGGCTGCGACGCCGCGCCGAGGCTGCTCGGCACCGATGACAAGGGCCGCGAGATCCTCAGCTTCCAGCCCGGTGAGACCGTGACCGACTTCCAGGCCCGCGACTGGTCGCCCGCCCAGATCACCGCCGCGGCACGGCTACTGCGCCGACTGCACGACGCGGCCGCCGGCACGCTGATCGCAGGCAGTGAGGAGACGGTGTGCCACAACGATTTCTCCCCGCTCAACGTCACCTTCACCGACGGCCTCCCTGTCTCCGCGTTCGACTTCGACCAGGCGGCCCCCGCCCCCCGCACGCGCGACCTCGCCTACGCCGCCTGGCTGTGGCTGCTCGGCGCCGACATCGCCGCCCCCCTCGACCGCCAACTCGCCCTGTTGCGCACCTTCCTCGACGTATACGGGCTTGAGGACGAACACCGCCGCGACTTCGGCTGGTGCATCGTCGCCCGAGTCGAGGACGAGCTCGACATGCACGAACGCGCCGGCCGCATCACCGCCCCCGGAACCTGGCTCCACAACGAGATCGCCTGGCTGAAGGAGCACGCCGACGCGATAGCCACCGTCCCGCACCCCTGACATGCGGGGGCCACATCCGCTGGGTTGGCGGGTGGGAAAAGAAGGGGAAACGGCTGGCCGGGTGCGGCACCATGGCGATCATGCCGCGACGTGTGCGAGGGAACCCGGACGTCGGCCCATGGCCCGGCAGCGCCGAGGAGAGGGAGGCGCTGCGCGCCCGCGCCGAAGCCGACCGGCTGGCGCGCGAGCGGGTGGCCACCGCCCTGCGGATCGCCGACTTCGGCGCCGCCGAAGCGGCCGGATACGAGTCCGCGGCCGTCCGCCGGCTCGCCCTGCTCAACGCCGAGACCGGCGGCGACCTGCGCGATCTCGCGCACCGGCTGAACATCGAGGGGCACGCCGGGCAGGATGGGTCGGCCTGGGACGCCATCAGGGTCGCCGACTGCATAGCGCTCCTGTGGCCGTACGACTCCCATGATCGGTGGCCGAGTGAGTTCGGCACCTATCCCGGGTATCTCGGCGGGCTGCGGGACGGGCTCACGATCACCATGCCGTTCCAGGCGATCGGTCCGCGCCGGCACCAGTTCCGGTGCACTCGCTGCGATGCCTTGTGGCCGACGGGCTGGCCGGACGCCGACCACCGCGACCCGTACCAGCGGCACTGCCCCGACTGCCGGATGCCGGGCGGCGCGACGGGCGTGGAGGAGGAGGGACGCGAACACAGCATCATCGATCTGCACTGGCTGATGTTCCGGTTCGCGCCGTCCCCCGCCGGACCCTGCCCCGTGTGCGGCGGCGCGCGGGAACTGGTCGCCCGCGGCTACTTCGGGATCCAGGAACGCGTCCTGTACTGGTCGTGCGGACAGGCCGACGAGCTGGGCACCCGCGGCCAGCCTGACAGCCACTACATGCGGTCGCTCACCCGCGCCGAGTGGGAGTCGGCCGGCGCACACCACGCGTACTGGCTCGCCGTCGACATGCTGCGCATGGCCGGGCACACCGGGGAAGTGACCGAGCTGCCGGTCGGCGCCGAGTACGAAGCCCTGGACGGCAGCGGCGAACGCTGGACCTACCGCGAGTCCGGCTGGGAGTCCGGGGCCTCCTGCTGAGGCGGAGGAGTTGCGGTTGCCGGTATGGGGACGGATATGGTCCTTTGCGTGCGCGGTTCGCGGAGGCAATGGCCCCAGGTTCTGGCCTTTGCTCTGGTCATCGCCGGCTTGGTCATGTTCTTCGTCAACGGCGAGGCCGTCGTGAACGGCGCCGCCGTCGAGTGTGACGGCAGCCCGATGAGACCTGGTCAGTGGTGCATGAGCACAAGCGGCGGCGGAGCCACCAGCTACGACGAGGAGAAGAGGAACGAAGCCAGGGGGAAACTCGTCGGCTATGCGGGGGCGGGCGTCTTCACCCTCGGCATCGTCGTCTTCATCGGTAACGGGATCGCACGACGAAAGAACCGATAGCCCCGCCGCTTTCTCGCTTACCTGCCTGTGGTGGCGTCTATCGGCGTGTGCTGCGTTGTTGGGGGTGGCGTGGTGTTCTGGCGGGCGGGCCACCAGAAGCGGGGGCCTGCGTCCAGGGCCAGGGCCGGGACGATCACGGACCGGACGAAGAAGGTGTCCAGGAGGACTCCGAGGGAGACCAGGACGCCTATCTGCACCATCATCGTGACCGGCATGCTGCCGAGGACGCCGAACGTGGCGGCCAGGACGAGGCCCGCGCTGGAAATGACGCCGCCGGTGACGCCGAGGCCGCGCAAAACGCCGGTGCGGTGGTCGGTGCGTCCTACTTCCTCGCGAATGCGGGAGACGAGGAACAGGTTGTAGTCCACGCCGAGGGCGACCATGAACAGGAAGCCCATGAGGGCCACCTGGATGTCCAGGGCCGGGAAGTCGAACGCGTACCGGAAGAGGAGCCAGGCGGCGCCCAGGGCCGCGAAGTACGACGCTACGACCGTGGCGATCACCAGGAGCGGGGCGACCAGGGCGCGGAGCAGGACGATCAGGATGAGCAGCACGACGGCCAGGACCAGTGGGATCACCACGCGGCGGTCATGGGACTGCGCGTCGGCCAGGTCGATCTCGCTGGCGGTGCTCGCGCCGAACAGCGCGTCCGGGACGGTCTCGCGGAGTTCGCGGACGGTCTCCTTCGCCGCCGCGCTGTCAGGCGGGGAGGTGAGGACCATGTCGAACCTGGTCAGGTGGCCGTCCGAGGAGGGTTGGGGTGATCCCACGCGGGCCACGCCGGGGGCGTCTTGGAGTGCGGTGCGCACGGCGGACGGCTTGCCGGTGATCGCTTGGAGCGGGCGTCCCTGGCCGCCGGGGTAGTGCTTTGCGAGAAGTTGCTCGCCGAGCGTCGAGCTGGGCGTGGTGGTGAGGAAGTGGGCTCGGTCCAGGCCGGTCGAGATGCCCAGGCATGCGGAGGCGAGCGCGGCCAGCACGACCAGGCCGCCCACCCAGACCAGGCGGGGACGTGCGGCGATGCGGTGGCCGATGCGGTCCCAGATGCCGCGGGCGGGTGCGGGGTCGCCGTAGTGGGGGATGCGCGGCCAGAACACCCAGCGGCCGAAGATCACCAGGAGCGCGGGCAGCAGCGACATGACGACCACGAGGCCGCCCAGGACGCCGATCGCGCCGATCGGGCCCAGCGCGTAGTTGAAGCCCATGTGCGCGGCGAGCAGGCAGAGCAGGCCCAGGGAGACCGTCGCGGCGGACGCGGTGATGGGGGCGGCGGCGCGGCGGAGGGCGGCCCGCATCGCGGCGTGCCGGTCGCGGTGGCGGCGGAGTTCCTCCCGGTAGCGGGCGAGGAGGAGCAGCGCGTAGTCGGTCGAGATGCCGAAGACGAGCGCGTTGAGGATGGTGGACGTCCCGTCCGCGACGTAGAGGCCGGCGTGCTCGCCGAGGAGGTACACGACGGCGCCGGTCACCTGCAGGGCGATCGCCGCGTTCACGATCGGCAGCAGCCACAGGACCGGGCTGCGGTAGGTGAGGAGCAGGACGACCGCGACCAGGACGATCGTGGCGATCAGGACGGGTTTGTCCACCTTCTTGAAGGCGTCCCCTACGTCCAGGGCGGACCCGGCCGGGCCCGTCAGCCGCACTTCGAGGCCCGGCGGGACGTCCGCAAGAGAGCGGTCGCGGAGCTTCTCGGCCTTGTCGCTGAGCGTGTCGTCGTCCTTCAGCGGCACGTTCAGCATGAGCGCCCGGCCGTCGCGGGACGGGACGGGTCCGGCGATCGTCCCGGCCGCGGCAGGGGCGAGCGCGCGGCGGTCGGCCTCGGCCTTCGCGCGGTCGGTGGCCGTGATCCCCGACGGCCGGACGTAGGCGATGATCCCTGGGGCCTGCTCGCCGTCCGGGAAGCGGGACGTGAGTTCGTCCACCTTCGTCGACTGGGCGCCGCGCGGCAGTTCGGCGGACGACTTCGCCTGCACGACGTCCGAGAGCCGGCCCGCCGCCGGGACGGCCAGGATCGTGACCACGACCCAGATCAGCAGGACCGCCCATTTGAGCAGGCGTCGTTTGCGCGAGAGCAGCATGAGGTGCTCTCCTTTCCGTGGGGGCTCGCGTTGCGTGGAAACACGCCGTTCGGCGTGGTGATGCGGGCTTCCGCCCGTCCGGGCCGGCGAGGGGCAACTCGGCGGCCCGGACTTTTTCAGACCTCCGGGAACGCCAGGAATCTGGCGTGCAGGGTCCGCGCGTCCGGCGGCGGGTCGTCGTCGGCGCGCTTGTAGCGGTAGAGGAGTGCGATGTACTCCTCGAAGAAGGGACGCACCTGGTCCGGGGTCAGCGTGACGGTGGAGATCGAGAAGAGCAGGGCGTCCGACCACGGGCCCGTCTCGTCGCGTTCCCGCTGGTAGCGCGTGAGCAGGTCGAGCTCGTTCGCGAACTCCAGGCGGGTCAGCTCCTCGACGGCCTCGCGCATCTTCGGCGACTGCTCGCTGTACGGGGGCAGCCGCCGGTCGCCGGGCACGGCCCGCCACCAGCGCTCCCGTCCGCGCGCCGGCTCCGGGACCTCCTCCACGAACCCGTGCCTGGCGAGCTGCCGCAGGTGGTAGCTCATCGAGCCGGTGCTCTCGCCCAGCTCGCGGGCGAGGGTGGTGGACGACACGGGGCCGCGCCGCATGATCTCGGCGATCCGCTGCCGCAGCGGGTGCGCGAGCAGCCGCACCTGCTGCGGATCGGTGATCACCTCGGGCGGCGGTTGTTCCTTCATGGGCAGGACGCTAGGAGTTGCAAAGGCCCTTTGCAACGGTTCTTGGCAAAGTTCACCGAAGCGGATGAGGTGCCCGCGACCCGCGGGGTAGGCGGCGTCTCCCTCTGTGGTTCCGGCGCCACGGCATCGCGCCGGCCGCATGTCCTTGGCTGACGAACGTGGATGTGGTCAACTTAAATCGCTGGCGATGGGGGGAGAGGGAGACGATGCGGCATCATGCGGAGGAAGTGTCACCGGGGGCGTCGCTCGCCGAGAAGGTCGAGTGGCTGATCCAGAATCTGTGGCCGGCGGACGCCGGGCCGCCGCGCAACAACGTGGAGACGGCCGCGGCCATCGCGCACGCCACCGGTGAGGACATCTCGTCCACCACCGTGTGGAAGCTGCGCACCGGACGGCAGGAGAACCCGCAGCTCAAGACGCTCACGGCGCTCGCCACGTTCTTCGCCGTGCCGATCGGCTACTTCGGCTTCCCGGTCGAGTCCGAGCCGATCCGCGACGACCTGACGCTGACGGCGCTGCGCCGGGACGTCCAGCACGGCGTCATCCGGCCGGAGGTGCTGCGCGCCCTGGTCGACCTGTCGCCGGAGGCGCGCTGGGTGGTGGACGAGATGATCCTCGCCGCCGCCGAGGCCGACCGCGAGCGCCACGCCTAGTGCCGCGGCTGCTCGCGGTCGCCGTGCTGCGCGGCGCGGTGGCGGCCGGCGTCGCCGCGCTCGGGTTCGCGGCGGCCGCGGCCTCCTACCTGTGGTGGGGGACGACGGGCGCGGCGGTGTCGGCCGTGGCGGGTTCGATCGCCGGGGTGCTCGCGCTCGCGTGGCTGTATCGGGCGCGGCGCCCGCTCCGGTTCGCGGGCGTGCCGCTGACCTTCGGCGTCCTGGCGTTGTTCGTCGTCTACGGCGTCGGCGTCGTCGGCATCCGCGACGTCGCCATATCGCGGGTCGGTGTCGACGCCGACGCCGTCGTCACCCGCACCTGGAAGACGAGGGGCCGCGGCAACTCCTCGACCCACCACTGCACGCTGCGCCGCACGGACGGCACGCCGATCCCGCGCGAGCTGGCGACCAACTGCGAGGGGTACGGGCGCGGCGACACCATCGGTGTCGTCCTCGATCCGGACGGGCGGCTCGCACCGGTCGGCGGCTCCAAGGAGGACCTGCCCACCACGGGGGAGGCCCAGGTGGCCGGGGGTGCCGCGCTCGTGCTGCTGCTCGCGATCGCGGTCGGCAGCGCGCCGGCCCGGCCGGGCGATGTTTCGCGGCGGGCCTGATCAGGTAGAGGCCGACTAGCGCCCGGTCACCCGTACCCCGGAGGGGCACATGCCGCCTTATGCCGTCGTCCTCTCGGTGCTCGGGCTGGTGGCGGCCATGGTCGCCGGGCTGTACGCCGTCTCGTTCGTGATGACGCCGCGGGGGTTCGAGAGCGGGCCGTTCCTGTCGGGGGCGCGTCCGGCCGAGCATGCGCTGTCGCGGTACCACGTGCGCTGGTACGCGGTGTCGATGGTCTTCCTCGCCTTCGACATGGAGATGGTCTTCATGTACCCGTGGGCGCTCGTCGTCGCGTCGGTCGGCGTGAAGGCGGTCGTGGAGATGTTCGCCTTCCTGGCGCTGCTGCTGGTCGGCGTCCTGTACGCGTGGCGGGAGGGGGCGCTGCGGTGGGCCTGAGACGGTTCGCGGCGCAGCGCCCGTTCGTCGTCTCGGCGGCGGACGGGACGCGTGACCGGCTCGCGGTCGAGGCGCAGATGCGGCGGCGCCGGTGGCGGCCCGCCCTCTCGCCCGCGGAGACGGGGATGCTCGTGGTGTGCGGGAATCCGGGCGCCGCGCTGGCGGAGGCCATCGACGTGGTGTGGCGCGACATGCCGGAGCCGCGCGTGCGCGCCTCCGCTCGTGATCTGGACGGCGTGACCGGCGGCTCCCGGCCCGCTCTGGAACTGGACGCGGACATGGCCGACCGCGCGGACGACCGGGACGGGCTGCGGCTGGACGTCCTGCATGTGCCGCTCGGGCCCGTCCTGTCGCACTGGCCCGCCGGGTTACGGGTCGACCTGACGTTGCAGGGCGACGTCGTCCAGGCGGCCGAGGTCACCGCCGTCGACACCGGGGACGGGACGTTCTGGACCGAGGGGCGGCGGGCCGCGTCCCGCCTCGACAGCCTCTCGCGGTTCCTGCACGTCGCGGGGTGGGAGGCCGCCGCCGAGCGGGCCGCCGTACTTCGGGACGAGGCCCTGTCGGGTGCGGACGATGAGGTGCTGGCGCCTCGGCTCGCGTCGTTCGCCCGGAGGGTCAGGTGGTCGCGGGCGCTGCGTTGGATGATGCGTGGCGTCGGCGATGTCCAGGAGCGGCTGGACGGGTGGCTGCGCGACCTCGATCCGGCCCGCGGACAGGCCCCTCGCAGCGAGCCGCTCGCCACGCTGCCGTCGCTGCTCGAAGGCGCGGAGCTGGGACAGGCCCGGTTGATCGTGGCGAGCCTCGATCCGGACCTCGGGGCTGGCCGCGATGGTTGAGGTCGTCGTCCTCGGGATGCTGGCCGTCGCCGCGGCCTCGCTGAACGGCGCGTTCGCGGGACGTCCCGCCGAGCCGTTCCAGGAGGCCGCACGGCTGCTGACGCTGCAGCGGCGCCGCACGGCCAGGGCCGATGTGCTGCTGACGAGGATCGGGGTCGTGTCGTTGCCGCTCGCGGCGGCGCTGGCGGCCCTCGTCGTGCCGTTCGGTGACCGGGCGGCGGTCGGCTCCGGCGTCGGCGTCGTGTGGTTCAACGCGATGGAGGTCGTCGCCTGGGGGGCGGTGTGGCTCGCCGGGTGGGGCGTCAACTCGGCGTTCGGGCTGGTCGGCGGCTACCGGTTCCTCGCGCAGGGGCTCGCGTACGAGCTGCCGCACATGTTCGCGCTCATCACCGCCGCGCTCGCCGCGCACTCGCTCGACCTGCGGATCATCGGGGAGGCGCAGGGCGGGCTGTGGTTCGCGGTGTGGATGCCGGCCGCGTTCGCCGTCTACCTCGTCTCGGCGCTGGCGATGGCGTTCTGGGGACCGTTCGGCCATCCGGTGGGCGGTGACGCGGCCGGGGGAGTCCTGGCCGAGCTGTCCGGGCCCGACCGGCTCGTCTTCCTGGCGGGACGGTACGGGCTGCTGACCGTGGCGGCGGCCGTCGCCGTCCCGCTGTTCCTCGGCGGCGGGGCGGGGCCGTGGCTGCCCGCCTGGCTGTGGTCGCCGGTGAAGACGTGCGCCGTCCTGGCACTGCTGGTGTGGACGCGGCGGCGGTTCCCGGTCCTGCGCATGGACCGCGCCATGACCGTGGCGTGGACGGTCCTGATCCCCGCCACGGTCCTGCAGATGCTCGTCGTGGCAATCGTCGTCGTGTGAGGAGGCGGTCGTGGAGGACGTCGCGTTCTGGGTGCTCGCCGTCGCCGCCGTCGCGTCCGGCGTCGCCGTGTTCGTCGTGGACTCGATGGCGCGGGCGACGTTCGCGCTGCTGGCGTCGTTCCTGTGCGTGGGCGCCGAGCTGCTGCTGATCGACCTGCACTACCTCGGCGTGCTGGTCATCCTCATGATGATCATGGAGATGCTGGTGATGGCGGTCTTCATGGTCATGTACATGATGAACCCGGCCGGGCTGATGCCGATGACGATGCTGCACAACACGCGGGGCGCGCTCGCGATCTCGGGCGGCGCGTTCGTCGTGCTCGCCGCCGGGATCTTCACCGTCCCGTGGCCGGAGCGCGCGGGGCGCCCGCCGCGCGATCCGACGCTCGCCCTGGGGGAGTCGGTCATGGGGCCGAAGATGCTGGTCATGATGGTGATCGGCATCGCGATCCTGGCCACCATGATCGCCACGGTGGTGCTGGCCACGCACCGGGGACGCTACGACCGGGACGGTGCGCCATGACCCTGGAGACGTTCCTGCTGCTCGCCGCCGCGCTGTTCTGCGTCGGGCTGTTCGGGGCGCTGTCGCAGCAGTCGATCGTGATGCTCATGATGGGCCTCGAACTCATGATCAACGGTGTGGTGGCCGCCGGGGCCGGGTTCTGGTTCTGGGTGTCGCCCGGCACGGCGGACGGGCAGGTCCTGGTGCTCGTCGCGATCACCGTGATGGCGCTGGAGATGGCGATGGGGTTCGCCGTCGTCACCGCGCTGTTCCGGGCCCGTGACGTGGACATGACCGACGATGCCGGAGATCTACGCGGATGATGCTGCCGGGATGGCCGGGCGGACTGGCGGTGGACGGGCTGTCCGCCGTCCTGCTGGCGACGCTGGCCGTCGTCCTGGTGGCGGTGCTCGTCCACGCGGCCGGGGAGAAGTTCGGCGCCCGGTTCTACGTGCTGATGCTGGTCTTCGCGGCGGCCATGGCCGTCACCGTCACCGCGGCGGATCTGGTGCTGCTGCTGATGGGCTGGGAGGTCATGGGCGCGATGTCGTACGCGCTCATCGGCTACCTGTGGCCGGACGCCGAGCGGGTGCGGTCGGCGGACGTCGCGTTCCTGACGACCCGGGCCGCCGACCTGGGGCTCTACATGGCGGCGGGGTTCGCCGTCGCGGGAGCCCACTCGCTGCGGCTCGACGATCTGGCCGCGGCCGAAGCGCCTTGGCGGGATCTCGTCGCGGCCGGTGTCGTGGTCTCCGCGCTGGGGAAGTCGGCGCAACTGCCGTTCTCGTTCTGGCTGTCGCGCGCGATGGCGGGGCCGAGCCCTGTGTCGGCGCTGCTGCACTCGGCGACGATGGTCGCCGCCGGTGCGTATCTGCTGCTGCGGCTCCACCCGTTGCTGGCGGCGACCGGGTGGGCGGACACCTTGGTGAGCTGGGTGGGGGCTCTGACCGCGTTGGTCTTGGGCGCCGTCGCGTTGGCGCAGCGCGATCTCAAGCAGCTCCTTGCCGCGTCCACCTGCGCGCAGATCGGCTTCATGGTGCTGGCGGCCGGGCTCGGCTCGGTGGCCGGCGGGACGGCGCACCTCGTCGCGCACGCCGCGGTGAAGAGCCTCCTGTTCCTCTGCGCCGGTGTGTGGCTGAGCGTGCTCGGGACGCAGCGGCTCGGCGAGCTGCGGGGGGCCGCCCGCCGCCACCGGCCGGTCGGGGCGGCGTTCGGTGCGGGGGCGCTCGCGCTGGCCGGCGTCCCGCCGCTGTCGTTGTGGGCGACGAAGGACGAGGTGCTCGCGGACGCCGGCGGCGGCCTGCTCGCGGTCGGGCTCGCCGCCTCCGTCCTGTCGGCCGCCTACGCCGCGAAGGCGTTGCTCGCCGTGTTCCGCCCGGCCGAGGGCGGCGCGTTCCGGGTGCCCCTCCTGGAGTCGGTGCCGTTGGCCGTGCTGGCTCTCGGTGCCGTCGTGCTCGGGATTCCCGCGCTGGCGGGTGCCTGGGGGCGGGTGCTCGGGGTGCCCGAGAAGTCCGATGTGCGGGTCGCTGCCCTGTCCGGTGTGCTGGCGGTGGTCACGGTGGCGGCGGTCGCGGGCGTCCGGCGGGTTCCGGAGCCCGCGTGGGCGGTGAACTGGCTCTGGTCGGAGCGGGTCGCGCTGGCCGTCGCGGTCCGCCCGGTGTTCGCGCTCGCGCGGGCACTGGCCCGGTTCGACGACCAGGTCGTGGACGGGGCGGTGCGCGGAATCGTCCGGGGCGGGCGCTGGGCGGCGGGCCTCACCGGGCGCCGCGTCGAGTTGCGCGTGGACGGCCTCGTCGACGCGGTCGGGCGGAGCGCCCGGTGGCTGGCCGCGCTGGCACGCCGCCCGCAGACGGGGCAGGTCCACATGTACTACGCCCAGGCCGCGGTGGTGCTCGCGGTCCTCGTCCTCGTCGCCCTCCTGGCCGGGTGAACCGATGCTGGCCTTGGTGATCTTCCTGCCGCTGGCGGTGGCGTGCGCGCTGCCGGCCGTCCCGGGGCGCGCGGTGGCCTGGACGTGGATCGGCGCCGCCGTCCTCGACCTCGCGCTGGTCGCGGCCATGTGGGTCGGGCACGGCACGGGCGGCGGGGTCTCGTTCGAGACGAACGTGCGGTGGATCCCGTCCGTCCGGGCCGGCTACCACGTCGGGGTGGACGGCCTGTCGCTGCCGCTGCTCGCCCTGACCGCCGTCCTGTTCGCCGCGTGCGCCGTGTACTCGCTGCGGCGGACGCATCGCGTGCGGGCGTTCGCGATCCTGTTCCTCTTCCTGGAGACGGTGTGCCTGGGCCTGTTCGCGGCCCTCGACCTCCTGCTGTTCTTCGTGTTCTTCGACCTGTCGATCGTCGGCATGTACTTCGTGATCCTGCTGTGGGGGCACGGCGACCGGTCGCGGTCGGCACTGAAGTTCTTCCTGTACACGTTCCTGGGGTCGCTCGTCCTGCTGCTCGGATTCATCGGCCTCTACCTGGGCGCCGACCCCAACACGTTCGACATGGTGGAGCTGACCCGCACGCCTCCGCTGCACGGCGGCCTGGGCGGGCTGACGCTCCTCGCCATCGGGATCGGGCTCGGGATCAAGACGCCCGTCGTCCCGTTCCACACGTGGCTGCCGCCCGCGCACACCGACGCTCCCGCCGCCGGGTCGGCGATCCTCGCCGGGGTCATGCTGAAGATGGGCACGTACGGGTTCGTCCGGATCGCGATGCCGATGCTGCCGGACGCCTGGCGCCGCTACGCGCTCGTCATGCTGATCGTCGGGCTGGTCAGCGTCCTGTACGGGGCGCTGGTCGCGCTGGCGCAGGACAACGTCAAGCGGCTCGTCGCCTACACGTCCGTCAACCACATGGGGTACATCCTGCTGGCGCTGGGTGCGGCCGGGTACGCGTCCGGCGACGCAGGCGCGCGGCGGCTCGCGGTGACCGGCGCCGTCACGCAGATGGTCAGCCACGGCCTGGTCACCGGCGCGCTGTTCCTGCTGTGCGGGGTGCTGGACGACCGGGCCGGAACCTATGACCTCGGACGGTTCGGCGGCATCGCGCACAACGCTCCCGTCCTCGCCTGGCTGATCGGGATCGCGGCGTTCGCCTCGCTCGGGCTGCCGGGGCTCTCAGGGTTCATCGCCGAGTTCCAGATCTTCGCCGGAACGATCGGAACCGGCACGGCGGCGACGGCGGTCACCGGCGCCCTGGCCGTCCTCGGCATCCTGATCACGGCCGCGCTCTTCCTGCGCGTTCTGCACCGGGCCGTCCTCGGGCCGCCGGGCGAGCTGACCGCGCGGGTGAGCGAGGTGCGGCGACCCGAACTGGCGGCGCTCGTCCCGCTGCTGGCGCTGTCGCTGCTCATCGGCGTCGTGCCCCGCGTCCTGCTGGACACGATCGAGCCGCTGTCGGCGGCCGTCGTCGCGCTGGTGGGACGGTGATGAACGAGAACCCCGCCGACCTCGCCCCCGAGCTGTGCGTGCTCATCGCCGCCGTCCTCGGGCTGGCCGGCGGGCTGTTCCTGCCCCGGCGCCGGCAATGGCAGGTCGCGGTGGTCTGCGCGGCCGGGCTCGTCGCGGGCCTCGCCGCCGCCGGTGTCGCGGCGACCCGCGCCGACCTGATGGCGTTCGACGCCTTCGCCGTCGACCCGGTCACGCACGTCACCCGGATCACCGTGCTCGGCTCGACGCTGGCGGTCGTCGCGCTGGCCCGCGGGCAGGTGCGCGACCATCCGCGGGAGACCGAGCACTACGTGCTGATCCTCCTGTCGGCGCTCGGGACGGTCGTGCTCGGCGCCACGTCCGACCTGCTGGTCCTCGTCGCCGCATACCTGCTGGCGAGCATCCCCGCCTACGCGCTCGCCGGGTTCGGCAAGGACGCCCCCGGAACCGAGGCCGCGCTGAAGTACTACCTGATGGGGGCGCTGCTCGGCGTGCTCATGCTCGCCGGTGTCACGCTGCTGTCCGGCATCGGACGCGGCACGGCCTATCCGGTGCTCCGTGTAGGGCTGGCGGACGCGCCCCAGGCGGCGGTCGCGGCCGGCGTCGTCGCGCTGCTCGCCGGACTGCTGTTCAAGGCGGGCGCCGTCCCCGGCCACTTCTGGGTACCGGACGTGGCCGAGGGCGCGCCGCCCGCCATCGCCGCCTACGTCACGACCGTCCCGAAGATCGGCGCGTTCGCCGCCCTCTACCGGTTCGGCGCCGAGACGCTGCCGGACGCCTGGCCCGCCCTCCTCGCCGTCGTCGCGGCGGCGACGATGACGCTCGGCAACCTCGCCGCGTTCGGGCAGGACAACGTCCGCCGGCTGCTGGCGTACTCGACCGTCAGCCAGGCGGGCTACCTCCTCGTGCCGGTCGCGATGGCGGGCCGGACGGACCTGGCCCAGCCGGCGGTCCTCTACTACGTCGCCGCCTACGCGGTCACGAACCTGGGCGCGTTCGCCGTCGTCGTCGCCACCGGCCGCGACGACCTGGCCGAGTACGCGGGACTGCTCCGCGGTTCCCCGCTCGTGGGCCTCTCGCTCGTCGTCTGCCTGCTCGGCTTCATCGGGACGCCGCCGACCGCCGTGTTCGTCGGCAAGGTCCTGATGTTCGGCGCGGCGCTGGACGGCCACTACGCCTGGCTGGCCGTGGTCGCCGCCGTCAACACCGCCGCGAGCGTCTTCTACTACCTGCGCTGGATCGTCCCGCTGTTCCGGCGGCCGTCCGTCCCGTCGCCTCCGGCGCGGGGTGCATCGGCCGTCGCCGTCACCGCCGCTCTGTGCTCGCTGGCGCTCGGCATCGGCAGCGGCATCGCTCTGTCATGACGCCGATCGGCCAGGCCGCGTCCGAGCCGAGCGCGGGTCAGGATGCCTGACTTCGGCGCAGCCAGGCCACGTGGTCGGCCACGGCGGCCTCGATGTCGTAGGCGAGGGTGAATCCGGTGTCGCCGTGGAGGCGGGACGTGTCGAGGACGAGGTTCTCGTCCGGTGCGTCCGGCGAGCGGCCGTCGGCCAGCTCGATCGCGGCGTCCGGGACGACCTTCTCGACGGCCGCGGCGACCTCCGCGTTCGTCGTGGCGTGTCCGGAGCCGATGTTGTAGATGCCGTGGTGCACCTTCTCCGTCGTCTGGAGGAGCGCGATGGCGCGGCCGCAGTCCCGCGCGTAGAGGGCGTCGATGCCGTCGCCGGCGTACGCGGTGCACGGCTCGCCGCGGACGGCCGCGTTCACCAGGCCCGGGATCGCGAAGAACGGGGAGGACGGGCGGCCGAGCGGCCCCCAGATCGCGCCGATCCGCAGGATGACGGCCGTCTCGCCCGACACGACGGACGTCAGCTCCTCCGCGGCCCGCTTGAACGCCGGGATCGTGTGCGGCGTCCCCGGCGGGAGCGGCGCGTCCTCCCGCAGCGGATTCTCCCGGACGCCCCCGTACACGCCGATCGTGCTGGCGACGCAGATGCGGCCGACGCCCCAGTCGCGGGCGGCTTGCAGCGCGTTGAGCAGGCCGGACGTGTTGGCGCGCAGCTCGTCGATCGGGTCGAGCGCGCCGAGGCCGACGCCGGCGAGATGGACGATCCCGGTGATCGGATGCCGGTCGCCGAGGCCGAGGAACGCGTCCCGGTCGGTCATGTCCAGCGGCTCGACGGCGACGCGTCCGGCGGGACGGAGGAAGGCGGGCGGCGGGCCGCTGCGGTGCCGGGTCAGAACGCATTCCTCGCCGAGATCGAGAAGCGCCTGCGCGACGTGGGAGCCGATGAAGCCGAGGCCGCCGGTGACGAGGATCATGCCGTCTCCAATCGTTAGCACGCTATTGAGAGCGTAGGGCGGCACATCGCTAGCATGCAAACGATTTGTAGGATTTCCGGATGGAAGACCTGCTGAGGCTGTTCACGCGAGCGCACAAGCTGCTGCGGGCGGAGACCGACGCGGCGATGAGCGAGCACGGCGTGCGCGTCGGGCAGAACCTCGTGCTGGAGGTCCTCTGGGAGGAGGACGGCCTGGCGCCGGGCGAACTGGCCGCGCGGCTCGGGCTGACCACTCCGACGATCGTCAACACCGCCACCCGGATGGAGACCGCGGGCCTGGTCGTCCGGCGGCGGGACCCGGCCGACGCGCGGCTCGTCCGGCTCTACCTCACCGACCGGGCGCGCCGCGCGGAGGCACCGATCAGGAAGGCGCGGCGGCGACTGGAGGAGCGAGTCACCGCCGCGCTGACGGAGGAGGAGCGGCGCCACCTGGGCAGCGCCCTGGAGAAGATCATCGACGAGCTGTCATAGGCGCGTCCTGGAAGCGCGGGTGCCGCATGTTGACCAGGCTGTCGAGCTTGTGGGCCCGCTCGTCGTGGCCGATCTGGCGGAGCAGGTCGGCGACCGTGTCGTACCGGCCGTACTCGGCGGCGTACGTGGCGGGCGCCGGGACGTGCTCCAGCTCGGGGTGCTCGGCGACGTAGGACATGTACTCGTGCTCGGCGTGGTCCTCGAAGTCGGCGTTGAGCCGGTAGCTCAGCTCGGGCCGCACCAGGAACAGCAGCCACGACACGTGGTAGTAGAAGAACGCCACGAGCCACGGCGCCAGCCGGTGCAGCACGAACGACTGCCTCAGGCCGTCCCGCTGGACGAGGTCCTGGAGGATCAGCAGGTGCCACTGCTCGTTGTCCTGCTCCTCACGGGTCTCGGCGATCCGCTCGTACACGCGTTTGGCGAGCGCCGAGCGACGCCGGTTCCGGGACAGCGACAGGTAGCCCATCCGCTCCCACGCCTGGTAGGGGACGCGGGCGATGAACTCCAGCATCGTGAACTTCACCAGCGTGCGCTCGCGGCCGTAGACCAGGTCCATCTGCTTGAACAGCATCCGGGCGAGCAGGCCGTACTTCAGCCGCGGGCTTTCGAGCGTCTCGATCTGCGCGGCGCGCAGCTCCATGCGGGAGAGCTTCGGCGGGCCGGCGTGGACGGGGACGTCGGGTCGGGTGAGGGTCTGCGTCGTGTTCGTCATGGCAAGGATGCTCCGTGCACGGCATGGCCGGGGGCATCGGCCCACAAGAGGCACCTCGCCTACGCTCGCCGATCACCTTCCCGCGCCCCGGATACCGCCGCGGGCGTAAGGGACGACCCTGAGAGCGACTAGGGGACGTCAGGTGAGGAGGCCGTGTTCGCCGGCGAGGTCCAGGGCCGCCTGGGCCGCGGGGGCGAGGAGGTGGCGGTCGGACGTGCCCACGTAGACGTACTCGTCCACCTCGCCGGCCGCGGCCATCGCGCCCTGGTAGGCGGCGGTGAAGCAGGCCATGCGGACGTGGGTGAAGTCGGGCTGGTCGTGGGCGGGGGCCCGGATGACGCCCAGCTCGCGGAAGGACGTCCGGTCGAGCTCCAGGTCCAGCTCCTCGCGGACCTCGCGGGACAGCGCCGACCAGTCGTCCTCGCCCGGCTCGCGCTTACCGCCGGGGAGGTAGAGGAGGTCGCGGCCGCGCGACCGGACGGCGAGCATCCGGCCGTCCGACACCTGGATCCATGCGACGACGTCGAGGTCTTCCACGGTGATCAGTCTCCTACAGGCGGCGGGACGCGAGGACGCGGCGCAGGAACTCGCGGGTGCGGGGCTCGGCGGGCTCGGCGAAGATCTGCTCGGCCGGGCCGCGTTCGAGCAGGACGCCGTCGTGCAGGAAGCAGACCGTGTCGGCGATGTCGCGGGCGAAGCCCATCTCGTGCGTCGCGAGGACCATCGTCATGCCCGCGTCCTTCAGCTCCCGGATGATGCCCATCACCTCGGTGACGAGCTCCGGGTCGAGCGCGGACGTCACCTCGTCCAGCAGCAGGAGGCTCGGCCTCCCCGCCATCGCCCGGATGATCGCGACGCGCTGCTGCTGGCCGCCGGACAGCCGGTCGGGATACTCGGCGGCCTTGTCGGCGAGGCCGAACCGGTCCAGCAGCTCGCGGGCCTGCTCCACCGCCTCGGCGCGCGAGCGCTTGTGGACGCGGACCGGCGCGAGCGTGATGTTGTCCAGCACCGACATGTGGGGGAACAGGTTGTAGGACTGGAACACCATGCCGATGCGCTTGCGGACCTCGTCGGGGTCGGCGCCCGGGTCGGTGATGTCCTCGCCCTCCAGGAAGACGGCGCCGTCGTCGACCGTCTCCAGGACGTTCACGCACCGCAGCAGCGTCGACTTGCCGGACCCGGACGCGCCGATCAGGCAGACGACCTCGTGCGCCGCGACGTCCAGGTCGACACCGCGCAGCACCGGCTGCGCCTGGTAGGTCTTCCACACGCCTTCGACGCGCAGCAGCGGATCGCTCATGTGCCGCCTCCGGGGGCGCGGCGCCGCTCGGCGCGTATCGCGAGATGGTCGGTGAACCGGGCCATCGGCACCGTCAGCGCGATGAACAGCACCGCCGACGCGAGGAACGGCGTGTAGTTGAAGGTGTCGGCCGAGTGGATCTGCGCCTGGCGGAGCGCCTCCAGCGGGCCGAGGACGGCGACGAGCGCGGTGTCCTTCTGCAGGGACGCGAAGTCGTTCAGCAGCGGCGGGACGACGCGGCGCACCGCCTGCGGGAGGACGACGAAGCGCAGGCTCTGCGCCCGGGTGAGGCCGAGGGACCTGGCCGCCGCCTGCTGGCTCGGATGGATCGAGTCGATGCCGGCGCGGAACACCTCCGCGACGTACGCGCCGTAGGAGAGGACCAGCGCGAACCCGCCCAGCACGGCCGGGTCGTCCGGGACGCCCTGGAGCCGCAGCGCGGGCAGGCCGAACCCGACCAGGTACACCAGCAGGATCGTCGGGATGCCCCGGAACACGTCGGTGTAGGCGACGGCCAGCGCCCGCAGCGGGAAGAACAGCGGGTTGCGCAGGCCGCGGGCGAGCGCGACCAGCAGCCCGGCGGCCAGGATCACCGGCTCGGCGATCAGGAAGATCCGGACGTTCAGCCAGAAGCCGCGCAGGACGTCCGGAAACGCGCCGGCGAACTCGTCCCAGTTGAAGAACGTCTCGTGCACCCGGGGCCAGCCGGGCGACGACACGACGACCGCCACCACGACGACGGCGCAGAGAATCGTCGACGCGCTGGCGAGCGACGCCGACCGCACGCCCGCGCGGCGGCGGCGCCGCTCCCGTTCGAGCTGCCGCTCGCTCTTGACCCAGGTGCCTCCGGTGGCGGTCACGTCGCCGCGGTCACTTCAGCACGGGCGCGCCGGCCGACGCGGTCAGCCAGCGCTCCTGGATCTCGGCCAGCTCGCCCGACGCCTTCAGCTCGCCGATCGCCTTGTCCAGACAGCCGGCCAGGGCGTTGCCCCGCTCCAGCAGCAGCCCGAAGTGCTCGGTCCCGCCGCCCTGCGTCTGCGGCAACTGCCCGACGATCTTGGCGTCCTCGACCTGGGCGGCGGTCACGTAGAACGCGGTCGGCAGGTCGACGACCAGCACGTCCACCTGCTTGTTCTTCAGCGCGTTGATCGCGTCGATCTGCGTGTTGAAGATCTTCGGCTGGCCGTCGGGCCGGAGCTGCTTCTGCACCGCCTGCAGCGCGGTCGTGCCCACCTGCACGGCGATGCGCGCCTTCTTCAGCTCGGCGATGGTCGTCGCGTCCGCGTACTTCGTGTCCTTCAGCGCCACGACGCCCTGCTGGACGTCGTAGTAGCCGGTGCTGAACGTGACGGCCTTCTCCCGGGCCGGGGTGACCGAGACCTGGTTGACGTCGAAGTCGAACTTCTTCGACCCGGGCGCGTAGGACGACTCGAACGACTCGACGGTCCAGGTCACCTCGTCCTTGGTGAAGCCGAGCCTGTTCGCGACCGCGTAGGCGACGGCGCTCTCGAAGCCCTGCCCGTTCTTGGGGTCGTCGTCCTTGAACCAGGGCTCGAACGCGGGCTTGTCGGTGGCGACGGTCAGCTTGCCGGGCGTCTTCAGGGGCAGCTTGTCCTTGGCGCAGGACGCCGGGCTCTTGGACGGGGACACCGCGTCGTCCTCCTGCGGGGCGCAGGCGGTGACGGCGAGGGACAGCGCGGCCAGGCCGGTGAGGGCGGCCGACAGGGGGCGGCGTATCAAGGGGTGCCTCCAGCTTTCATGGTCAGGAGTGGGGGGCGGCCGCGCGGAGGGTGAGGGCCTGGACGCCCGCGAGGCCGAAGATGTCGGTGGCCGAACCCTGGTTCACGGCCAGGCCGAGCCAGCCGGACGAGTCGATCCACAGGAGCGGGTCGCCGGTCGCGACACCGCCGAAGGTCTCCTCGAACGTGACGCGTGCGGAACCGGGTTCGGGAACGGTCCAAGCGACGTCCAGGGGCGAACCCGGGGCCAGGTCGCCGAACGCCGCCGTCAGATCGTCGCGCTCGGCGCCGAGGACGAGGCTGCCGAAGCGGTCGGTGTAGAGCACCGGGACGGTCAGCCCACCGCCGGCCGAGGCCGGTGGCGGGACGTCGAGGGGGAGTGGGTCGACCCGCCGTCCGAGGCCGGCCACGTCGACGCCGTTCGCGATGTGCGCCGCGGCGGGGGAGAAGATGTCGCGGCCGTGGAACGAGGTCGACACCTCGGGCAGCCGGTACGCGGGATTCTCCAGCGCGTGCGCCCGGACGGCGCCGCCCAGCTTCTCTGCGGCCGGGACGAGGAGGCCGTTGTCCGGCCCCACGAGCACGTCGCCGCGCCCGGTCTCGATCGCGACGGGCAGCCGGGGCGTGCCGACACCCGGGTCGACGATTCCCGTGTGCACGCCGACCGGAAGGTACGGCAGCGCCTGCCGCAGGAGCATCGCGCCCTCGCGGACGGCGAACGGCGTGATCTCGTCGCTCAGCACGAGCACGTTCGCCGCGGGTGCGATGGAGTACACGACGCCCGCGCAGATCGCGGTGTACGCGGCGCCGAAGTCGGTCGCCAGGCTGATGAACGGGCGGCTCTCGGACATGGGCGACCTCGGCGGGACCTGCGGGGATGACGGTGCGGAAGGCGAGAAGAGTACCAAGCGGGGAGATCATCCCCGAACCGCGGCCAGGCCGTATCCTGCCTGGGGTGCGCGCCGAAGCCCTGGACCCCGTCCTGCTGCGGACCTTCGTCGCCGTCGCCGACCTCGGCTCGTTCACCGCGGCCGCCGCCGCCGAGGGCTATACGCAGTCCGCCGTGTCCCGGCAGATCGCGGCGCTGGAGGACGTCTGCGGGGTGGAGTTGTTCGCGCGCGGGGCGCGGGGCGTCCGCCCGACCCCGGCGGCCGAGCACCTGCTGCCGCACGCGCGCGGCCTCCTCGACCGCCTCGCCGACACCGCCCGCGCGCTCGAAGGGCTGCGCCGGCTCGACACCGGGACGCTGCGGGTCGGCGCGTTCCCCACCGCGAACGCCGCGCTCGTCCCGCGCGCCCTCGCCCTGTTCCGGACCCGGCATCCGGGGGTGCGGCCGGTGCTGCGCGAGGGCACGACCGAGCGGCTGCTGCCGATGCTGGAGGCCGGCGACCTCGACATCGCGCTGGTCAGCACGCACAAGGTCCCGTCGATCGACGCCGACGGCCTGGTGCCGCTGCTGGACGACGCGCTCCTCGTGGCATTGCCCGCCGGCCACCGGCTCGCCGCCAGAGAGCGCGTCCCGCTGGCGGACCTGGCGGACGAGCCGTGGATCGTCGCCGACGATCCCAACGCGATCGCCGCCCTGCGCGCCCGCTGCGAGGCGGCCGGTTTCGACCCGCGGACGCCGCTGCGGGTCGCCGAGTGGATCTCCAAGCTGGGCCTGGTCGCGGAGGGGTTCGGCGTCACGCTCGTCCCGGCGCTCGCGGCGGCCGCCATGGCGCGGGACGGCGTCGTGCTGCGCGCCGTGACGTCCGGCCGGCCGCGCCGCACCGTCTACGCGGCCGTCGGACGCCACGCGCGCCGCTCCCCGCCCGCGACCGCGTTCCTGGCGATGCTGCGCGAGGCGGCGGCCGGGCTAGGGGAGCGCGGCGACGACCTCCACCTCTAGCAGCGCGTCGGGGTGGAACAGGCGGGACACCTCGACGGTCGTGCTGGTGGGCGCCGGACCGGTGAAGTGCTGCCTGCGGACGGCCCCGTACTCCGGCAGCCGGTCCAGGTCGGTGACGAACGTCCTGATGTTGACGACGTCGCCGAAGCCGGCCCCGTGCGCGGCGAGGATCCGGTCCAGCAGCGAGAAGATCACCTCTGACTGCCGGGTCATGTCGCCGGGCGCGTCCACCTCGCCGTCCTCGCCGAGGGCGATCTGCCCCGACACGTACAGCATCGCGCCCTGCGTGACATGGGCGGTGTGGGAGTAGTTGCTGTTCGGCGGCGCCGGGACGGACGCGGGGTTGTCGAGCGTGAGGCGCATCGGCGCGCTCCTCCTGATGTGGTCGGCGAGTGCGATGATGTCGTGGCCGCCCAGCCCGGCTTCGAGCGCGGCGTCCGTGCGCTCGCGCACGGCGGACAGGACACCCGATGGGGTGGAACCGTCCAGGGCGAGGGCGAGGTCCTTGGCGGCCAGGGCGAGCGTGAAGCGCGGCGGGTCGCCAGGGGCGCTCTCCCCCAGGCGGCGCGCCTGGGGGCTGGTGCGGCTCAGCGCGTCCAGGGCCAGGCCGGTGTCGGTGCCGAGCCGGTCGGCCATCGCCAGTGCCTCGCCTAGAACGGCGAAGCTCGCGACGAGGACGCCGTTCAACACGAGCTTGAGCGCGGCGCCCGAGCCGGGCGGCCCGGCGTGCCGGATCTGCCCGAGGGCCGCCAGCGCATCGGTGCAGCGGGCGAGGTCGTCGTCCTCGGCACCCGCGAAGATCACCAGCTCGCCCGCCTCCGCCTGCGGGATGCTCCCCGAGACGGGCGCGTCGACGTACCCGATGCCTTCGGGCAACCGGTCGCGGATCCGGTGGACGGCGTCCGGGCCGATGGTCGACATGTCGGCGATCACGGCGCCCGGCGGCAGGGCCGGAGCCGCGCCGCCGGGACCGAACAGGACGTCCTCGACGGCGTCCGCGTCGGTGAGCATCGTGATGACCAGGTCGCGGTCCTTGCCGGCCCCGGCGGGCGTGCCGGCGACGGCGGCCCCCGTGAGCGGTGCCGCCCTCGCGGGGGTGCGGTTCCAAACTGTCAGGTCGTGGCCGGCGGCGAGCAGCCGCCCGGCCATGGGGACGCCCATGCGTCCCAGTCCGAGAAAGGCGATTCGTGTCATGGCGTGATCGACGTTAGGCGCCGGGGCAGCCATGTCACCAGCGCAGACTTCGCGCGTCGGCCATGCGAGCCGCGCATACCTCAGACTGTGAAGAGGATGGCCACGAGCCCCAGTAGGACGGTCAGCCCGGTCGTGATCAGGACGGAGACCGGGTCGGCCGCGCCCTGGGGAAGGTGTCGGCGGGCGTGCAGGCCCATCCGGGTCCGGCGCAGCATCAGCGCGGCGCTGCCGCACACGACCGCCGCCGCGGCGGCCGCGCCCGGCGCGGAGGGAGCGAGCCGCACGCACAGCAGCCCGGCGACGACCAGCGAGAGCGTGGTCCGGGACCAGGCCAGCGCCGTCCGCTCCGGCTGCGCTCCCGGGTCCCGGAGCCTCACCTGGTGGCCAGCAGGGCGGCGAGCAGGACGATCGCGGCGACGGCCAGGCCGTAGGACATGATCGGGGCCAGCGCGGGCGGCGGCAGCGTCTCGGCGCGGCGCAGGGCGCGTTCGGTGCGCAGCCAGCGGCGGAACGCCAGGGCCGCGACCAGCGCGCCGGTCGCGGCGAACCCGGCGGCGAGGACGTTGCGGAGCACCGGCTCGACGAGGTCGCCGGCGAGCGCGAGGCCGATGCCGCCCGCGATCAGGGCCAGCGCCGTCCGGATCCAGGCCAGGAACGTGCGCTCGTTGGCCAGGGTGAAGCGGGGATCGGGATCGCTGCCCTCGGCGAGCAGGCGGTCGGTCCACCTGCCGCCGGGGGGATCCGGGGGCTCTGTCGCGCTCATCGCCTCTCATGGTAGGCGACGAAAACCCACCTAATTCCTCGGAAAACCCTGGTCAGGCGTGGTCGAAGCGGCGGGCAGAGGCGTTCTCCTGCGCCATCCGGTGCAGGGCCGTGAGCACCTGCTCGTAGAGGATGGTGGAGACGAGCAGGGAGTGGACGGTCCGGGCCCGGGGCGTGCCGGCGGGGACCCGGCCGACCTCGTGCTCGGCGACCTCGGCGGCGGCCTTCACGTAGGGGCGCAGGTCCTTGAGGGTGATCGGGTAGCCGAGCCGGCGAAGCGCCACGAACGTGTGGGCGAGCAGGTCGCGGGAGGGGGCGCCGGCGCCGACCGTCCAGCCGAGCTCGCCGACGAGGGCGTCGACGTCCTCGCGGGCGGCCCGCCAGTGCGGGTCGTGCGGGGCGGCGACGTGCGGGCCGACCGCGTGCTGGGCGGCGGCGAACAGGTCGTGCAGGCTGACGCCGTCGTCCTCGATGGCCCCGACGATCTCCTGGATCGCCGAGATCGGCAGCTCGCCGACCTCGCGCAGCGCGCTGATCAGCCGGAGCCGCTCCAGGTGCCGTCCGTCGTAGTCCGAGCGCGTCGCGCTCACCGCCGAGCCCTTCGGGAGCAGTCCCTCCCTGATGTAGAACTTGATCGTCTGAACCGTGAGCCCGCTCCGATCGCTGAGCTCGGAGATCTGCACCGTCGCACCCCTTGACCGCTTGCTGGAAGGCAACGGTATCGAGGTCGGGGGATCGGAAACCGGCACTATCCAGAGTCTGTCCGAGTTGTGGTGATTCGCGGCGACCGTCAGGACGCGGTGCGGCGCATCCCCTCGGAGATCTTCTCGGCGGCGGCGGCGACCGGGGCGGCGTGCAGGCGGCCGGGGGAGCGCGACAGGCGCTCGAGCGGGCCGGACACGGAGACGGCGGCGATCACCCGTCCGGCGGCGCCGCGGATGGGGGCGGAGACCGAGCCGACGCCCTGCTCGCGCTCGCCCACGCTCTGCGCCCAGCCCCGGCGCCGGACGGACGCGAGCGTCGTCGCCTCGAACTTGGCGCCGCGCAGCCCGCGGTGCAGCCGGTCGGGCTCCTCCCAGGCGAGCAGGATCTGCGCGGCCGAACCCGCCGTCATCGGGAGCGCGGCGCCGACCGGGATGGTGTCGCGCAGGCCGCTGGTGCGCTCGGCGGCGGCCACGCAGACCCGGACGTCCCCCTGGCGGCGGAACAGGGAGGCGCTCTCGCCGGTGAGGTCGCGCAAGTGGGCCAGGATGGGCTGCGCGATGGCGAGCAGGCGGTCCTCGCCCGCCGCGACCGCGAGCTCGGCGAGCCGCGGCCCGAGGATGAAACGCCCCTGCGTGTCGCGGTGCACGAGGCGGTGGTGCTCCAGCGCGACGGCCAGCCGGTGGGCGGTGGGGCGGGCCAGCCCCGTCGTCTGGACGAGCTGGGCGAGCGAGGCCGGGCCCGCCTCCAGCGCGTTCAGTACGAGAACCGCTTTGTCAAGTACGCCGACTCCGCTAGAGTTGTCCATGCCTTGATATTGCCGTCTCGAAATTTGAGATGCAAGCCGAGGTGACAGAGACACGGCGCACCGGTGGCCGGCACCGGGCGACGACGATCATTACAGGTGAGGTGAACGTGATGGGCCGAACACTGGCCGAGAAGGTGTACGACGCGCACGTCGTACGGCGCGCCGAGGGCGAGCCGGACCTCCTCTACATCGACCTGCACCTGGTCCACGAGGTCACGAGCCCGCAGGCGTTCGACGGGCTGCGGATGGCGGGCCGCCAGGTCCGCCGGCCCGACCTGACGATCGCCACGGAGGACCACAACGTCCCGACCACGGACCTGCTCAAGCCGATCGCCGACCCGGTGTCGCGCACGCAGGTCGAGACGCTGCGCAAGAACTGCTCCGACTTCGGGGTCAGGCTGCACCCCATGGGCGACGACGGCCAGGGCATCGTGCACGTCATCGGCCCGCAGCTCGGCCTGACCCAGCCCGGCATGACCGTCGTGTGCGGCGACTCGCACACCTCCACGCACGGCGCGTTCGGCGCGCTCGCGTTCGGCATCGGCACGAGCGAGGTCGAGCACGTCCTCGCCACCCAGACGCTGCCGCAGGTCCAGCCGAAGACGATGGCCGTCACGGTGAACGGCACGCTGCCGGGCGGCGTCACCGCCAAGGACCTGATCCTGGCGATCATCGCGCGGATCGGCACCGGCGGCGGCCAGGGCCACATCATCGAGTACCGCGGCGAGGCCGTCCGGTCGCTGTCGATGGAGGGCCGCATGACGGTCTGCAACATGTCCATCGAGGCCGGCGCCCGCGCCGGGATGATCGCCCCGGACGAGACGACGTTCGAGTACCTCAAGGGTCGCCCGCACGCGCCGTCCGGTGCCGACTGGGACGAGGCCGTCGAGTACTGGACGTCGCTGCGCACCGACGACGACGCGGTCTTCGACCGGGAGGTCGTGATCGACGCGGCCGAGCTGACCCCGTTCGTCACCTGGGGGACGAACCCGGGCCAGGGCCTGCCGCTCGCCGGGTCCGTCCCGGACCCGGCGTCCATCGGCGACCCGGTCAAGCGGCAGAACGCCGAGCGCGCCCTGGAGTACATGGGCCTCACCGCCGGGACGCCGCTGCGCGAGATCGCGGTCGACACCGTCTTCGTGGGCTCCTGCACCAACGGCCGCATCGAGGACCTGCGGGCCGTCGCGGGCGTCCTCGAAGGCCGCAAGGTCGCGGGCGGCGTCCGGATGCTGGTCGTGCCCGGCTCCATGAAGGTCAAGAAGCAGGCCGAGGAGGAGGGCCTGGACGCGGTCATCTCCGCGTCCGGCGCCGAGTGGCGCGAGGCCGGCTGCTCGATGTGCCTGGCGATGAACCCCGACAAGCTCGCCCCCGGCGAGCGCAGCGCCTCCACGTCCAACCGCAACTTCGAGGGCCGGCAGGGACCCGGCGGCCGCACCCACCTGGTGTCGCCCGCCGTCGCCGCCGCGACCGCCGTCACCGGCCGCCTGGCCGCTCCCGCCGACCTGTAAGGACACACGATGGAAGCGTTCACCACCTACTCCGGGCACGCGGTGCCGCTGCGCCGCAGCAACGTCGACACCGACCAGATCATCCCGGCCGTCTGGCTGAAGCAGGTCAGCCGCACCGGGTTCGACAAGGGCCTGTTCTCCGCCTGGCGCGAGGACCCGGACTTCGTCCTGAACCGGCCGCAGTACGACGGCGCCGGCATCCTGGTCGCCGGGCCCGACTTCGGCACCGGCTCGTCCCGCGAGCACGCCGTCTGGGCGCTGCAGCAGTACGGGTTCCGCGTCGTCATCGCGCCGCGCTTCGGCGACATCTTCCGTAACAACTCCACCAAGATGGGACTGCTGCCGGTCATTCTTACGGCCGAGCAGGTCGAGGCATTGCAAAGCGCCGTCGAGAATGACCCGGCCCTGGACATCACCGTCGACCTGGAGAAGCGCGAGGTCCGCTGGGGCACCGAAGCCGCGTCGTTCGAGATCGACGACTACACCCGCTGGCGGCTCCTGGAGGGCCTCGACGACATCGGGCTGACCCTGCGCCACGCCGAAGCCATCAACGAATTCGAAAAAACTCGCAACCCGCTCCTCCCGACCGCCGCCTGAGCCGCAGCCGCCCAGGCGGCGATACCGCCTGGGCCGCTGACTACCATGCTTACGGACGCACCTACATCAGCCATCGCCGCACCACGCAGCAAGCTCAATCGCCGCGATCGCGTCCGAAGGCAGGGTCGAGCGAAGCAAGACCCTGATCGCGCAGTGAGCCGCTAGGCGAGCCGGAGCGATGCAGCGATCGCACGCGGTGCTCGACGATGGAGGGCCGCCAGGCCCGAAGGAGGAGAGCACTGCCATGGACGCTGAATGGGACGATCCGGCGTTGACGCAGCTCGCGAGGCAGTTGCGTGACGCTCACCGGGCCGTGGCGCCGCTCCCCGCGCAGGACCGGCAGCGGCTCATCCGCCACCTGCTGGCGATCACCGATCTGGCGAAAAGGGACGCCGAACTGGCCGCCCGCAGGCTGGACGCGTTCCTGGCCGATTTCCAAGACAGGCCCGACGTCGGTTAGCGTGCGCAGTGGCCGGATCCGGTCCGGTCACCCGGCGAGACGGGGGCGAGGCCGACAAAAACGCCAGCGACACGCCAACTCTTGCGTGCAGGTGATTGTGTCCATGCTGAGGGTCCCTTAGTTTCGTTCGGGCAAGGGGGGAACTAGAGGAGTAACCCATGAACAAGCGTGAGCTGGTCGACGCGATCTCTGACCGGCTGGGCAGCAAGAAGGCCGCAGCCGAGGCCGTCGACGCCATCCTGGAGGCGATCCAGACCGCCGTCGCCAAGGGCGACAAGGTCGCGATCACCGGGTTCGGTTCGTTCGAGAAGGCCGACCGGCCTGCCCGTACGGCCCGCAACCCCGCAACGGGCAAGACCATCGAGGTTCCCGCGACGTCCGTGCCGAAGTTCAAGGCGGGCGCCGACTTCAAGAACCTGGTGGCCGGCAAGAAGTAAGCCGCACCGCGTCAGCGCCCGGGACCGTGCCAATACGGTTCCGGGCGCTGAGGCATCTCTGGGGCCGGGGCGGCCGGAGGGGTCAGCTGGGGAGCGGGAACGTCGACAGGGTCACCGCCGAGACCCGGTCGCCGGCCAGCGCCAGGTTCACCCGCTGGCCGAAGCGCAACAGCCGCAGGCCGCCCGCCGCGAACGCCTCCGCGTCGAACGGCAGCTCCGTCCCGTCGTCGAGCAGCACGCTGCCGGTCCGCGTCTCCGCGTCGAACGCCTTCACCGTCCCCTGCATGACCGGAACTCTAGGCCAACGACGGCAGCCGGGACGCGATCTCGGCGGTGCGCGGACCGGTGCCCAGGGCGAGGGCGGCGCGCAGGTCCTCGGGGGTGTCCACGTCGCGGCGGACGCTGTCGGTGCCGGGCAGCAGGATCTCCCTGGCGCCGCGGGCGCGGTGCGCGGTGCGGGAGTCGCCGCCGAACGCCGGGGAGAACGGGACGCCGGGACGCGCCGTGTAGAGGGTCGTGCCGATGCCTGCGGCGTCCGGGACGAACGACTCGGGCGCGTTCCCGGCCGCGTCGAGGACGCGGGCGAGTTCGTCCGGCCGCAGCGCGGGCAGGTCGGCGGAGAGCGCGCCCACCCCCGCGTCCGGGGACAGCTCGCGGCCCCGCCCGGCGCCGTGCACGAGCGCCGGGTTCAGGCCCGCGTCCGGGACGTCCGGGACGATCCGGGCGCCGAGGGCGGCCAGCTCGGCCGCCGGAAGGGGATCGTCGGTGACCACGATCACGTCGCGGACCCGGTCGCAGCGCAGTGCCGCGGCGACCGTGTCGGCCGCGACGGCGAGCGCGAGCGCCTCCCGGTGCGGGCCCGCCGCCGCCGACATGCGGGTCTTGGCCTTGGCGAGGACCTTCACGGGCACGACGAGCGACCAGCGCAGCGAGGGCGTGCCGCGCGCTGCCGTGGACGGTGCTGGTGTAGACATGGCAACTCGACACTATGCGCACGCAACCGCGACACTTGAGGACACCCCACGTTCACTCCCCGGGGACGGATCCAGAGAGAAGGGGACGGGCATGAGCCACGGGTATTCGCCGGCTTGGCGGAAGCTCACGATCGTCATCCTGCGCCCGCTGCTGTTCGGCCTGCTCAAACGGGACTGGCGCGGCCGGGGCAACGTACCCGGGAAGGGCGGCGTCATCATCGCCGCCAACCACATCTCCGAGTCCGACCCCTTGGCGCTCGCCCACTTCGTCTACGAGTCGGGCCGCTACCCCGTCTACCTGGCCAAGTCCACGCTGTTCGACGTGAGGTTCATCCGGGCCGTGCTGCGCGGCACCGGCCAGATCCCCGTCTACCGCGACCGCGCCGACGCGTCCCGCGCCCTTGAGGCCGCCGAGAAGGCCCTGGTCGACGGCGAGTGCCTGATGTTCTACCCGGAGGGCAGCTGCACCCGCGACCCGGAGCTGTGGCCGATGACCGGCCAGACCGGCGTCGCGCGGATGGCGCTGCAGACCGGCGCCAAGGTCGTCCCGGTGGCGAGCTGGGGCCCGCACGAGCTGATGCCCTACAAGAAGGGCGAGCAGAAGGGGCTGGCGGGCAGCCTGAAGAAGGGCTTCCACCCGCTGCCGCGCAAGACGATGCGGGTGATGGCCGGGCCGCCGGTCGACCTGTCGGCGTACGCGGGCCGGCCGCTCGACCGGGACACGCTGCGGGCCGCCACCGACGACATCATGGCCGCGATCACCGGCCTGCTCGGCGAGCTGCGCGGCCAGGAGCCGCCCGCGGAGCGCTACGACCACCACAAGGTGCTCGAAGAGCGCCGCGCCGCGGTGGCCGACCCGGCCCGCCCGGAGGCCGCCGAGCCGAAGGCGGCCGACTCGTGACCTTCCGTACCGCGGTGATGGGCTCCGGGTCCTGGGGCACCACGTTCGCGAAGATGCTGGACGACGCCGGCGGCGAGGTCACCGTATGGGGACGCCGCTCGGAGGTCGTCGAGGGCATCAACGAGCGGCACGAGAACACCGAGTACCTGCCGGGCGTGCCGCTCCCCGAGGGCGTCCGCGCGACGCTCGACCCGGCGGAGGCGCTGCGCGGCGCCGACTTCGTGGCGCTGGCCGTCCCGGCGCAGACGCTCCGGGAGAACCTCGGCGGGTGGGTCCCGCTGCTGCCGCGCGAGGCCGTCCTCGTCAGCCTGATGAAGGGCGTCGAGCTCGGCACCACCCGGCGCATGTCGGAGGTGATCCGCGAGGTCGCCGACGTCCCCGAGGAGCGGGTCGCGGTGTTCAGCGGCCCGAACGTGGCGCGCGAGATCGCCACCGGCGAGCCCAGCGCCGCCGTCGCCGCGTGCGTGGACGAGGACGCCGCGCGCGGCCTCCAGGCGGCGACCATGACCTCCTACTTCCGCGTGTACACCTCCACCGACGTGATCGGCTGCGAGCTGGGCGGCGCGGTGAAGAACGTCGTCGCCCTCTGCGTCGGGATGTCGGCCGGGCTGGGGTTCGGCGCCAACACCCAGGCCCTGCTGATGACCCGGGGGCTCGCCGAGATCACCCGGCTGGGCGCGGCGCTCGGCGCCGACGAGCACACCTTCGCGGGCCTCGCCGGGATGGGCGACCTCGTCGCGTCCTGCGTCTCGCCGCTCGCGCGCAACCGGACGTTCGGCGAGAACCTCGGCCGCGGCATGACCCTGGACGAGGTCATCGCCGTCACCAGGCAGACGGCGGAGGGCGTCAAGTCGGCGGAGGCGGTGCTGGAGCTGGCCCGCAAGCACAACGTGGAGATGCCGATCACCGAGGCGGTGACCGCCGTGCTGCACCGCGGCATGCCGATCAAGGAGGCGGCCATCTCGCTGATCTCGCGGTCCCCGAAGCCCGAGCGGTACGGAGTGTGAGGGCGCGGCGGCGGACCGCGCCCGGATCGCTCGTGGCCGATCCGGGCTGATCACCGGTAGGCTCGGACCCCATGTCCCAGGTTTCTAAGATCCGCGTGGCCGTGGTCTTCGGCGGGCGCAGCTCCGAGCACGCGATCTCCTGCGTCACCGCGGGCGCCGTCATGGCCGCCATCGACCGGGACCGGTACGAGGTGGTGCCGATCGGCATCGCCCGCGACGGACGCTGGGTGCTCCCGCCCGGGGACCTGCGCCTCGCGATCGAGGACGGCCGGCTGCCCGAGGTGACCGGCGCCGGCAGCCTCCTCGCGCTGCCGTTCGATCCCGAGAACCGCGGCCTGATGGCGATCGAGCCGGGCAAGGTGCCCGCGACGCTCGGCGACGTCGACGTGGTGCTGCCGCTGCTGCACGGCCCCTACGGCGAGGACGGCACCATCCAGGGCCTGCTCGACCTGGCGGGCGTCCGCTACGTCGGCGCCGGCGTGCTGGCCAGCGCCGTCGGCATGGACAAGGGGTTCATGAAGCTCGTCTGGCAGGCGCAGGGCCTGCCCGTCGGCCCGTACGTCCTGGTCGGCGACCGGGAGTGGCGGCGCGAGCGCAAGCGCAAGATCGACGAGATCAAGGAGCTGGGCCTCGCCGCCGGCACCCCCGTGTTCGTCAAGCCGGCCCGCGCCGGGTCGAGCATGGGCATCACGCGCGTCACCGACGAGGCCGATCTGGAGGCGGCGGTCGAGACGGCCCGCGAGCACGACCCGAAGGTCATCGTGGAGGCCGCCATCGAGGGCCGCGAGATCGAGTGCGGCGTCCTGCAGGGCCTGGACGACGGCCCGGCGGAGGCGAGCCCGCCCGCCGAGGTGCTGGTGGCGGGCGACCACGCGTTCTACGATTTCGAGACCAAGTACCTCGACGGGGCCACGACGATGGCGATCCCGCCGGACCTGCCGCCCGCCGCGATCGAGGAGGTCCGCCGCATCGCCGTGCAGGCGTTCGACGCGCTCGACTGCGAGGGGCTCGCCCGGGTCGACTTCTTCCACACCCCCGACGGCCGGTGGATCCTCAACGAGATCAACACGATGCCGGGCTGCACGCCGACGTCGGCGTTCCCGAAGATGTGGGCCGCGACGGGGCTCGACTATCCGGCCCTGGTCGACCGGCTGATCCAGACGGCGCTGCGGCGCTCCACGGGGCTGCGCTAGCCAGCGGGCGGCTGACTAGTCGTAGGGGAGCCGGTCGCCGTCCTTGAGGGTGGACGCGTCGACGGCGCGGGCACCGTCGTCCGAGAACGTCCAGAGGGTGTCGCCGACGACGAGTGAGCGGGTGACGCCCGTGCCGGGAGTCTCGCTGGGGTTCCGGACGGTACCGGCCATCGTGATGCCGGTGCCCGTGACCTTGAGGGCGAGCGCCTCGGGCGTCCCGCCGTCACGCTGCCGCACGGGGACGACGGTCAGGCCGGTCTTCGGCCAGTACAGGAACGCGTGCGGATCGAACTCGACTTGGGACGTCGTTCCGGGGAGCGTGTAGGAGCCGATCCGGCGCGGCTCGCCGGAGACGTCGAAGAGGGAGACCTGGAGGCCGCTCGTCCGTCCGGAGGCGTCGGCGTCCTGGCCCACGCCGAGTAGTCTCCCGTCGGCCGTGGGGTGCAGGTACGCGGAGTAGCCGTTGATCTTCAGCTCGCCGGTGAGGCGCGGCCGGCGCGGGTCCTTCAGGTCGACGACGTACAGCGGGTCGGTCTGCCTGAACGTCACGACGTAGGCGGTGGGGCCGATGAACCGCACGGAGTGGATGCGCTCGCCCTTCCCGAGCCCGTCGAGCCGCCCGATCTCCTTGAGGCTTCCGCCTTGCTGCGCCAGGACGTACACCGAGCTCTGGGACGACCTGTCGTCCGGCTCCACCTGGCTGGTCGTCGTGGCCATGCGCAGGTTCCCGTCGTGCTCCGACATGGAGTACTGGTTGAGCAAGAAGCCCTTCACCGAGCCCGCTGCCACATAACGGGGGCGTCCCTTGCCGCTGACGTCGAACTTGTACACGTCCGTGTGCGACTCAGGAGTCTTCTTGCGCGGCCACGTGAACAGCTGCGGGGGAGTGCCCGTGACGTACAGGCTCTTCCCGTTGCCGTAGACGGTCGAGCCGTCGGCGGTCACCGCGACCGGCCGCGGGTCGCCGAGGCCCTTCGCCAGGTCGAACGTCAGCACGGTCAGCATCGACGAACCGGCGTACGAGGACGGGCGGCTGACCTGGTCGCACGGCGTCCGGAAGCTCTGCCCGCCGTCCAGCTGGAAGGCGGGGAGCCAGGCGTCGAGCGGAGCCTCCCAGACGGCGTCCCGGTTGGCCGCCACGGACTTCTTCCGGCCGTTCCCGCCCGGGAAGTAGATGCGCGGCCGGGAGTGCACGACGACGCGCACCGTCGAGCCGCTCTGCCGCGCGTCCAGGTAGTCGGTGCCGGACGTCATCGACCCGGCGACCTTCGGGGCGCCGGAGAGGTCGACCAGCGTCAGGCGCATCGTCTGCTGCGGCGACGGGAGGGGACGCTGTCCCGGTGCCGGCCGGTCGAAGGGCACCATCCGTGCGCTCCGGCTGAGGACGAGCGCACGGTCGCCGCTCAGCAGCAGCTCCCCGTCGCCGGACCGGTGGCCGCCCGGCAGTTCGAGGGTGTGCGTCACCTTGCGGGTGGCCGGGTCGATGACCCTGAGCCGCCCGTCCGCGACCGTGACGATCCTGCGGCCGTCGGTCTTCACCTGGTCGGGCTCGTCCGCGCCGGGCTCGTGGGAGTTGGTGGTGGAATGCTCCGGTGCCGCCCCGGGCGCCTTGGCGGCGCTCGGAGCCTTCCCCAGCGCCCGGATGCCGTCGGCGGGAAGCGCGGGCGTGTCGTCCAGGCCGAACGGGCCGACCTTGTCCGCCGTGGCGCGCTGGAGCTCCTCGTGGAGCTTGTCGCAGCCGTCATAGGCGACGAGCCGTACCGGCGGAGCGCTCGGGACCGTCCGGTCGCCGCGGCCTGGGGACCCTGAGCATCCGGCGATCCCGGCCAGCAGGAGCGCCACCGCGGCCGGTGCGAGGAGACGACCGTCCATGGACCTTGGACGCTCGCACCGGCCCGCCGGTTGCGCTATCCGCCCTTCTTCTTCCGTTTCTCGTGTTTCGCGATCAGGGTGTCGATCTGCACGCTCAGCTTCGAGCCGAGCGGCCAGCCGATGTAGTGGGTCAGGAAGATGCCGATCTCGCGCAGCTCGTCCGGCGACAGCTCCCCGTTGGCCAGCGCCGCCAGGATCTGGATGTCGAGGACGTCGTTGAGCCCCTGGCCGGCGAGGACGCCGACGAGCAGGAGGCGCCGGTCGCGCAGGCTCAGCCCCGGCCGCGTCCAGATGTCGCCGAAGAGGTGGTCGACGGTGAGGCCGAAGAACTCGCCGGGCGCGTCCCCGATCTCCCAGCCGTAGACCTGCCGCATCATCTCCAGCCCGCGCTCGCGCCGCTCGTTCGTGCCGCTCGGAGGCCGCTGATCCCCCACGCCCCCGGGCTCGCCCTGCTCAGCCATCGTTCTCCTCCGCCAGGCCGAGGCCGGGGCCGAAACGCTCCTTGGCGATCTGGGCGAGCGGGGTGTCCACCCCGAGTTCGTCCGCCAGTTCCAGCGCGAGGGCCAGGTCCTTCTCGCCGAGGTCGCGGGTGTGCCGCAGGACGTCGTACAGGTCGTCGTCCGGTTTCATGGGCGCGGTCGTCGGCCGCAGCATGAGCATGCCGGGGCCGCCGGTGAGCGCGTCGGTGTGCCGGACGATCCGGCCCAGCTTGCGCAGCGACACCCCGGACGCCTCCGCGAGCCGCTGCGCCTCGGCGGCGGCGGTGTACCCGACGAAGGTGAGCATGTTGCGGGCCAGCTTGGTGCGGGTGCCGGCGCCGACCGGCCCCATGTGCAGGACGAGCTCGGCCCACGCGCCGAACGGCTCCCGGCAGCGCTCGAACGCCTCGTCCGTCCCGCCGACCATCACCGCGAGGGTGCCCGCGCTCGCCCCCATGAACCCGCCGCTGACCGGCGCGTCCACCACCTCGATCTCGTACCGGCGGGCCCGCGCGGCGAGGTCCTCGGCGGTCTTCGCGCGGATCGTCGAATGGATCGCGAGGACGGTGCCCGGACGCGCGCTCGCGAGCACCTCCGCGCCCACCTCGTCCACCTGGGCGTCGTCCCGGACCATGATCGAGACGAGGTCCGCGTGCGCGGCCACGTCGGCGACGCTCCTGGCGGCCCGCGCGCCCGCCTCCACCAGCGGCGCCATCGCCTCGGCGCGCGTGTCGTACACGATCAGGCCCTCGCCGGTCAGGTGCCCCGCCATGGGCGCGCCCATCTGCCCGAGCCCGATGAAACCGGTCGTCATGAGCGGAACACCTCGCCGCCGTCCACGTTGATGATCTGCCCGGTGATCCAGGCGGCCTCGTCCGACAGCAGGAACAGGCACGCGCCGACGAGGTCCTCGGGCGAGCCCATCCGCTTCAGCGCCATCTTCTCCTGGACGATCTTCTGCGACATGTTGCCGGGGACGACGGTGCGGTTCGCCTCGGTGTCGATCGGGCCGGGCGCGATCGCGTTCACGCGGATGCCCATGCTGCCCAGCTCGTGTGCGAGCTGCTGGGTGAGGCCGTTGATCCCGACCTTGGCGAGCCCGTAGAAGCCGGAGTACTGCCACGCCGCCGTGGACGACTGGTTCACGATGGAACCGCCGCCGCGCGCCTGCATGTGGGGGAGGCAGGCGCGTGCGCAGAGGAGCGCGCCGTCCATGTTCACGGACATGAACCTCTTGTAGTAGTCCCAGTCGACGGTGAAGAGGAAGTCCAGCTTCATCGTCCCGAAGATGGCGGCGTTGTTGACGAGATGGTCGATCCCGCCGAACCGCTCCACGGCCGCGTCCGCCATGGCCTGGACCGAGGCGGGGTCGGAGACGTCCGTCCGGACGAACAGGCCCTTGATGTCGTCGGCGACGGCCCGGCCGCGCTCGTCGACGTCCGCGACGACCACGTGCGCTCCCTCGGACGCCAGCGCCCGCGCGTACGCCTCGCCGATGCCCTGCGCGGCCCCGGTGACGACCGCGACCCTTCCCTCGAACCTCATGACGCACTCTCCGCGATCGCCTTGGTCTCCAGGTACTCCTCGAAGCCGGCCACGCCCATCTCGCGGCCGATGCCCGACTGCTTGTAGCCGCCGAACGGCACGTCGGCGCCGTACCAGACGCCGCCGTTCACGCTGACCGTCCCGGCGCGCAGCCGCTTCGCGACGGCGCGCGCCCGCTCGGCGTCGCCGCCGTGCACCGCGCCGGACAGCCCGTAGGGCGAGTCGTTGGCGATCCGGACCGCGTCGTCGTCGCCGTCATGCGGCAGCATCACCAGCACCGGCCCGAAGATCTCCTCGCGCGCCGCGCGGGAGTCGTTGGTCAGCCCGGTGACCAGGGTCGGCTCGACCCAGAAGCCCTTGTCCCGGCCCTGCGGGCGGCCGCCGCCGCACGCGAACGCGCCGCCCTCCTCGACGGCCAGCTCCAGGTAGCCCTCGATCCGGTCGCGCTGCCGGGCGGAGATGACCGGGCCGCAGATCGTCCGGTCGTCCTGCGGGTCGCCGGTGCCGAGCTTCGCCAGCGCCCCGGCGGTCACCTCGGCGGCCTCGTCGTAGCGGTCGCGCGGGACGAGGATCCGCGTGGTGATCGCGCAGCCCTGGCCCGCGTGCGCGATCCCGGCGAACGCCGCGTACGAGCACGCGGCCCGGAGGTCGGCGTCGTCCAGCACCACGAACGCCGACTTGCCGCCGAGTTCCAGGAACACCCTCTTGAGCGTGGCGGCGGCGCTCGTCATCACGCTGCGGCCGGTCGCGGTGGAGCCGGTGAACGACACCAGATCGACGCGCGGGTCCTGGGCGAGCTGCTCGCCCAGCCCGTGGTCGGACGACGTGACGACGTTGACGACGCCGGGCGGGATGTCGGTCTCGTCCGCGACGACCTCGCCGAGGACGGCCGCGCACCAGGGCGTGTCGGGCGCCGGCTTCAGCACCACCGTGTTCCCCGCCGCCAGCGCCGGGCCCAGCTTGGCCAGGTTGATCTGGTGCGGGAAGTTCCACGGGGTGATGGCGCCGACGACGCCCGCCGCCTCCCTGCGGACCCACCGGTCGCTGGGCATCCCCATCGGCTCGGCGCGTCCGAGGCCGCGCTCCCACTCGTAGCCCTCGGCGAGGTCGGCGAACCAGCCCAGGTCGTCCACGGGCGCGTCGAGCTGCGCCCCGAACGTCAGGAACCTGGGCGCGCCCACCTCCTTGATCGTGAGTTCGCGCAGCTCGTCGGCGCGCCTGCGCAGCCCCTCCCGGAGCTGCCGCAGGCACCGCACCCGGAACGCGTGGTCGGTGGCCCAGCCGGTCTCGTCGAACGCGCGGCGGGCGGCGCCGATCGCGCGGTCCATGTCGGCGGCGGTGGCGTCGGCGGCGGTGCCGAGCACCTCCTCGGTCGCGGGGTTGATCGTCTCGAAGGCGCCGCCGCCCGTGCCGGGGACGAGCCGCCCGTCCAGCAGAAGCAAGCGGTCGATTGTTCTGGACACGTGTCCAGACTACAGTTCAGGGCAGGCGGGAACGCAAGGGCCGATCCGGCGGAATCGATCCCGCGGCGGTCAGGGCGAGGGCCGTCTCGTTCCGCAGCGCGTCGGGCTCGGACAGTGGCGCCTGGGTCAGGATCGAGGTCCGGGCGGCCCGCAGGGCCGGTTGCGGCAGGGACGCGATCCGGGTCGCCAGGGCGAGTGCCGTCTTGAGTGCTTCGCCGGGAGCCGTGAGGGTGGTGATCAGCCCCCACCCGGCGGCTTCCCGCGCGGGGATGCGGCGGGCCGTGAGAAGGGCGTCCAATGCCCGGGAGTGCCCGGCCAGGCGGGGGAGGCGGACGGTCGCGCCGTCCAGGGACGGGAGGCCGTGCTCGAAGTTGAGCAGGCCGAACTCGGCGGTCTCGGAGGCGACCCGGAGGTCGCACCAGAGGGCCAGTTCGAAGCCGCCGCCGAAGCAGTAGCCTTCGATCGCGGCGATCACCGGCTTGGACGTGCGGGTCCGCGTGACCGCCATCGGGGGCGGGCCGTCGAGCGCCGGGGCCGGGAACTCGCCGGCGGCCATCGCCTTCAGGTCGCTGCCCGCGCAGAAGGTGCCCCCGGCGCCGGTCAGCACGGCGACCCTCGCATCGCCCGCCTCGAAGCCGTGGACGGCGGCGGCCAGTTCGCGGGCCGCCGGGGCGTCCACCGCGTTGCGGCGGGACGGGCGGTCGAGCGTGATGATCTCGACCGGTCCCTCGTGTTCGGTTCGCACGGTTTCGGTTCGCGTGGTCATGCGTCCTCCCTGTCTAGATCGATCGTCATAGTAGATAGACCGATCTAGTGACGGCAATGGCTAGGGTGGCGGGCATGACGCGCGACACACGGACCCGGCTGCTGGAGGCGAGCGCGCAGCTCTTCCGCGAGCAGGGCTACACGGGGACGGGGCTCAAGCAGATCACCGCGGCCGGCGAGGCGCCCTGGGGGTCGCTGTACCACTTCTTCCCGGGCGGGAAGGAGCAGCTGGGGGCCGCGGCCGTCCGGCATTCGGGGGACCGGTACCTGCGGCTGTTCGACCTCGTCTTCGCGCGGGCCGAGCAGGACACCGTGCAGTCGGTGCGCGACTTCTTCCAGCTGAGCGTGGAGGCGCTGCGGAAGTCGGACTGGGGTGACGGGTGCCCCATCGCGACGGTGGCGCTGGAGGTCGCCGGCACGAGCGAGCCGCTGCGCCACGCGTGCGCGGAGGTGTTCGCCTCGTGGGAGGCGGCCATCGCCCGGCGGCTGACCGCGGCCGGGATCGCGGCGGAGCAGGCCGGAGACCTGGCCACCTATGTGCTGAGCGCCTTCGAGGGGGCGCTCGTGCTCAGCCGGACGGCGCATGACGTCCGTCCGCTGAACGTGACCGCGGACATCGTGGCGGAGACGCTGCGGGCCCGGCTTGGCTGAGGCGTTCCGCCGGCGCGTCAAGGTCGGCGCCGTCTACGGCGGCGCGCTGCTCGGCCCGCTCGGCGGCGGGGTCGTGGCGCCGATGCTGCCCGAGATCGGGCGGGCCGTGCACGTGTCGGCAGGGGCGGCCGCCTCGTCGCTGACCGCCTACTTCGTGCCGTTCGCGCTGGTGCAGGTGGTCTCCGGGACGGTCGGCGAGCGGTGGGGGCGGCGGCGCACCGTCCGGATCGCCTACCTCGCCTACGCCGTGGGGGCCGTGGTGTGCGCGGTCGCGCCGTCCCTGCCCGTCTTCCTCGCCGCGCGGGCGGTGCTGGGGACGGCGAACGCGTTCACCTCGCCGCTGCTGCTCGCCGGACTCGGCGACATCGTGGCCCGCGACCGGCTCGGCCGCGCCGTCGGCGTGTACTCCAGCTGCCAGGCGGCGGGCCAGTCGTTCGCCCCGCTCGTCGGCGGGATCGCGGCGGCGTCGTCCTGGCGGCTCGGGTTCGTCGTCGTGGCCGCGGCGGCGGGCCTGCTGGCGTTCGCGCCGCCGCCCGGGGAGCCGCGCCCGGCCACCGCGGCGCCGCCGTGGCGGCCGCTCGTCAGCCGGCGGATGGGCCTGCTGTCACTGGCGTCGCTGATGTCGTACATCGGGGCGTCGGCGCTGCCGTTCATGGTCGCGCTGTACGCGCGGGAGCAGCTCGGCGTGAGCCCCGGCCTGACCGGTGTCGCGCTGCTCGGGTTCGGGGTGGCGGGGCTCGTGCTGGGCGCGGTGTGGGGCCGGGTCGCCGAGCGGTTCGGGGCGCGCCGGTGCGGCGGCGCCGCGGCCGTGGTCACCGGGGTCTTCGTCGCGGTCGCCGGGCTGTCCGGGACGGCCGGTGAGCTGGCCCTGTGGTGGACGCTCGCCGGGGCGGGCGCCTCGATGATGATCGTCGCGCTGCAGAGCCTCACGCTGCGGGCCGTCCCGCGCAACCGGGGCGGGGCGCTGTCGGCGGTGTCGGCGTTCCGGTTCGGCGGCGGCGCGGTCGCGCCGCTGGTGTGGCTGCCGATCTACCACGCGCGGCCGGCCGCGGCCTTCGTCGCGGCCGCGTGCTCGCTGCTCGTGGTGGTCCCGGCGCTGGCGCTCCTCGGCGACCCCCCGGCGGAGTGATCGTGACCATGCGGACTGTCCGGATGTGCCAGGCTTGTACGGCCGAGCCCCGTCCCGAGGAGAACCTCCCGTGCCGCACCCCGACCTGCCGGAACGCATCGGGCCCTACCGGATCGTGGACCGGCTCGGCGAGGGCGGCATGGGCACGGTCTACGCCGGCCTGGAGGAGTCCGGGCGCAAGGTCGCCATCAAGGTGATCAGGCGGGAGTTCGCCGCCGACCGGCAGTACCGCGCCCGGTTCGAGGCGGAGGTGGCGGCGGCGCAGCGCGTCCGCCCGTTCTGCACGGCGCCGGTCCTGTCCGCCGACCCCGCCGCGGACCCGCCCTACCTGGTGACCGAGTTCGTCAACGGCCCGAGCCTGGACGCCGCCGTCGCGAAGGAGGGGCCGCTGCGCGGCGCCGACCTGGAGGCCGTCGCCGTCGGGATCGCGACCGCGCTGACCGCCATCCACGACGCGGACGTCGTGCACCGGGACCTGAAGCCCGCCAACGTGCTGCTGTCCACGTTCGGGCCGCGCGTCATCGACTTCGGCATCGCCCGCTCCATGGACGGGACGCGGCTCACCGCGACCGGCGGCATCGTCGGCACGCCGTCGTTCATGGCCCCCGAGCAGTTGGACGGACGCGGCGCCACCCCGGCGTCCGACGTGTTCGCCTGGGGCGCGACCGTGGCGTTCGCCGCACGCGGCGGCCCGTGCTTCGGCGGCACCTCGCTCCCGGCCGTCATCCACCAGATCGTCAGCGGCGAGCCCGACCTGAGCGGGCTGGAGGGCACACTGCTCAGCGCCGTCCGGGCGGCGCTCACCAAGGACCCGGCGCGGCGCCCGTCCGCGCAGTCGCTGCTGGACGGCCTCATCTCCAGCGGCGTCCGGGAGCAGCAGGCCGCGCCGTCCCGGCCGCCCACGCAGGCGCCGCCCGTGCACACGTCCGCGACCTTCCCGCCGCCGGCGCTCGCCGCGGGCGAGGCGGCGGCGCTCGTCGAGCGCCAGTACCGGCAGGCCGCGCAGGCCGGCGACCCGGCCGCGATGCGCAGCCTCGCCGTGCTGCTCAGCGGGCAGGGCCGGGGGGCCGAGGCGGAGACCTGGAGCCGCTACGCCGCCGCGGTCGAGTCCCGCCCCGACATGTACCGGCAGCAGACCGGCTACCACGGCCAGCCCACGCAGGCGCCGCACCAGTACCAGGCCGCGCACCATCCGCACGCCCGGCCGCCCCTCAACAGCCTCGCGATCTACGCGGCGTGCATGGGCGCGATCGGGCTGATCACGTGCGGGCTGCCGTCCATCCCCGCGATCGTCGCCGGCCATGTGGCGTGGGTGCGGCTGCGGCGCAAGGGGCAGCGCGGGCTCGGCCTCGCGGTGACCGGCATCGCGCTCGGCTGGCTCATGATCGCGTTCTGGGCCCTGGTCGCCTACGGCTCGACCCTCCCGGACGAGCCCTGACCGTTAAATGCGTTGCGGCGGATCGCCCGCCGGTGGCACCGTAGACGACGTCAGCCCGTCCAAGACGGAGCACTTGAGAGGAGGACCGGCCATGGCTCTGGAGCAGTATCGACTTCGACTGCCCTCGGCGTCGCACGCCCGCCCCGGCCGGTATCCCGTCTCCTAGAGACTCCCCGGCCGAGCCGCCGCGAGTGACGCCCGACCTCGCGATCTCCTTGCGGCTCTACTCCAATCGGTAGAGAGGCCACTCTCAGGAAGTGGATGTTCCGGGTTCGAGTCCCGGGGGCCGCACGCATGCCTCCGTAGTCCAACGGTAGAGACAGCGGCATGAGGTGCCGTGTGGTGCAGGTTCGAATCCTGTCGGAGGTACGAGCGGGCCGGACCGGCCCGCGCAAGGGGCGGCGCCGACGTCCGGAGAGTCGGGCCTGGCTGTAACCCAGGTGCCTCGCGCTGAGTGGGTTCGAATCCCACCCGCCCCACCGACCCGCACAGCTCGTCAGAACAGGAACGAGCGACGGGTCAGGGACGCACCTTCTGGAATTCGATTCCGGTGGGCACGTGCTGGTCCCACTCCTGAGGTGTCAGCGTACGGCCGGCCACTGCGCAGACGGCGCCGACAAGGTTGGTGGGGGTCGCCACGTCCCAGAGCCACGTTGTGCCATCGGCGCTGTCGGTGGACAGGTCGTCGCTGACGGTGGCGAGGGTGCGGCCGTCCGGCCCGAACACCACCGAGCTGATGTTGCCGATGTTGGGGGTGAGAGGTGTGCCGATCTGGCGGCGGGTCTCCACATCCCACAATCGCGCTGTGTCATCTTCGCTGCCGGTGGCCAGGGTCCGGCCGTCCGGACTGAAGTCGACGGATCGGATGGGGCCGGTATGGCCTGTGAGGGGGGTGCCGATCTGGCGGCGGGTCTCCACATTCCACAACCGCACCGTGCCCTCGCTATAGCCGCCGGTGGCCAGGGTGCTGCCGTCCGGGCTGAAGGCCACCGAGGCGACGTCGACGGCCTTGAGGGGTGCGCCGGCCTTGCGGCGGGTCTTCACATTCCACAACTGCACCTTGTCGCCACCGCCGGTGACCAGGATACTGCTGTCCGGGCTGAAGGCCACCGAGTTGACGAGGTCGGTGCCGTCGCGGATAAGGGGCGCACCGATCGGTCGGCGGGTCGGCACGTCCCACAGCCGCACCGCTCCGCCACGCCTGCCGCGGGTGATGGCCAAGGTACGGCCGTCTGGGCTGAAGGCCATCGACTTGACCGGACCGATGTCGCCTTCGTTGAGGGGTTCGCCGATCTGGCGGCGGGTTTCCACATTCCACAATCGCACTGTGCCGTCGTCGTCGCCGACGGCCAGGACAGGGCCGTTCGGGCTGAAGGCCACGGGGCCGAAGCCGTTGAAGAGGGGGTCGCGGTTGCTGGTGAGGGGTGCGCCGATCTGGCGGTGGGTGCGCATGTTCCACAATCGCACCGTGCCGTCCGCGCTGCTGGTGGCCAGGATGCGGCCGTCTCGGCTGAAGGCCGCCGAGTTGATGGGGTCGGTGTGGCCGGTGAGGGGGACGCCGGACAGTGAACGTGCCCCCACATCCCACAGTCGCAGTATGCCCATGTAGCCGCCGACGGCCAGGGTATGGCCGTTCGGGCTGAAGGCCAGCGGATTGATGTCGGCCCTTCTCTGGGGTGCGGCGAGGGGTGCGCCGATTTGGTGGTGGGTGTGCACGTCCCACAGGCGCACCGTGTCGGCGCCGCTGGTGGCGAGGGTGTGGCCGTCTGGGCTGAAGGCGACTGAGTTGATGTCGGTGTTGGTGAGGGGTTCGCCGGTCGGTTGGCGGGTGCGCGCGTCCCACAGCTGTACGCCGTCGGCGCCGCTGGTGGCGAGGGTGTGGCCGTCTGGGCTGAAGGCGACTGAGTTGATGTCGGTGTTGGTGAGGGGTTCGCCGATCGGTTGACGAGTGCGCACGTCCCACAACCGCATCATGCCCTCAAAGGCGTTGGTGACGGTGGCCAGGGTGCGGCCGTCCGGGCTGAAGGCCAGCGCGGAAACGGTGTTGCGGGAGTCGGGGTCGACGGTGAGGGGTTCGCCGATCGGTCGGCGGGTGCGCGCATCCCACAACCGGACCGTGCCGGCGCCGCTGCCGGTGGCCATAATGCGGCCGTCCGGGCTGAAGGCCACCGTTTCCGCGCCGGTGTGAAGGACGGCGCGCTCCGGTTTGGCGAGGACGTTGAGGAGACCGGCGCGGCTTTCCGGGGTTTCCTGAATCCGCCAGGCCGCCGCGGCGAGGAGGGCCGATACCGTCGGATCGTTGGTCTGTCCGCTTTTCGTGACGAGTTGGCGGGAGACGATGGCGTCGCGCTGGCGGGTGGCGTTGTCGCGCTGCTGGGCGGCGTTCTGTTGTGCCCGGATCGCCCATCCGGTCGCGGTGAGCGACAACAGTGTGGTGATGGCCAGCACCAGGGCGGCGGCGCGGGTGCGGCGGGTACGGATGGTCTGGGCACGGGTGCTGGCGTCCAGCAGGCCGCGTTCGATCCGGTTGAGAGACGGCCGGCGCCCGGTGCTGGCCCAGCCCACGGCGTGGTCCAGGTAAGCGCCTGTCAGCACGTCACCGCGGCGCTGCCCGTTGTCATCCCAGACACGTGCGGCCTGGCGGATGCGATGATGGACGGGTAGTTCCTGGCGTTGTTCCTCGACCCAGTCCCGCAGCCGGGGCCACGCTCGCAGGACCGCCGGCCGAGCCAGAACGATCTGCTCGGGAGCGCGCCGGCCCTCCCGCTCGCCTGTGTGTTCGCCGTTGCCGGTCAGCAGGGGCGCGAAGGCCCGGACCATCCGCTGCAGCGCCTCCCCTTCGGCGGGGTCCTGGCGGTCGAACAGTTCCGCGACCGGCACCGGGCGGGTGGACAGGCCCGCGCCTTCGCCGGGCACCACGCATCGCAGGAAGACTTCCGGGACCAGCCTCTGCTCGTCGGGCGGCAGGGCGGTGTAGGCGTCCTCGGCGAGCTTGCCCAGCGCCGGGTCACCCGGCTCCCACCCGCTGAACGGCCCGGCCTGCGCGACTCCGATGCCCACCAGGTCTGGTGGATCGCCGACCCCCTTGTGCGGATCACTGGTCAGCGCCGCCAAGATCGCCCGCGCCGACGGCCGTTCCAGCGGATCCTTGGCCAGCGCCGTCGCCACCAGCTTGCGCAGCGGGTCGGGCAGCACGGTCAGGTCGGGATCGTGGGTGCGGATCTGGTAGGCGATCCCGGGCAGGTCGGAGCCGGTGAAGGCATGCTCGCCGGTCGCGGCGAACACCATGATCGCGCCCCAGGCGAACACGTCGGCCTCGGCCCCGGCCCGCTGTCCGGCGTACACCTCCGGGGCCATGTACCGCAGCGTCCCGACGAACCCGCTGCCCCGGGTGGCCGAACCGGTGTCCAGCACCCGCGCGATCCCGAAATCGATCAGCCGGGGGCCATCGGGGCCGAGCATGATGTTGCCGGGCTTGAGGTCGCGGTGCACCACCTTGGCCTGGTGAATGGCCGTCAGCGCGGTGGCGATCCCGATGCCCAGCCGGTACAGATCGTCCCCGCCGAACCGTCCCGACCGCTCCCCGGAACCGGTGACGGCAGCCTGCAGGCTCAGCCCATCGATGTACTCGCTGACGATATAGGGCCGCGGCGGCTCCAGCCGCACTTGCACGATCTTGGCGGTGCAGAACGAGGCGACCCGCTGCGCCGCACGCGCCTCGGCCGCCATCTGCGCCAGTTCCGCCGGCGACTCCTGCGCCCCGTGCAGCACCTTGATCGCCACCCGCGTCCCGTCGGGGCCGTAGGCGTCATAGACCACGCCCTGCCCGCCGGCGCCCAGCCGGCCCGCCAGAACTCCCCGATCTGCCCCGGATCCCCGGACTCCAGTCGATCCACCAACTATGACCCCTTCCATCACCGACCGCAGCGAGCATCGCACCCCCAGCAACACCCACTGGGACGCCGCCGATCCGAACAGAGTTCGCCACGAAACGGACGGACACTCCGCCGGAGCTTTCACCAGCCGCAATGCAAATGATGGCGAGCGCCCGCCGGCGCACGCGGCGCGCGGTGAACGCGGCCATCGCCGGGGCCGGGCCGGCGCTGCTCGTGATCGGAGCCGTCAGCCTGCATCGCCGGGCGGACGACGTCTCCACGGGGCGATCTGGTGCCCTGAGCACGCGCCGGTCATTGCGTGCCGGCTTTTTCTGAACTAATGTCTGGACACGTGTCCGGCAAACAGGATCTGACGACCGAGCCCACCCGGCGCCGCCTCACCGAGCGGCAGGCCGACACGGTGCGGCGGCTCACCGACGCCGCCGTGGCGGAGGTCGGCGAGTCCGGCTACGAGGGGCTGACCGTCCGCAACGTGGCCCGCCGCGCCGGGGTCGCGCCCGCGACCGCCTACACCTACTTCGCCTCCAAGAACCACCTGATCACCGAGGTGTTCTGGCGGCGGCTCAGCGCCCTGCCCCCGGTGGAGGCGGACGGGGCGTTGCTGGAGCGGGTGACCGGGACCCTGCGCGAGATCGCGCTGCTGGTGTCGGACGAGCCGGAGCTGGCGGGCGCGTGCACCACCGCGCTGCTCGGCACCGACCCCGACGTCCGCGAGCTGCGGGAGCGGATCGGCGTCGCGATCCGCGAGCGGCTCCGCGCGGCGCTGCGCGACCACGACGACCCCAAGATCCTCGGCGCGCTGGAGCTGGCCTACACCGGCGCGCTGGTGCACGCGGGCATGGGCTACACCTCCTACGCCCGCATGGCCGACCGGCTCGCCGAGATGGCGGAGCTCATCCTGCCCGACCCCCCGGAGTGAGGTGACGGCCGTGGACCCTGCCGCGCAGGTCTCCTACAGCCCGTTCGACTACGCCGTCCATGAGGACCCCTATCCGCTCTACGCGCGCCTCCGCGAGGAGGCGCCCCTGTACCGCAACGACGAGATCGGTTTCTGGGCGCTGTCCAGGCACGCCGACGTCGCGGCGGCCTTCCGCGACCACGCGACGTTCTCCAACTCCCACGGCGTCTCGGTGGAGCCGAGCGCCTGGGGCCCGCAGGCGCATCGGACGATGTCGTTCCTGGCGCTCGACCCGCCCCGGCACACGCGGATGCGGGCGCTGGTGTCCAAGGGCTTCACGCCGCGGCGGGTGAAGGAGCTGGGCGAAGGCATCCTGGCGCTGACCCGGCGCCACCTGGAGCCCGCCCTGGAGAAGGGCGAGTTCGACTTCGTCTCCGACTTCGCCGGGCTCCTGCCCATGGACGTCATCTCCGAGATGATGGGCGTCCCGGAGGCCGACCGGACGGAGGTGCGCCGGCTCGCCGACACGGTCGTGCACCGGGAGGAGGGGCTCAACGACGTCCCGCCCGCCGGGATGGACGCGGCGCTCACCCTCGTCGGCTACTACCAGGACATGGTCGCCGAGCGGCGCCGCAGGCCGGCCGGCGACCTGACGTCGGCGCTGCTGGACGCCGAGGTCGACGGCGACCGGCTGGCCGACACCGAGATCATCGCGTTCCTGTTCCTCATGGTCGTCGCCGGCAACGAGACCACGACGAAGCTGCTGGCCAACGCCCTGTTCTGGGGGTCGCGGAACCCGGAGCAGGCCGCCAAGCCGCTCCGCGACCCGGCCCGCGTGGACGACTGGGTGGAGGAGACGCTCCGCTACGACACCTCCAGCCAGATGCTCGCCCGCAAGGTCGTGCAGGACGTCGAACTGCACGGGCGGCAGGTGAGCGCGGGCGACCGGATGCTGCTGCTCGTCGGGTCGGCCAACCGCGACTCGCGCGTCTTCGACGAGGCCGACGCCTACGACCTCGACCGGGACACGTCGCAGCTCGTCAGCTTCGGCGGCGGGCGGCACTTCTGCCTCGGCGCCAACCTGGCCCGGCTCGAGGCCCGGATCGCGCTGACCGAGCTGGTGCGGTGCGTGTCGTCCTTCGAGGTCGACGAGGCGCGGGCCGAGCGGGTCCATTCGGTGAACGTCCGCGGGTTCGCCTCGCTGCCGGTTCGTGTGGGGGTGCGGTAGATGCCGCGGTTCGATCCTCATCCCGAGCGGCGTCCGGCCGTCGTCACTGGCGCGTCGTCCGGCATCGGCGCGGCGACCGCCACGGCCCTGGCGATGGCCGGGCATCCGGTCGCGCTCGGCGCGCGGCGCACCGGCAAGTGCGAGGAGCTGGCGGCCACGATCCGGGCCGGCGGGGGAGAGGCGTTCGCGCACCCGCTGGACGTCGGCGACTCCGACTCCGTCAAGGCGTTCGCGGCGGCGGCCGGCGACGCGCTCGGCCCCGCCGAGGTCGTCGTGTCCAGTGCGGGCGACCTGGCCGCCGGGCGCATCCACGAACTCGACTCCGCCGAGTTCCTCGCGCAGCTGCAGGTCCACCTCGTCGGAGCGCACCGGCTCGTGTCGCACTTCGTCCCGCAGATGGTGGCGCGGCGCCGCGGCGACATCGTGTTCATCTCCTCCGACACCGTCCCCGAACCGCGCTCCTGGACGGGTGCCTACGTCGCGGCCAAGAACGGCGTGGAGGGGATGGCCCGCACCATGCAGATGGAGCTGGAGGGGACGGGGGTGCGGGCGTCGATCGTCCGGCCCGGCCCCACCGCGACCGGCATGGGCATGACGTGGGACGCGGAGACGACCGGTGCCGTCCTGGAGGACTGGGTGAAGTGGGGCCACGCCCGCCACCCGTACTTCCTGCGCCCGTCCGACGTCGCCGCCGCCGTCGCCGCGGTCGTCGCGACCCCGCGCGGCGCCCATCTCCGGCTCGTCGAAGTACAGCCCGAAGCCCCCTTGGAGGAATCATGACCGCTCTGGTGGAGCCGCGCGCCGTGTCGGGCGGGCCCGACCATCTGGAGGAGCTGCGGTCCGACCCGATCGGGCTGATGCGCCGCGTCCGCGACGAGTGCGGCGACGTCGGCGAGTTCACGCTCGCCGGGCGGCGCGTCGTGCTGCTGTCCGGCGCGGAGGCCAACGAGTTCTTCTTCCGCGCCCCCGACGAGGTGCTGGACCAGGCCGAGGCGTACCCGTTCATGACGCCGATCTTCGGGGAGGGCGTGGTCTTCGACGCCACCCCCGAGCAGCGCCGCGAGGCCCTGCACAACCAGGCGCTCAAGGGCTCGTTCCTGAAGGGGCACGCCGCGACGATCGCCGCCGAGGTCGACCGGATGGTCGCCGGCTGGGGCGACGAGGGCGAGATCGACCTGCTCGACTTCTTCGCCGAGCTGACGATCTACACCTCGTCCGCGTGCCTCATCGGGCGCAAGTTCCGCGAGCAGCTCGACCACCGGTTCGCCGACCTGTACCACGACCTCGAACGCGGCACCGACGCGATCGCCTACGTCGACCCGTACGCCGACATCGAGAGCTTCCGGCGGCGGGACAAGGCGCGGGCCGCGCTCGTCGCCCTCGTCCAGGGGATCATGGACGGCCGGCCTCCGAACCCTCCCAAAGAGGACCGCGACCTGCTCGACGTCCTCATGTCCATCCGGGACGAGGACGGCACGCTCAAGTTCGACGCCGACCAGGTCACCGGCATGTTCATCTCGATGATGTTCGCCGGGCACCACACCACGTCCGGCACCGCCGCCTGGACGCTGATCGAGCTGCTCCGCCACCCGGACGTCCTGGACGGCGTCGTCCGCGAGCTGGACGAGCTGTACGACGACGGCCGCGAGGTGTCGTTCCAGGCGCTGCGCGCCATCCCGAAGCTGGAGTCCGCGGTCAAGGAGGCGCTGCGGCTGCATCCGCCGCTGATCCTGCTGCTGCGGGTCGCGCAGTCCGACCAGGAGGTGCTCGGCCACCGCATCCCGGCCGGCACGATGGTCGGCTGCAGCCTCGCCGTCTCCAACCGGATCGAGTCCGACTTCCCGGGCGCCGACGCCTTCCGCCCGGAGCGCTACGCCGCGCCCCGCGAGGAGGACCTCCTCAACCGGTGGACGTGGGTGCCGTTCGGCGCCGGGCGGCACCGCTGCGTCGGCGCAAACTTCGCGATGATGCAGCTCAAGGCCATCTTCTCGGTGCTGCTGCGGGACTTCGAGTTCGAGCCCGCCCAGCCGCCCGAGACCTACCGCAACGACCACTCGAAGATGGTCGTCCAGCTCGCCCAGCCGTGCCTGGCCCGCTACCGCAGGAGGCTCGATGACCGCAGCGAAGCGAGGATCGCCGGGCCTCCGGACCCGGGGGTCTGGGGGTCGCCCCCCAGAAAGGAAGAGCGGCGGTGAGGGTCGAGGCCGACCTGGACCTGTGCCAGGGACACGCCATGTGCGAGCTGGAGGCCCCCGACGTCTTCGAGGTCCCCGGCAAGGGCCGAGGTGGTAGGTCGGGGTCGGTTGGTCGGGGCCCACAGGTGCGGGTCCTGGACGCCGAGCCGGCGGAGGACCTGCGCGCCGAGGTGACCGCCGCCGTCCGCTACTGCCCCACCCAGGCCCTCAAACTGCTGGAGGCATGATGCCGTCGTTCCCGCGCGAAGAACTCGACGCGATGGTCGAGCACTGGCTGGCCGAGAACCGCCGCTGCGAGGAGGCGGGCGACTGGCGCCCGCTCGCCGACCTCTACACCGAGGACGCCACCTACGGCTGGAACATCGGCCCCGACCAGGACTTCATGGCCGTCGGCCGGGACGAGATCCGCGACATCGCGCTCGGCTCGGAGATGGGCGGCCTGGACGGCTGGACGTACCCGTACCAGAGCATCCTCGTCGACGAGGCCAAGGGCGAGGTCGTCGGGTTCTGGAAGCAGGTCGCCGACGCCAAGCGCCACGACGGGACGCCCTACGAGGTGCTCGGCATCGGCGGGTCCTGGTTCCGGTACGCGGGGGACCGGCGGTGGTCCTGGCAGCGCGACTGGTTCGACCTCGGCAACGTCACGTCCGTGTTCGTCGAGATGATGAAGGCCGGCGTGCTGTCGGACGGGATGAAGCGGCGCCTGGACCGGGCCGCGGCCGGCGAGCCGATCCCCGGCTACTACCCGCGCGGGGAGAGCCCGGTCCCCATCTGGTGATCAGATCTGGCCCTCGGGCTTGGCCGGGATCGTGGCCTTGATCGAGGGACCGAGCTCGATCAGCACGTCCCCGGCCGGGTTGTACTTGGGCGGCACCGTCACCTCGACGTACGCCTGCCGGCCGACCGCGGTGAACGTGACCGGCCGGTCGGCGGGCAGCCCGAACCAGTCGATCCCGTTGATGGTCACCAGCTCGGACGCGGGCCGCAGCGTCGGAGGGCGCGGGACGCCGCAGCGCAGCGCGATCGCGGGCGACCCCCACGCGGCGGTGAGCGGCGAGCCCGGGGAGGTGTCGCGGCGCTTCTGCCCGTGCACCTTCTCGGGCAGCCGCAGCCCCTGGCACAGCCGCTGCGTCGCCGCGCCGGGGCTCGGCACTGGAACCTGGACCGCTCCGTCGCCGCAGGCGGCCGCGAGCAGCGCCGCGCCGAGGGCGAGCGCCGGCTTAGATATGGACGATCGGGCAGGTGAGGGTGCGCGTGATGCCCTCGACCGCCTGGATCTGCGCGACGACGAGCTTGCCAAGCTCGTCCACATTCCGCGCCTCCGCTCGGACGATCACGTCGTAGGGTCCCGTGACGTCCTCCGCCAGGGTCACGCCCGTAATACCGGAGATGTGACCCGCCACCTCGGCGGCCTTGCCCACTTCGGTCTGGATGAGGATGTAGGCCTGCACCATCACGTCCTCCCCGGGCGGAGAATCAACCGTTGGACGGTTCACCGTATCGTGTTACGCGCCGCTGCGGGCGGCCGGGGTACGGCGTGCCCGGTGAGACCGGTGGGAAACGTGCGAACACGGGGGAACGGGGCGAATGGGCACGATCGGTGACCTGGGCGAGTTCGCCCTGATCGGGCGCCTGACGCGGCGGCTCCCGCAGGGCCCCGCGGTCCGGCTCGGGCCCGGCGACGACGCGGCGGTCGTCGCGGCGCCGGACGGGCGCGTCGTCGCCACCACCGACCTGCTCGTGGAGGGGCGGCACTTCCGCCGCGACTGGTCGGGTCCCTATGACATCGGGCGCAAGGCCGCCGCGCAGAACCTCGCCGACGTCGTCGCGATGGGCGCCCGCCCCACGGCGCTGCTCGTCGGTTTCGCGGCGCCGCCCGGCACCGGCGTCGAGTGGGCCGAGCGGCTCTACGACGGGCTCGCCGACGAATGCCGCGTCGCGGGCGCGTCCGTCGCGGGCGGCGACGTCGTGGGCGCGCCGGAGGTCGCGCTCGCGGTCACCGCGCTCGGCGACCTCGGCGGCGCGGCGCCGCTCACCCGGTCCGGGGGGCGCCCGGGGGACGTGGTGGCCGTCCGGGGACGCCTCGGCTTCGCCTCCGCGGGGCTCGCGTTGCTCGCGGCCGGGCGCGACGGGCCCGCGGAGCTGATCGCGGCGCACCGCCGTCCTGAGCCTCCCTACACGGCAGGGGACGAGGCGCGGGCGCACGGTGCCACCGCGCTGCTGGACGTGAGCGACGGGCTCGTCCAGGATCTCGGGCACATCGCCGAGGCCGGCGGCGTCCGCATCGAGGTCGACTCCGCGGCGGTGCCCGTCCCGGAGATCCTCGGGCCGGACGGGCTGCGGCACGCGCTCACCGGCGGGGAGGACCACGGGTTCGCCGCGACCTTCCCGGAATCGGCCGCCCTGCCGCCCTCCTGGAGGACGATCGGGAGGGTCGTGGAAGGGACCGGAGTCCGCGTGGACGGGCGCGACCCGCCCGCCGGTGCATGGGACCATTTCCCGGTGTGAACGCGGGGGTGCACGCTGCGCGTACAGCCGTGTGCGTTTACGTATCCGGTAGGCATGTTTGGTACGGGTTTGGTATACATCCTGTGATCGAAGAAGGATGGGATGGGACGACACTCCAGGGCTGGGCAACCCGGCGACGAACCCGTACCGGGCGCTGAGGCGTCCCAGGGTCCGTACTCCGGCGCTCCCGCCGACCCCTCCTACGAGATCTTCTCCGGGCCGACCGACGACCGCGTTTACGTGTCGCCGCATGACCGGGTCCGGTCAGGCCCGTCCCCGGGTGCGGAACCCCGGAGCGATCCGCGGGGCGCGCAGCAGTTCGACCCCCTGCCGGGGGACTACCCCGGCGACTACCCGGGGGCGCCGTCCGCCACGCTGCCCGAGCAGCCGCGGGGCCTGCCCCCCGATCCGCCCGATCCGCCCGCTCCGCCCGAGCAGCCGGGTCCCGGCAAGGACGCGGCACCGTCCGGCCCCCCGTCCCAGGGGCGCGGCTGGATGAAGTTCGTCTCGGTGCTGCCCATGCCGCTGCTCCCGATCGTCGCGCTGGTCATCGCGGTGGGCATCGTCTCCTACGCGCTCAGCACCCAGCAGATCTCCCTCAACTTCGCGGGCGGCGGCTCCCCGAAGACCACGCAGAACGACCCGCGCGACAGCCAGGTCTCCCAGCGCGGCCCCGGCGAGCGCGCCGGCCGCGGCGCCGGCCGCGCCGACGGCCTGCTGATCGCCTTCCGGGTCGCGTCCCGGGCCCCCGGCGGGTTCAAGGCCACCGCCACCATCGCCAACAAGGGGCAGCGGCCCGTCCCCGCGTGGGCGCTCGCCTTCAAGATCCGCAACGCGTCGGTCACCGCGGTCAGCGGCGGCACCAACGTCCGGACCGGGGAGCTGGCCTTCGTCCGCGGCCGCACCGGCATCGCGCCCGGCGGCACCGTCAGGATCGTCTTCACCGCGCGCGGCACCGCGTCCAAGCCGTACGCCTGCGTGCTCAACAAGCTGCCCTGCGCCTTCGTGTGAGGCCACCGGCGCCTGAGATCGCCGGTTCCGGCACGCCGCCATAAAGTGGGCGGCATGACGCGCACTCCCACGGCCCCGCCCCTCGTCCTCACCATCGCGGGCTCCGACTCCGGCGGCGGCGCCGGCATCCAGGCGGACCTGAAGACCATGCTCGCCAACGGCGTCCACGGGATGAGCGTCATCGCCGCCGTCACCGCGCAGAACTCCCTCGGCGTGCAGGGCTACTGGGAGCTGCCCCCCGAGGCGGTGCGCGCCCAGCTCGACTCGGTGCTGTCCGACATCGGCGTGCACGCGATCAAGACGGGGATGCTCGCGTCCACCGCCCTCGTCGAGATCGTCGCCGCGGCCCTCGCCGCGTCGGACGCGCCCGCCGTCGTCGACCCGGTCGGGGTCTCCAAGCACGGCGACTCGCTGCTCGCCCCGGACGCCGTCGCCGCCGTCCGCTCGGCGCTGCTGCCCGCCGCGACCGTCGTCACCCCGAACCTGTACGAGGTCGAGCAGCTCACCGGCGTCAAGGTCGTGGACGAATCGGGGATGCGGGAGGCGGCCGAGGCGGTCAAGGCGCTCGGCCCCGCCTGGGTGCTGATCAAGGGCGGGCACCTGCCGGGCGAGCCCGCCGACCTGCTGTTCGACGGGGAGCACGAGCGGCGCTTCACCGCGCCCCGGCTCGACAACCGGCACACCCACGGGACCGGCTGCACGCTCGCGTCGGCCATCGCGTCGCAGCTGGCGCTGGGCGAGGACGTCCCGGCGGCCGTGGCGAAGGCGAAGGAGTACGTGACGGGCGCGATCGCGGCGGGCTTCCCGCTCGGCGCCGGCATCGGGCCCGTCGACCACGCCTGGCGCCACCGCTGACAGCCCTCGGCCCCGGCCCATGCCGGGCCTCTGTCCGGCCGGTGACGAGACCGGCCGGAGGCGCGATGCGGGGCATGCAAAAAGGCCGACTCACCGGATGGGTGAGCCGACCCGAGTGCCGAGCCTGAATCCGCCGCGGGGCGGTCAGACCGTGGGCTTGACGACCTTGCCGGCCTTGATGCAGGACGTGCAGGCGTTGATCCGCTTGGTGGTGCCGTTCACGACGGCGCGCACGCGCTGGATGTTGGGGTTCCAGCGGCGCGGGGTGCGGCGGTGCGAGTGGGAGACGCGCATGCCGAAACCGGGTCCCTTGCCGCAGACGTCGCAGACGGAAGCCACGGGAAACTCCAAGTGGTGTCGATGCTCTGAACCGGAACGCCGCCCGGTGCCGCCGCGGGCGGGCCGGGCATCATGGACGCTCACCGATGAGCGCCTCGGACGAGGCGCATGGATCAGAGTAGCCGACTGCCCGTCGGCTAGGCGAATCGGACGGCGGCCGGAATGACGGCGACCGGAGCACGGCGTGCGAAGCTTGCGGCGGGGAGAGGAGCACTGTGGGGCAGTCCGATCGACGTGCCGTCCTCGACGGCGGGACGGTGCGGCGCTGGTGCAGGCTGGCGGCGGACGCGCTCGGCCGCACCCGGACCGAGATCGACGCGCTCAACGTGTTCCCCGTCCCGGACGGCGACACCGGCACCAACCTGCACCTGACCGTGATCGCGGCGGCGGACGCGCTCGACGAGCTGGCGCCGGACGCCGCCGGCGCCGACGCATGGCGGGCGCTCTCCCAGGGGGCGCTGCTCGGCGCCCGGGGCAACTCGGGCGTGATCCTCAGCCAGGCGTTCCGGGGCCTCGCGGACGTCCTCGGCCCGCTGGCGGCGCCACCCGACGGCACCGCCTTCGCGGGGGCCCTGGACCACGCGTCGGGGCTCGCGCGCGGCGCCGTCGAGCACCCCGTGGAGGGGACGATCCTGAGCGTCCTCGCCGAAGCCGCCACTGCCTGCGCGGCGGCCCCGGACCTCACCGAGGCCGCCCGAGCCGCCTCCGCGGGAGCCCGGCAGGCACTGCGCCGCACGACGGGCCAGCTCGACGTCCTGGCCCGCAGCGGCGTCGTCGACGCGGGCGCCGCCGGCCTCTGCGTCGTGCTCGACGCCCTCGTCGCGGTGCTCACCGAGGAGTATCCCGAGCGGTACGAGATCCCGGCCCGCGCCTCCGGGACGTCCGCGCCCGCGGCGGAGCCGCCGGAGCCGCAGGGCCCCGGCTACGAGGTGATGTACCTGCTGGACGCGCCCGACGACGCCGTCCACACCCTGCGGGAGCGGCTCGACGGCCTCGGGGACTCGCTCGTCGTCGTGGGCGGCGAGGGGCTGTGGAACGTCCACGTCCATGTGGACGACGCCGGGGCCGCGATCGAGGCGGGCATGGCGGCGGGCCGCCCGCACCGCCTCCGCGTCACCTACCTGCACGCCGCCGGTGGGCCGCACGCGCCGCACACCGGCCGCGCGGTGATCGCCGTGACCGCCGCCGACGGGCTGGCCGCGCTGTTCGAGGAGTGCGGCGCGCGGGTCGTCCGGCGCGAGCCCGGCGCCGTCCCGCCGCTCGCGGTGCTGGCCGACGCGATCCTCGCGGCGGGCGACGAGGTGACCGTCCTGCCGAACGAACCCGAGGTCCTCTCCCTCGCCGAGGCCGCCGCGGAGCGCGCCCGCGACGGCGGAGCGCGCATCGCGGTGGTGCCGACGAAGGCGTCGGTCCAGGGCATGGCGGCGCTCGCGGTGCACGACCCGCTGCGCCGCTTCGCCGAGGACGTGATCGAGATGACCCGCGCCGCGGGCGCCACCCGCTTCGGCCACCTGGAGGTCGCCGCAGAGGAGGCGGTGACGAGCGTCGGCCTGTGCCAGCCGGGCGACGTCCTCGGCCTGATCGAGGGCGACGTCGTGACGATCGGGGCGGACGTGGCGGGCGTGGCGGGCGCCCTGCTGGACCGGATGCTGTCCGGCGGCGGCGAACTGCTCACCCTGATCGCGGGCCGGCACGCGCCGCCCGGCCTCGCCGCCGCCCTCGAAGGGCATCTGCGCCGCGCGCACCCCGACGTGGAGACCGGCGTCTACGACGGCGGCCAGGAACGCTACCCCCTCCTCATCGGCGTCGAATGATTCCCGTCGCCCCCATGGGCTAGAAAAGACGACGTGGCGAATCTCGACGAGCCGTTGCGCAAGGTCCTCGGCGACAAGACGGCCAAGGCGCTGGAGAAGGGCCTCGACCTGCACACGGTCGGCGACCTCCTGCACCACTACCCCCGCCGCTACGCCCACCGCGGCGAGCTGACCCAGCTCAGCGGCCTGCAGGACGACGAGCACGTCACGGTCATGGCGGAGGTCGTCAAGGTGCAGGGCCGCACCCTGTCCCGCAACCCCGGCTACGTCCTGGAGATCACCGTCACCGACGGCACCGGCGAGCTGAAGCTCAGCTTCTTCGGCCGCAAGGGCTCCTACCGGCCCGAGAAGGACCTGTCGCCCGGCACCCGCGGCCTGTTCGCCGGGAAGATCAGCACCTACCGGCCGCGCAGCGGCAGGCCCGTGCGGCAACTGGCGCACCCGCAGTACAAGGTCGTCCACGAGAAGGCCGAGGAGGCCGCGCAGGAGTGGGCGGACGAGATCATCCCGATCTACCCGTCCACGAAGTCGCTGCCCATCGAGGCGATCAGCACGTCCGTCGAGACCGTCCTGTCCCAGCTGGACCTGCCCGCCGACCCCGTGCCGGCGGCCCTCCTCCAGCGCCGCGGCCTGATCGGCCTCCGCGACGCCTACGACGGCATCCACCGTCCCCGCACATGGGACGAACTGGGCCGCGCCCGCAAACGCCTCAAGTGGGACGAGGCGTTCGTCGTCCAGATCGCCCTGGCGCAGCGCCGCATGGCCGCCGCGGCCCTGCCCGCCAAGCCCCTGTCTCTTATACACATCTGACGCTGCCGACGACTAGTC